>JAERTA010000025.1 GCA_016845205.1 Gammaproteobacteria bacterium
AATGGCATTTTTAGGTGGTTATAGGCCTTGCCTATAATACAAATTGAGAAATTTCGGAAATAATACCCCAGGGTAGCCTCTCTTACCTAAAGGCAATTCACCTTCTGCAAATGCGCTAAATTTTATGAATTTTAGCCAATACCAACTGACATCACGACAGTTTGATCAACCTGCAATCAAATACTTTTCAGCACGTTCAATGTCTTCAATCAAGCCACTCAGAACAATATAGTCATCGTTACGAATTCGAGTTTCTTCAGAAGGGTTTTCACCCCTAACATGTCCACGCTTAATCGCCTCAACCTTAACATTGAAGTTTTCAAGACACAGATCTCCTAAGCGATAACCAATCGCGTGCATCGAACCCTCAACTAGCACACTATGAATAATGCCTTTCATGACTTGATGCTGTTCCAGTGGATTATCATCCTCACCAGGATAAAAATTTTCAAGAATCTTATAACGATCTTGACGAATTTGACGGGTATTTTTAAACACTCGACTCGGTGACTGTCCAATCATTAACATCAAGTGCGAGGCCAGCATAATGCTAGATTCAAAGGTATCAGGAATCACCTCAGTTGCGCCTGCTTCAAACAATTCATTCACATGTAGATCATTTAATGTGCGCACCAAAATAGGGATGTCTTTATTGAGTTGTCGAGTCGTTTTAATGATCTTTAGCGTCGAATGGAAATCACTAAAAGTAATAATCATTACCTTGGCTTTATTAATTTCTGCTGCCATTAAAATATTTTGTTTAGCTGCGTCACCATAATAAACCGCCTCACCTGCATCATGAGCCTCATGTACACGCTTAATATCCATGTCCAGCACAACAAATGGGTGGTTGGCTTTGCGCAAAAAGCGCTCAACCGTTTGCCCAACACGTCCAAATCCACACAAAATAACATGGTCTTTTAAGTGTTTACTTTCTTCAATAATGGCGTCTTCAATTTCTTGATGATTATTAGAATAAGAATCTTTGTGTATAAACTTTGCAATCTTGCCATTAAATTTAATGATAAATGGCGTTAGTGACATGCTTAATACCGCAGCAGTCAATAAAATATTGCCTGTTTCATTTGGTAGTAAATGATACGAAAAAGCCAGACTTAACAATACTAAACCAAACTCGCCGACTTGCGACAAAGACAAGGCTACACGCATAGACACACCACCCTCTTTACGAAATAATCGGGCGACCATATAAATAATCCCGCCTTTAATCAAAATCACTGCCAAAGTAATCAGTGCAATGGTCCAAAAGTGCTGTGTCATTATCTCAATAGAAATCGACATGCCGATAGTGACAAAAAACAACCCTAATAAAATATCTTGAAAAGGACGAATGTCTGCTTCAATTTGGTGCCGATATTCGGTTTCACTCAGCATTGTGCCTGCCAAAAAAGCACCCAATGTCATCGACAAGCCCATTTCTTCAGTGAAGGCCGCCGCCCCGAGAGCAACCGTTAAAACGGTTAGTGTAAAAAGTTCTTGCGACTTAGCACTAGCCACTTCATGAAAGATTGGCCTTAGTAAGTATTTGCCAATTATGTGAATTAAGACAACCACCAATATGCCTTTTAAAAATGCTTCAGTTAATAACCAAGATACGCCATCACCATTGCTGCTCATTGCCAAGGCAGGAATAAGAATCAATAATGGAATAACCATAATATCTTGAAAAATAAGAATGCCTAATGCAGAACGGCCATGCCTAGATCTGATTTCAGACTGCTCAGTGAGCTGTTTAATGACGATAGCAGTTGAAGAAAGTGCGAAGGCGCTTGAAATAACAATACTGGTATTTGTATCTAAGCCTGCCAAATAAGTAATTAAATAAATCACAGCAGCGGTTGTAAAAACCTGCGCGGCGCCCATACCAAACACTTGTCTACGCATGGCCATCATCTGCCCAACAGAAAACTCCAAGCCAATGGCAAATAATAAAAATACAATACCAAGTTCGGCTAAAAGTTCAATATTTTCAGCTTTATCAATAAACCCAAGTCCATTAGGTCCAACAATAACGCCAACAATAATATAGCCTAGAATAGGCGGAAAATGCAAACGACGTGATATAGAAACTGTTATCACCGCAATGGTGAGTAACAAAACAATTTGTATCAATAAATGCTCATTCATCATTAAACAAAAATGCCGGTTTAGTTATCTAAAAGCATTTATCTATTTTAAAAACCTCATTATAAATCAATTGTGCAACCATCAGGCCATTCGTATCAGTGAGTTATAACAACAAAATTGTTTTTAATTTTTAGCTTAGTAATTAATTTGACAAGTAAAAAATTAAAAAACGGTGTAATATGGCTTTGTCTTTACTTAAAAAAGACATTTTTTTAACTTGGGGGAAATTATGAAAAAACTACTACTTGGTATTGCGGCATTCGCATTACTCACATTAAACGCACAGGCAGCTAATCCAAAATACGTCATTCAAATTAGCACGGATGATGCAAGAACACAAAAAATTGTACTCAACAATGCGGCTAACTTACAAAAATACTATGGCGCCGACAAAGTTGATGTAGAAGTTGTAGCCTATGGTCCAGGCTTGGGCATCTTAACCACAGGCAGTAAAAATGCAGCTCGTGTTGAAAAGATGGCGATGAACAATATCACTTTCAGTGCTTGTCAAAATACCATGAATGGCTTTAAGAAAAAGAAAGGTCATTTTCCAAAATTAACGGATGGTGTAAGCATAACACCTTCTGGTGTGGTTCGTATCGGCGAATTACAACAGCAAGGTTATTCTTATGTTCGACCTTAATTGTTAAAAATTTAGTTAACAAAAAGGCGCTTAAAGCGCCTTTTTTATTGTGTTATTTTTCTAAAGCAATATCCAGCACTTCGTCAATCCACTTAACTTTAATCACCTCTAGTTTACCCTTGATCTTATCTGGCACTTCAGAAAGTTCACGCTCATTATCATCCGGGATGATTACCGTTTTAATACCGCCACGAAGTGCTGCTAGCATTTTTTCTTTGAGGCCACCAATTGGTGTGATTTCACCACGAAGTGTGATTTCACCTGTCATCGCCACATCGGCTCTAACCTTGCGCCCTGTGAGTACAGATACGAGTGCGGTACACATTGCTGCGCCTGCACTTGGGCCATCTTTTGGTGTAGAGCCGTCCGGTACGTGAATATGGATATCAAGCTTGTCTTGAAAATCATCAGCAATGCCTAATTCTTCTGCTCGTGTACGGGTGACACTCATCGCCGCTTGAATTGACTCTTTCATCACATCGCCCAATTGACCGGTGTAATTAAGCTTACCTTTGCCTTTGTAAGTGGTGGCTTCAATGGTTAATAAATCACCGCCAACCGATGTCCATGCTAAGCCAGTTACCTCACCGATTTGATTGTGCTCTTCTGCTAAACCATAACGGAATTTTTTAACACCAAGATACTTAGGTAGACTTTTAGCATTGATAATGGCTCGGCCTTTACGTTTTTTAAGCACGACTTCTTTTACCACTTTACGACAAATGGTACTAATGGTGCGACTCAAACTACGCACACCTGCCTCACGTGTGTAGTAACGGATAATGTCTAAAATTGCCGAATCTTTAAAATCAATCTCATTTGGTTTGATGCCGTTATTTTCCATGGCCTTAGCCACTAAATGACGCTTAGCAATTTGCACCTTTTCATCTTCGGTATAGCCAGATAGCTCAATAATTTCCATACGGTCTAGCAATGGCTGTGGCAAATCCAGCGAATTGGCCGTGGCCACAAACATTACTTGCGAGAGATCGTAATCAACTTCCAAATAATGGTCATTAAAGGTGTGGTTTTGCTCAGGATCCAATACTTCAAGCATCGCTGAAGATGGGTCACCTCGATAATCAGAGGCCATTTTTTCAATTTCATCTAGCAAAAATAGTGGGTTTTTAACCTTTACTTTTTGCATTTTTTGCACGATAGAGCCTGGCATTGCGCCAATGTAAGTACGTCTGTGACCGCGAATTTCAGCTTCGTCACGCACACCACCTAAAGCCATACGCACGTATTTACGATTAACCGCTTTGGCAATTGATTCACCGAGTGAGGTTTTACCCACGCCAGGAGGGCCAACAAGGCACAAAATATTGGCTTTATTGTGAGTAACGCGAGTTTGCACAGCTAAGTGCTCCAAAATGCGCTCTTTGACCTTATTTAGGCCATAGTGATCATCGTCTAAAATCTTTTGTGCTTTATTTAGGTCTTTGTTGATGCGCGTTTGTTTTTTCCATGGCACATCACATAAGTTTTCAATATAGGTGCGAATGATCGAAGCATCTGATGACTGGGATGACATGCGCGAGAGTTTTTTGAGTTCAGACTCTGCTTTGGCTTTGGCAGCTTTTGGCATTTTTGCTTTATTAATGCCTGCCTGCAGGTCTTCAATTTCATTTTCGTCTTCAGCTTGGCCTAATTCTTTTTGAATGGATTTCATTTGCTCATTCAAATAGTAATCTCTTTGGTTGGACTCCATTTGTTTGCGCACGCGAGATTGGATCTTCTTCTCAGCACTCAGAACATCAATCTCACCCTGAATAACTGCCAAGATTTTATCGAGTCTGTCTTTAGCGTGATCACCCTCAAGTAAGGATTGTTTTTCATCAAGCTTAAGGTTGAGATTAGCAATAATGACATCACTGAAACGCTCGACATCAGAAATATCTTGCAATGCTTTAAACACCTCTTCCGGTATTTTTTTATTAAGTTTAAGATAAGATTCAAAACTGTCTAACGCTAAGCGCATCATCGCCTTGATTTCAGTATTTTCACTAGACTCTAGGTTAAATTCACTAACTGATACCTCAGTGTAATCTTCCGTTTCAAAAAACTCATTAATCTTTGCTCGTTTAACACCTTCAACCAAAACCTTAATCGTACCATCAGGTAATTTCAACATTTGTAAAATAGTGGCGAGCGTACCCACTTGATGCAAATCATTATTGGCAGGATTTTCGGTTTTTTCATCTTTTTGCGCTACTAAAAAGATGTACTTATTAGTGCCCATTGCTTGGGTAATGGCATTAACGGAAGATTTTCTACCAACAAAAAGTGGCATCACTGTGTGTGGGAAAACCACCACATCACGCAAAGGCAATAAAGGCACTCGCTCCTGAGCTAGATCAATGATTTCTGTTGTGGCTTCTGTTCCCATAACAATTTAACACCTTGTTTGTTTAATAATTTAGATAGATAGTGGTTTGTGACGTTAATTTCAAGTACCCAAGCACCAAAATCATCCACCTTCTCATTGTGGATATAGCCAATATTGTGAATCTCACTACGAATATAAGCCGACTGCACATCCAGTTGTATTTTGGCACGTGTCATCATACCACTAAGCTGCTCTGCTAATGCCTGATAAAGCAAATCAATGCCCAAACCTTTTTGTGCCGAAATCCAAACACGATAGATTCTGCCGTCTTGATCACGATCCATTCTAGGTGCAAAATCAGGCAAACAATCTATTTTATTCATCACCAAAATAGTGGGGATTTTCCCAGCACCAATTTCAAAAATAATATCTTCAACTTGGTCAATTTTCTCTGGATTGTATTCATCCGAAGCATCAACCACATGTAGCAGCACGTTCGATTGTCGGGTTTCTTCTAAGGTTGATTTAAAAGCCGCCACCAAATCATGGGGCAAGTCTTGAATAAAGCCAACGGTATCTGCAATGACTGCTTCACCTGAAGCTGGCAAAATCACACGTCGAATGGTTGAATCCAAGGTGGCAAATAATTGATCATCTGCAAATACTTCGGCTTGGGTAATGGTATTAAACAAAGTGGATTTTCCAGCATTGGTATAACCCGCCAAAGCGATCATCGGTAGTTCGCTCTTGACGCGAGATTTACGCCCTAAATCACGCTGCTTATGTACTTTGTCTAAGCGTTTGGTGATGTTTTTAATGCGCACAGCAATTAGACGCTTATCCGTTTCTAATTGGGTTTCACCTGGGCCTCGTAAACCAATACCACCTTTTTGACGCTCAAGGTGTGTCCAACCCCTCACTAGCCTAGTAGATAGGTGGCGTAATTGGGCCAGTTCGACTTGTAATTTACCCTCAAAAGATCGCGCTCTGAGTGAGAATATATCTAGGATAAGACCAGTGCGATCCATCACTTGACACTCTAATGATTTTTCTAAATTTCGCTCTTGCGATGGAGATAATTCAGTTGAAAAAATCACCAAATCAAGCTCTAATTCTTTAACCAAATCTGAAAGCTCATCCACCTTGCCTGAGCCAATAAAATATTTAGCATTGGCAAAGTTGCGCGTAACTTTAAGATTTTTAACAACAAATAAACCTGAAGATCTGGCCAATTCTTCAAATTCGTCCATACCATTATGAACATGTCGATTATTAGGAAGCTCTACATAGACCAGTAGCGTTCGTTCACCTTGGCCAACTGCGGCTTTTTGACGATCAAATAATTCCAACTGAGTTCGGGTAGGTTAGCTGGCTTTTTTAGACTTCTTGGCTGATCGATATACCATTAACGGGTCTTTTTTCTTCTCAACCACTGCTTTGTCAATCACTACTTCATTGACATCGTCTAATGATGGCAATTCAAACATGGTGTCTAGCAACAAATCTTCTAAGATAGAGCGCAAGCCTCGAGCACCTGTTTTACGCTTAATGGCCAATTTAGCAATGGCTGATAAGGCTGGTTTTCTGAAAGTTAGTTTAACACCTTCCATTGAAAACACCTCTTGGAACTGCTTCACCACTGAGTTTTTAGGTTTTGTTAAGATTTGAATTAATGCATCTTCGCCTAGCTCGCTGAGTGCTGTTTGCACCGGTAGGCGCCCTACTAATTCTGGGATCAAGCCATATTTAATTAAATCTTCTGGCTCAATTAGATCAAATAAGTCTGTCAGTGTTTTTTCTTCATTAAGATCTTTAACATCAGCAGAAAAACCAATGCCTGTGGCTTTTTCAACGCGCCTTCCAATAATCTTATCTAGACCATCAAACGCACCGCCACAAATAAATAAAATCTTTGAAGTGTCAACATCAATAGTTTCTTGATTAGGATGCTTACGACCACCTTGTGGTGGTACTGAGGCCACTGTGCCTTCAATCAGTTTAAGCATGGCTTGCTGTACACCCTCGCCTGATACATCGCGGGTAATCGAAGGTGAATCTGAGCGACGAGAAATCTTATCAATTTCATCGATAAAAATAATACCGCGCTCTGCACGATCGGCATCAAAATCACATTTAGACAATAAATTCTTAATGACATTTTCGACATCATCGCCCACATAACCTGCTTCAGTCAACGTGGTTGCATCAGCCACCGTAAACGGCACATCCAAAATACGCGCTAATGTTTGTGCCAATAGCGTCTTGCCTGAACCAGTTGGGCCAATCATTAAGATGTTAGATTTGTCTAGCTCAACCTCATTTGAAACATAGCCACTTTGTAAGCGCTTATAGTGGTTGTAAACTGCAACTGACAATACTTTTTTAGCGTGGTCTTGGCCGATTACGTAATCATTTAAAAAATCAAGTAATTGCTTAGGGGTGTAATCCCACTCTTGATGTGCCTCGGTAATTTCTTTAAGCGCTTGCTCTTGGATCAAGTCATGGCATGACTCAATACATTCGTTACAAATATAAACACCTGGGCCCGCAATTAAACGATCAACCTCGGCTTTGGCTTTGCCGCAAAATGAACAATGTAATTCTTCGATATCTGCTGCCATAAACTTAACGTTGTTTAAGAACCTTGTCAATGAGACCGTATTTAGCCGCCTCATCAGCTGACATAAAGTTATCTCTATCTGTGTCTTTTTGAATGGTCTTAATAGCTTGGCCAGTGTGAGACTTTAAAATACTGTTAAGTTTTTCTCTCACTTTTAAGATTTCTTGTGCATGGATATCAATATCACTGGCTTGGCCAGAGAAACCACCCAAAGGCTGGTGAATCATACATCTGGCATTCGGCAGGGCAAAACGCTTACCTTTAGCACCTGCTGTTAACAACAAAGCACCCATACTTGCTGCTTGACCAATACACAAGGTGGAAACATCTGGCTTAATAAACTGCATGGTGTCATAAATCGCCAAACCTGCAGAAACCGATCCGCCTGGTGAATTGATATATAAATGAATATCTTTATCAGGGTTTTCAGACTCTAAAAATAGCAATTGGGCCACAATAACATTAGCCATATAATCTTCTACTGGGCCAACCATAAAAATAACACGCTCTTTTAAAAGGCGTGAATAAATATCATAAGCTCGCTCACCTTTGGCAGACTGCTCTACCACCATTGGCACTTGATTTAGGTTTTTAATTGTCATTTATGCTTGCGGTTGTGATGCTTCCTGAAATTTCTTATCTTTAAAAGTAACGGTTGCTTTCTCTAAAATGGTATCTTGCACCATTTTCTCAACCACTAATAATTCAACATGGGTTAATCTTGTTGGATCTTCATTGTAGTAGTCTATCATTTGTTGTGCATTTTCGCCATACATCTGTGACATTTCTTCTAACTTAGCATCAATTTGCTCTTTGCTAGCAGTCAAGTCATGGTTACTAGAAACTGCATTAATCAACAACCCTAATTTAACACGGCGTTCTGCTTCTGTATTAAATGCAGAGGCATCCATATCACCTTGAGCTGGCATACCTTGTTGCTCCATGCGCTCTTTCATCTCTTGCAATAGGTTTTGAGCTTCACTATCAATAGAGCTTTGAGGCACAGTAAAATCACTCTCAGCTAATAATGCATTAAATATTGCATTTTTATTTTCTTCAGCAATACGGCTATCAATTTCAACACGCATTTGTTCTTTCATGCTCTTCTTTAGTGCATCCATGTCTTTTTCGCCAAATTTCTCAGCAAATTTATTGTCTAATTTTGGCGATTTAGGTGAGGCAACATCAGTGACAGAAATCTCAAAAGTTACTTCTTTTCCTGCTAACTGTGGTGCGTGATAATCTTTAGGGAAAGTCAAATCCAAGCTAATTGACTTACCTGCAGCAACATCAGTTAAACCATCTTCAAATCCTTTAATCATCTTTCCTTTACCTAAAACCAGCTGGAAATCAGTGGCTTTACCGCCATCAAAAACCTTGCCATCCATAATACCTTCGAAGTCAATCGTTACTTGATCACCCTCTTTAGACTTACGCTTAACTGATTTGTATTCAGTTGATTGATCAACCAAGCCTTGTAGAGTTCTTTCTTCATCTGCTTTGGTGATTTTTACTTTAGTTTGCTCAATCTTTAACTTAGAAAAGTCAGCAATTTCGATCTCAGGATAAACTTCAAACTCAACCGTGTAAGTAAACTCTTTTTCGTCTTGTGAATCTATCTTGGTAATGGTAGGACGCGCTGCTGGTGTTACATTTGCTTCTGTTAGCGCATCAAACAAAGTCTCATTAACAATATCATTTACCGCATCTGAAGTGGCATTGTCACCAAATTGCTTGCGCAAAATAGATAAAGGCACCTTGCCTTTTCTAAAGCCATCAATAGTCACTTGTGACGCCATCTTTTGCAAGACTGCATCTGTTTTCTGTTTAAAAGTATCTGCAGGCAATTTAACCGTTAACGATCTTTTAAGGCCATCTAATGTTTCTAATGAAGTTTTCATGTGTTATAAATCCGATATTGTACTTAAAAAAGAATGAATTATACCTGATAGGACAGTATTTTCATGTGCAATAAAAAAGGCAGTAAGCACTGCCTTTTTTTAATTTTTTAAAGATTAAAGAAAATCTCTAAAAATAGGTTTTAGTGTAGACCAGCAATGTACTCAGAAACTGCATCAATCTCTTCATTGGTTAAACTTTTGGTGAAGTTAATCATCATACCTTCGTAATCATTTGTTCTGCTTGGTGCACTTGCACCTGTTTGCGCATTGATTGAATCTTGACGGAATAATTTAAGTTGCTTGGCAGTATAAGCCGCATGTTGTGAAGACAATACTGGAAAACCTGCAGCTGGAATACCTTTTCCTTGTGGACCATGACAGGCAATACAAGCAGTAACGCCTGTGTCTTTCTTGCCACCGCGATAGATTTTTTCACCTAGAGCAATATTTGCACCTGGTTTAGTCGTACCTGGTGTTACTTTTTGTGCCGCGTAATACGCAGAAATATTTTCCATGTCAGCATCTGTTAACGGTGCTACCATGCCAGCCATCATAGCATCTGTACGGTCACTGGTTTTAAATTCTCTTAATTGTTTTAATAAGTACGCTTCGCTTTGGCCTGCTAGTTTAGGAAAATTTGGAATCATTGAATTACCGTTAACACCATGACAACCAATACAAGTTGCTGCTTTGGCTTGACCAAGTGCTACGTCGCCTGCCGCTAAAGTGTGTGTTGAAACTAAAGCTAATACCGCGCTAAAAATTAATGTTAATTTATTCATGGGCTTCCTCTTTCGCAAAAAAATAAGCCGATATTATACTTAATATCGGCTTATCATAATATAGAATTTAAAGCTTAAATTCTATCAATTACGGATGCGACAAAAGTCGCTAGTAATTTATTGTGCAGCTAAATAATCAGCAATTGCTTGCTCATGGCCTGCAGCCATACCAGCCATAGCGTTCATTGTTGCATCTTTACGTGCACCAGTTTGGAAATCTTTTAATTGCTGAACAAGCCATGCAGCATCTTTGCCTGCTAATGATGGGTATGATGGTACCACTGATTTACCGCCAGCACCGTGACAACCTGAACAACCTAAGTTGTTGTACATTGCGCCGCCGTCTGCTTGAACTGAAAATGAACCCATTGAAATTGCAGCCGCTGCTGCTACTAATAAAACTTTCTTCATTACTCTCTCCTTATTTTTATAAACTAAAATATATAATGGCAGTCCACACCATGAAATTGCATATTATACATCTGTTTAACTGAATGAGCAACATCTACCACCAAGCAAAATTTTTACTCTCATGCCCGTCACTTAAGGGATGTCCAGAAGATCAAGGCTACGAAGTTATTTTTTCCGGGCGCTCTAACGCCGGAAAATCAAGTGCCATCAACACACTCACACTACAAAAAAAGCTAGCTAAAGTCTCTCGGACACCAGGTAGAACTCAGCATTTGGTGTTTTTTGAATTAGATCAGGATCGTCGTTTGGTCGATTTACCAGGCTATGGTTACGCCAAAGTGCCCGAACATATTAAAGAGCAATGGCACATCGACATGAGTGAATATTTTGAAAAACGCCACTGTTTAGCAGGCGCAGTATTGGTGATGGATGTGCGTCGCCCACTAACAAAATTTGACCAAATGATGCTGGATTGGTGTGTGAGTATTAACCTACCTACACAAATCTTATTAACCAAGTCAGACAAACTTAAAAAAGGTGCGGCGAGCAATGCCCTACTTAAAGTTAGACGCGCCATCAAGCCACATCCTTATGTAGAAGTGCAATTGTTTTCTAGTTTAAAAAAACAAGGTCTAGAAACACTTTGGGGCAGACTCGATACTTTCTTCGGTCATGTGGATTAATACCGACCTAACAAAACTCAGTGCTAAGGACCAAGTCGTCTTAGCTAATAATCGACAAGTATTAGCCTTTAAAAAAACTTGGGGTATGCAGCACGGCGTCTCGGCCCTGCCTCAAACCTTTTCTTGGAAGCAATACCTGCAACATACTTGGAAAGAGATTAATCCAAACTCATCTAGGCGACTTATTTCAGCCGTTGAATCTAGAACACTGATCGCCCAGTCTATGGCGCGCTTAGGTCAAACAATTGATACACGCTTACTAGATGAAGTGGTCAAAAACATTGATTATTGTTATGCGCATTTGATCAACCCTTCTGAACTGCTTGACTCTCACCACCAAAGTAGCGATTTATTGAGTACTTGGATGCTAGATTATCAACAAATTAAGCTTAAACTTAATGTGCTTGATGTGAATGATTTATCCAAACTTATTTTAAATCGCGACTGTGAGATTAGCCAACCTTACCTATACGGATTTAAAACACTCACACCTGAGCAGTCACTTTTATTTACCAACATCGGTCATCAGGTTTTAAGTGCAAGGCAAGCAAACACACACAGTAGCAACCAAATTTTTAACACAACGCAAGATGAAATCTTCCATGTTGCCAACTGGGCTAAAAACTTGCACAACAAACACCCAGAAAAACACATTGCCGTTGTTAGCCCGCAACTCAATAGTGAACACCATCAAATAAAATCAATTTTTGATCAGGTGTTTAATGATGTGCTTGTTGGTACCGGACAAAAGGCCTATAACATTTCTCTAGGTTTGCCACTGACTGACTATCCACTAGTCAAACATTTACTATTGATACTGCAACTATCTGGGCAATTACAAAGCAACTATATCAGCACCGAAACCTTTAATACCGCTATTACTTCACCCTACATCGCTCATGCCAAAGCGGAACAATCAAACCGTGCGCTATTAGTGAATCAAGTTTTATCTTGGTCACAAACACACTTTAAACTCAATCAGCTTGATGCGCATTTGGCTAACACGCCCTTACTCAAAAAACTCATCGACAGTATTAGTACACAGGTCACTAGTGGCCATCAAAAACACGACCAATGGTTGTTAAACTTTAATACATGTCTGCAAGATTGGGGTTTTGCAACTGACAGAGCGCTATCTAGTGTCGAATACCAATTGTTTAACAAATATCAGCAAACCAGTTTGGGGTTAAACCAATTGGCTCAAATCACTAGCAAGGTTAGCATATCACAAGCCATCAATGATTTACACACTTGGTTATCACAGGTGATTTTCCAAGCGCAATCTGCCAAAACACCCATTCAAATACTTGGCAGTCTAGAAGCAGAAGGCTTGTATTTTGATGAGGCCTGGGTAATTGGCATGACCGATAGCTTCTTGCCAGCAGCGCTCAATTCTCCACGTTTTATCCCTAACGACATTGCCTCACAGCATCAAATCCCCCATAGTAATTTTGAGCTGATTGCCAAAGATGCACAAGACACACTCAATAATTTGATCAATCTCTCTGAGCAAGTTACGTGTTCTTATGCCAAAAATCACTTTGAAAGTGAACAGCACGGCTCACCCTTGTTGAGCTTTGATAATGAAATTAAAACGCCCGAACATCAATTTGAGCCTGCCACACTAGAGAGCATTGATGACAATCAAGCCGTGCCATTAGCCGATATACAAGTAAGTGGCGGCGTGGGTATTCTAAAAGACCAAATGGCTTGTGCTTTTAAGGGTTTTACTCATCGCCTAAATATCAAAAAATTTGACCCACCACACGTTGGCCTAAGTCGATCAGAACAAGGTGATGTGGTACACAAAGTGCTAGAGTCCATTTATCAGCAAGTGCCATCTTCTGTTGATCTAATTGCTTATGACCAAGATGCCTTAAACCAATTGATCGATACTGCCATTGCGCAGGAATTAAAGCGTTATCAGCGCTCTGGCTTTACTCAAATTGAGCAAGATCGTCTTAACCAAATTATTCATAAATTCATCGCTACTGAAAAACAACGCGATGCTTTTAGGGTGATTGCCACTGAAAAAACCATTGAAGCCAATATTGCTGGGTTACGCTTTAACACACGCCTTGATCGCGTTGATGAAATGGATAACGGCGACCACATTATTTTTGATTACAAAACCGGCAATCTGCCAAGCAACCCTTGGTGTGGCAAGGCCATAAAAGAGCCGCAATTGCCTATTTATGCCACCACTCATTCAGCCGATGGCATTGCCTTTATCAAGCCAGCAGCAGATGAAATTAGCTACACCGGCCTAGCTAAAGACAAAGACTCATTACCCAAGAAAACATCTAGGCAAAAATCTTG
Organism: Gammaproteobacteria bacterium; assembly: GCA_016845205.1. Taxonomy (GTDB): domain Bacteria; phylum Pseudomonadota; class Gammaproteobacteria; order PS1; family Pseudothioglobaceae; genus Thioglobus_C. The sequence continues at coordinate 13,837 of JAERTA010000025.1, forward strand.
CACTGATTGGGATGAACAACTCGAACTTTGGCAGCAGCAATTAGACCAAACCAGCCAAGATTACCAACAAGGAAATGCACAAGTATTACCCACTAAAGGTGCTTGCACCTATTGTGAGTATGATTCACTTTGTCGAGTTAAGAAATAGCGCAATAATTGACATTTTCTCATTCTGAATCGCCTTGGCAATATTGCTTTTATCAAGGCTAGCGATATCAATATTGTCAAGCTCATCACGCAGTTGCTTGATTGACTCAACTTCAATACCCAGTAAAACGAATACTCTAAGCAATTGCTCAAAACGCTGTTTGCGTCTTAATGCATCAGTTCGGTTAAAAAATGTCAAAATATCTTCTGCGCTTTGATTTTTTAGCTGGCTAGCAAGCATTCGCCACTGACTCGTCAGCATAGCAAGTTGGGTGTATTCTTTGGGGCATTTAATATGCTGGCATAATTGCTCAATGGTATCGGCGCTCTGGTTATGTAGCCACAGTGCAAACCTGATCACCGAGCTACTGGTGTCCAACTGATCTAAAAACTCAAATTCATTATCATGCGTTGTATGATTACCATTATCAAGCATCGGAAATACTTTTGCATCCGCACCACAAGCACTCAACACCTTAAAAAAAGCAGAAGGTGTCTCATAAGACAACGCCTTTTCTAGCTCTTTAAAAACACGCTCAGGCGTGAGTGCATCGACCTCACCTGAAGCCACCATATCTTTCATTAGTCGATGCGTTGAGTGTGCCACCTTAAAACCAAATACTTTAAACCTGGCAGCAAACCGCGCCACGCGTAGTACGCGTACTGGGTCTTCACTAAAGGCGTCAGACACATGTTTTAATAAGCCATTATTTAAATCCTCTTGACCATTAAATGGGTCAAACAATTCACCGTCTTTCTCAGCAATGGCATTAATGGTTAAATCACGGCGTGATAAATCTTGCTCCAATGTGACTACTTTAGAGGTGTCAAATTCAAAGCCTTTGTAACCTTTGCTGACTTTGCGTTCAAGCCTAGCCAGTGCGTATTCTTCTTGCGTGCCGGGGTGTAAAAACACCGGAAATTCCTTACCCACTTGACGATACCCAAGATCCAGCATTTCATCAGGCGACGAACCAACCACCACCCAGTCTTTCTCGGTATTGTTGTCACTAATGCCTAATAGGCGATCACGCACTGCGCCGCCAACCAAATAAACTTTCATTATCTCAAATGATGTGTAAATACAAATATAATACCCTAATGGATTTAGATAGTTTAACGCCCGAGCAGTTTCGAGTGACACAGCAATGTGGCACCGAAGCGCCGTTTAGTGGCGAGTATGTTAATCACCATGAAGACGGTGACTACACCTGTGTTTGCTGCAATCAGGTGCTGTTTTCATCCAACACCAAGTTTGACTCAGGTACTGGCTGGCCCAGTTTTTATGATATTGCCAACGCCGATAGTGTTACTCTGATTACTGACAATACCCACGGCATGACTCGCGTAGAAGTTCGCTGCAACAACTGCGATGCTCATCTTGGCCATGTGTTTCCTGATGGCCCAGCGCCAACTGGACAACGCTATTGCATTAACTCCGCTTCACTTAATTTCCAGGCCAAATAATGCATATTCATATTCTCGGTATTGCTGGCACATTCATGGGTTCACTAGCGCTAATTGCCAAACAACTCGGCCACAGGGTCACTGGCCAAGACCAAGGCGTCTATCCGCCAATGAGCGCACAACTCGATGAACAAAATATCAGCTATACGAACGGCTATAAGGTGAGCGACATGCCGCAGGCTGATGTCTTTATTATTGGCAACGCCTTATCACGTGGCAACGACTGTGTTGAAGAAATCCTCAGCAAACAATATGCCTACACCTCAGGTGCGCAATGGCTAAGTGAAAACGTATTGCGTGATAAATGGGTATTAGCAGTCTCAGGCACGCATGGAAAAACCACCACGGCGAGTATGCTTGCTCATATCTTAGAATTTGCAGGTTACAACCCCAGCTTTTTGATTGGTGGTGTAGTGGAAGACTTTGGCGTGTCATCACGCCTAACCGACGGCAACTTCTTTGTGATTGAAGCTGACGAATACGACACTGCCTTTTTTGATAAACGCTCAAAATTTGTACATTATCACCCAAAGACCTTAGTCATTAATAACCTTGAATTTGATCATGCTGATATCTTTGATTCACTCCAAGATATCCAAAAACAATTTCACCATCTAATTCGCACCGTACCAAATGATGGGCTAATCATCCACCCCGAAGACAGCACCAATATCAATGAAGTATTGGCCATGGGCGCCTATTCAATGACCCAAGCCTTGCTTGGGTCTAAACTTAAAATCAATGATAAAGGTAGTAGTTTTGATGTTGAAGGTGCTACGGTTAATTGGCATTTATTGGGTGAGCACAATATGCAAAATGGCCTTAGTGCTATTTACGCCGCACATCATGTTGGTGTTGCTTTTGATGTGGCTTGTGAAGCATTAAACACATTTAAAGGTATTAAGCGTCGCTTAGAGATCAAACATCAAACTGACAATATCACGCTTTATGATGACTTTGCTCACCACCCCACTGCAATTAAAACCACACTATCAGGCCTACGCGCCAAAGTTGTGGATGAGCCGATTATTGCCATCTTAGAGCTGAGATCTAACACCATGAAATCAGGCTTTCATCAGCAAAGCTTGGTTGATGCACTCGCTAATGCCGACCAAGTACTGATATTAAGGCCTCAAAATTCCGACTGGGATATTGACACCCTATTTGATGCCGATTGCTTGTTTGATTCTGTGGATGATATCGTTGCTCAACTCGTACAAATCAATCAAGGTCATTTTGTGGTGATGTCAAATGGCAGTTTTGATGATATCTTTAATAAACTAATTAGTAAAATATGAAACCTATTGCAATTGCCCTAACTGGTGCATCCGGTATGCCGTATGCCATCACTCTACTTCAAGAGCTGGTCAAATCTCAAAAGAAAATCTACGTAATGATATCGGCTGCAGCCAATACCGTTATCGCCATGGAAACCGATCTTAACCTGGGTAGTGATACCAAAGCCATAGAACAAAATCTAACTCAATACTTACGTGCTAAAGATGGGCAGATTGAAGTATTTTCTAAAAACCAATGGACAGCACCAGTGGCTTCAGGCTCTAATCCACCACGAGCAATGGTGGTGTGCCCTTGTACCATGAGCACCTTATCTGCCATTGCTCATGGCGCAGCTGATAACCTTATGCATCGCGCCGCTGACGTGGTAATTAAAGAACAAAAGAAACTCATTTTAGTACCTAGAGAAACCCCTTATTCAGCCATTCATTTAGAGAATATGCTCAAGCTTTCTCGACTGGGTGTAGCAATCATCGATGCCAATCCAGCGTTTTATCAAAACCCGCAAAGTATTCAAGATTTGGTTAATTTTGTGGTGGCTCGTATATTAGATCACCTAGAAGTTGAGCACGATCTTTTACCACCTTGGCAAGCTTAAAAAGCAATAACGCTTAGGCCTAGAAAAGCTAGAAATATCGCAAAGAATTTTTTCAGCTTTTTGCCATCTGCGCGATGTGCAACTCTAGCGCCGAGTGGTGCAAACAAAACACTCATCACCACAATACTCATTAGCGCTTCTGTATGAATAAAGCCCAAACCACCCGTGGCA
>JAERTA010000026.1 GCA_016845205.1 Gammaproteobacteria bacterium
ATCAGAGTCATTGTTAAAATCGTTTGGTATATCAAGTTTTCCTTGCATTTGACCAAAAATGCGCTGCTTAGGCTCTTCTTTATAAGGCACAATTTTTGCAACTTTTTTGTGACGCTTTCCGTACTCAATAACAAACTCTTCTCCAGAAGAAACTTTTTTCAAAATTTCAGAGAAATTTGTTTTAAATTGCCCCACTTGTACCGTTTGCATTGTAAACCTCTATTTATATACAATTTAATTATAACACAACTTGTCAAGTTGACAAATATATTCACATCTGATTAAGCCAATGAGAAACGGCATCAATTTCATTATATTTGGTTAAATCAATCTGCAAGGGCGTAACAGATACATAGTTATTCACAATGGCGTGGAAATCCGTCCCCACGCCGTTATCAGCCTCTTTGCCATTTTCACCAATCCAATAAACACTTGGGTCGTGTTTATCTGGAATACTTGGCTCAGACATATGGCGCTTGCCCAAACGCGTAGTTTGAAAACCTTGAAGCTTATGATAATCAACATCCGGCACATTAACATTAAGCACCGTATCATGTGAGAGTTGTGATGTATGAATACTATTGACCACTTGTTGCGCCACCTTGCCAGCAGTTTCAAAGTGTTTGCCTTCCCAGCTAGCTAGCGAGATAGCAATCGACGGCAAGCCCAAAAAACGTCCTTCAATAGCGCCTGCAACCGTACCCGAGTAGATAACATCATCACCCAGATTAGGGCCAAAATTAATACCGGTAACCACTAAATCAAATTCATCCTCTAAAAAACCACATAGTGCTAAATGTACACAGTCCGATGGTGTGGCATCAATACTGTAGATATTTGTATCAATTTTTTTAGGTTTTAAAGCTTGATTAAGGGTTAGTGAGCTACTGGCTGCTGATTTATTTTCATTCGGCGCAACCACCACCACCTCATGATCTTTTGATAAATATTGAGCTAGAGTTTCAATGCCTTCGGCCTGATATCCGTCATCATTACTGATTAAGATCTTCACTTAGCAATATTAAGCGTCACTACGTCTTTTTTGATACCAACTTTAACTGTACCCCCATCAACCAGCTTTCCAAATAGGAGCTCGTCGGCCAATGGCTTACGAATTTCTTTTTCAATCAGGCGTGACATTGGGCGTGCACCCATCTTCGCATCATAGCCATTTTTAGCAAACCATTTGCGTGCAGGATCTGAGACAATTAAAGACACTTTCTTGTCTTCCAGGGCAGACTCAAGTTCAAATAAGAACTTATTCACTACATAAACAATGGTTTCTTCATTAAGAGAATTAAAGTAAATAATCTCTGAAAGGCGATTTCTGAATTCTGGCGTAAAGGTCTTTTTCAGTTCGCCTTCATAATCGAGCGAATGATCTTGCTCACTAAAGCCAATCGATGCGCGTTGAACATTTTGTGCGCCCACATTAGAGGTCATTACCAAAATCACGTTTCTAAAGTCGATTTCCCGGCCATTAGCATCAGTGAGTTTACCGTTATCCATCACTTGCAATAATAAATTAAAAATATCTGGATGAGCCTTTTCGACTTCATCAAGCAACAATACCGCATAAGGATTAGAATTAACTGCCTCAGTTAACAAACCGCCTTCGTCATAACCCACATAACCTGGTGGTGAGCCGATCAGTTTAGACATGGAATGGCGCTCCATATACTCACTCATATCAAAGCGAAGCAACTTCACACCCATAATACGAGAAAGCTGTTTACAAATTTCAGTCTTACCAACACCAGTTGGGCCAGCAAATAAAAACGAACCCATTGGCTTGTCTTCATGTGCCAAACCAGAACGAGACAGTTTGATTGAGGTTGATAAACTCTCAACCGCTCTATCTTGGCCAAATACACCTAATTTAAGTTCTTGTTCTAAATTTTTAAGTAGGGATTTGTCATCATTCGTTACTTGGCGTGATGGAATCCGCGCTAGTTTAGCAACAATATTTTCAATATCATTGACACCAATATTGGTTTTACGTTTTGATTTTGGCTGAATTTGCTGCAAAGCACCAACCTCATCAATAATATCAATGGCTTTATCAGGCAAGCGTCTGTCATTCATGTGTCTGTGAGAAAGCTCTGCAGCAGACACTAAGGCTGCTTTTGAATACTTAACTTTATGATGATCTTGGTAATATTTTTTAAGTCCATGTAAAATCTTAACCGTGTCATCCACCGAAGGCTCTTCAATATCAATCTTTTGAAAACGACGCGTAAGTGCATGGTCTTTTTCAAAGACTTTACGATACTCTTCGTAAGTCGTTGAACCCATACATTTAAGTGAGCCATCAGCTAAGGCTGGTTTAAGTAAATTAGAGGCATCTAGCGAGCCACCTGAAACACTACCTGCACCAATCAGCGTGTGAATTTCATCAATAAATAAAATGGCGTGTGGTATTTTTTCAAGGTCAGTCAATACTGCTTTTAAGCGTTTTTCAAAATCACCACGATATTTTGTACCAGCAATCAGTACACCAATATCGAGTGAATAGATGCTAGCCTCTTTTAGCACTTCAGGCACTTTTCCATCAATGATGTGTTTCGCAATACCTTCAGCAATGGCAGTTTTACCAACACCAGCCTGACCAACAAATAGAGGGTTATTTTTACGACGACGAGACAATACTTGAATAGTTCTTAAGACTTCTTCTTCTCTGCCAAGTAGGGGGTCAATCTTGCCAGCTTGAGCTTTTTCGCACAAATTTGTTGTATAAGATTCTAACGCTGTTTTTTTAGTTTTTTTCTGATCAGATTCTATTTTAGGAGATTCTTCAATTGTTTCTGGTGCTTGCGTTGAAATCGCCTCCATCACATCAAGACGTGAAATGTTATTAAGTTTTAACAAATAAACCGCATGAGACTCTTTTTCAGAAAAAATACTCACCAAGACATTCATTGCATATACAGTGGTCTTTTGTGCTGATTGCGCCTGATAAACACTGCGCTGTAAAACACGCTGAAAACCAACCGTTGGTACAATGTCGACTTCTGATTCTTGTGGAATAAGTGGCGTATGAGAATCAATATATTCTTCTAACTCGGCGCGTAGTTCATCAATATCGGTGCGCTTGTTACGCAAAAAAGTGACCACTTCGTCAATATTAAGTAGCGCTAATAATAAATGCTCTACCGTTACAAATTCAAGGCGATTATTACGCGCTTGCGTCATGATAAAGTTAATTTCTTGTTGTAGGCCTGTTTCAATCATAGTTGTATTATAGCAAATCAGTTTTCAATTAATCACCTAGCTCACGAATTACACACATTAATGGTTGCTCATTTTTACGTGAAAAATCGATTACTTGGGAAACTTTGGTTTGTGCCACATCATGAGAGTAAGTACCACACACCCCTTCTCCCTCAATATGTACTTTTAGCATAATGGCTTGTGCCGCTTGCTCATTTTTAGAAAAAAACCGCTTAAGCACCTCGATAACAAATTCCATCGTGGTGTAATCATCATTAAGCAATAACACTTGAAACCGATTTGGTTTTTTAAGTTTTGGCTTCGATGTTTGCGTTAGTGTTTTATCCATGTTATCTTGCTGAAACTCGATATA
>JAERTA010000027.1 GCA_016845205.1 Gammaproteobacteria bacterium
GGTCTAACCACTAATGAGGTTTACCCAAATGGTGTGTCTACCTCACTACCCTATGAAGTTCAAGTTGATTTTATTCACTCGATTAAAGGTTTTGAGAATGCACAAATTGTCCGTCCTGGCTATGCGATTGAATATGATTTCTTTGACCCTAGAGGACTAAAGCAAACACTAGAAGTTAAGAAGATAGCAGGCCTGTATTTTGCCGGGCAAATCAATGGCACCACCGGTTATGAAGAAGCGGCGGCTCAAGGTTTGTTGGCAGGCGTTAATGCAGCTTGTAGTGTACAAGGAAAAAATGCTTGGCACCCAAAACGTGACGAGAGTTATATTGGGGTAATGGTAGATGATTTAATTACCAAAGGAACGAATGAGCCATACCGTATGTTTACTTCACGTGCTGAGTATCGATTACTCTTACGAGAAGACAATGCAGATGAGCGCTTAACACCAAAGGCCAGAGAGTTAGGTTTAGTTGATGACGAACGTTGGCAGGCATTTGAGAAAAAATATGACTTAATTACAAAAGAAAAGCAACGCTTAAAAAGCACTTGGGTACAAGCTGATGATCTGCAAGCTAGTGAGATTTTAGGTGCTAAGTTAAATCATGAGTACAATTTAGAAACACTGCTAAAGCGACCTAAGGTCAATTATCAATTACTCAGTCAAATTGAGTCAGCCCAACCTTTTTTACACGATCGATTACTGATTGAGCAAGTAGAAAACCAGGTGAAATATGAAGGTTATATTAAACGTCAACTTGATGAGATCGAAAAATATCGAAAGAACGAAAATACAATCCTACCTGAGTCAATGGACTATGATGCAATTGGCGCGCTCTCAGCAGAGGTGAGGCAAAAGCTAAATCATCATCAACCAGAAACCATTGGCCAAGCTAGCCGTATTCAGGGTGTGACGCCAGCCTCTATTTCTATTTTATTGGTTTATTTAAAAACTTATAAAGCCGCTTCATGAGCGACCTTAGGCAGATATTACTCAGCGGAACCGAGCAAATGGGCTTGTCTTTAAGCGAAGCCCAGAGCGACAAACTATTAGATTATCTTGAATTGATGATTAAATGGAATAAGACCTATAACTTGAGCGCTATTCGAGACCCACAATCGGGCGTTAAAAAACATTTACTTGACAGTTTGTCAATTTTGCCACATATTGGCAATGAACCGCTTTTAGATGTGGGCGCAGGCGCAGGATTGCCCGGTATTGTATTGGCGATTATGAGGCCTAAATTGTCTATTAGCGTGCTTGACAGTGTGGGTAAAAAATGTCGATTTATGCAGTTTGTAAAAACTCAATTACAATTGGATAATCTTAATGTAGTTAATGAACGAGTTGAGGCATTTAAGCCTCAGGCTTGTTTTGCACAAGTAACCTCAAGGGCCTTTGCCGAAGTTGGTAAAACATTAAAGTTAACTCGACATTTATTGTGTGATAATGGTCGTTATTTATTAATGAAGGGTGATCATTTTTCTCAAGAAGAGGTGCAAGGCGTACTGATGACGCCACACCAAATTAATGTGCCTTACGTGTCAGACGATCGATTTTTGCTAGAAATACAACTGGAGCAGCCATGAAGAAAATACTGACTTATTTATTGTTATTAACCGCCATTGCTATTGTTGCTTTTGTTGTGTTTTTTGATAGGTTAAGCAAAAATGCAATTGAGGCTTATGCTCAACAATCACTTAAAACACCGGTTAGTATTGGTGAGTTAAGAAGCGATTTATCTGCCGGAAAGATCAATCTAGATTTTATTGAAGTTAAAAACCCAAGCCATTTTAAAAATGAAAATGCTTTTGTTTTAAATCATTTGGATTTAGAGATTAATCCTGAAAGCGATGAGGACCTTATTATCTTGGAACAATTGAAGTTTGATGGCTTGCTGTTTACGTTAGAACAAGATGATGACAAAGTCAACTTGGTAACGTTGTTAAAGAATTTAGAGTCATCACCTAGTGTCAACAACAATATACAATATCAAAATACGACTGATTTTGCTAATGAACATTCAGACACCCGAGTAACAATTAAATCACTTGCTTTTGTTAATACTCAGCTTAAGATTGACACTCAATGGTTTAAAGAGACAGTGAAGGTTCCTGATATATTGATTCACGATTTTGGTGCTTCTAGGGGTATTCCAATTAACCTTGTGGGTGCAGAGCTAATGAAGATAGCCTTGCGTCGAATTCAAGATGAAGTGGAAAACCAAGGCTTAAGATTAGGTGAAAAAGAAATTAAAGAGGGTGTACGCCGACAGCTTGAAAGCGAACTCGAAGACATTAAGGGAAAACTAGACGATAAAGCTAAAGGTTGGTTGAAGAAGTTAGGCTTATGAAGATTGTTGATTCCCATTGTCATATTGACCGTGTTGACCTAGACCAGTTTGGTGGTAGTGTTGAGAGTATGTTGGCTCATGCTGGGGATTTATCGGTAGACACATTTTTGTGTGTTTGTATTGATCTTGAGCATTTTGATGATGTGTTTTCTTTGGCTAAATCTCATCATCAAATCTACGCTTCAGTAGGGGTTCATCCGACAGAACAAGATGGCAAAGATCCAAGCATAGAAGAATTGCTTGCTCTAGCAGACCATGACAAAATTATTGCCATTGGTGAAACGGGGCTTGATTATTTTCATATTGAAAAAGACACAGCCGATTGGCAACGTGATCGTTTTAGGCGACACATTGCTGCCTCTAATCAATCAGGCAAGCCAATGATTATTCATACGCGTGATGCAAAGGCAGACACCATCAAAGTAATGCAAGAAGAAAAAGCCCAACAAGGCGTGATGCATTGTTTTGCTGAAGATTGGGAGACAGCTGAAGCTGCATTAGACTTGGGTTTTTATATTTCATTCTCTGGCATTATTACTTTTAAAAGTGCCGATGCGCTGCGTGAAGTTGCCAAAAAAGTACCGGCTGATCGTCTATTGGTAGAAACTGATTCGCCGTATTTAACCCCAGTGCCTTATCGTGGAAAACCAAACTCTCCAGCTTATACTTATTACGTGGCTGAAAAATTAGCCGAGATACGAGGCACTAGTGTGAGTGATATTGCACAGACCACCACTGCTAATTTCAAACAATTGTTTTGTGTATGAGTGTTAGTTTTCAAACAGTTGATGAATTTTCCGAAGGCCAACGCCTGGATAATTATTTATTAAAGCATCTTAAAGGTGTGCCAAAGTCACATGTCTATCGAGTGATTCGTAAAGGCGAAGTACGAGTCAACAAAGGTCGAAAAAAAGCAGAATATAAATTACAACTGGATGACGTGGTGCGTATCCCACCAATTCGTGTATCAGAAGCCGGACAAGTTGAAGCATCAGACAATCTAAAGCAATTATTAACCAACAGTATTTTGTATGAAGACAAAGGTTTGTTGATTATTAATAAGCCAAGCGGTTTGGCTGTACACAGCGGTAGCGGTGTCACCATTGGTGTGATTGAAACTCTGCGTAATATGTACAAAGACCCGGTTGAACTGGTACACCGATTAGATCGTGCAACTTCAGGCATATTGCTGATTGCAAAAAAACGCAGTGTTTTAAAAAATCTGCATGAGCAGCTTAATCAGCATCAAATGGAAAAACGTTATACGGCCTTGGTCAAAGGTGCTTGGAGTAAAAAGCGCCACACCATTGATGCGCCGCTTTATCAAAACTCACGTTATACGGTTGTTGACGCTAAAGGCAAACAAGCCATTAGTCATTTTCAGCCTTTGAAGAATTTTCACTCCGATGATTTTGAAGCATCACTTGTTGAAGTACTGATAGAAACCGGGCGCACGCATCAAATACGTGCGCACGCTAAACATGCCGGCCATCCAATTGCCGGTGACGATAAATATGGCGATCCAAGTTTTGATCGACAAGTTAAAAGCAAAGGTTTGAAACGCTTATTCTTACATGCACACCAACTAACTTTTACCAACCCACTCAATAATGAGATTCAAAAAGTGCGAGCACCACTTACTCAAGATTTACAAGATTTTTTAGCTCAGTTATGAACCCTTACTTCCGCCTCATGCGCCTTGATAAACCGATTGGTATTTACTTGTTGTTATGGCCAGCGTTGTGGGCATTGTTTTTAGCAGCAGATGGGTTGCCACGGTTTGATCTGTTTATTATTTTTGTATTAGGTGTTGTGATTATGCGCTCAGCTGGTTGTGTGATTAATGATTATGCTGATCGAAAAATTGATAAATTGGTCAAACGCACACAACATCGGCCAATCACTTCAGGCGAGATAAGTGCTAAATCTGCACTGACTTTATTTTTTACTATGATGTTGGCAGCCTTTGGTTTAGTATTAATGACTAACAGTCTTACGATTCAATTGGCATTTATTGCTGCTGGGTTAGCAACGCTCTATCCATTTACCAAGCGTTGGACGCACCTGCCACAGTTCGTACTTGGTTTGGCATTTGCCATGAGTGTGCCAATGGCATTTGCCGCGACGAACGGAAACGTGTCTGATGGTGCATGGTGGGTGTTTATTGCCACCGTTATTTGGACCGTGATTTATGACACTATGTATGCTATGGCAGATCGAGAAGAAGACCTAAAGATTGGGGTGAAATCCACAGCAGTGCTATTTGCAAAATTTGATAAATGGATCATTGGATTGTTACAAATTTGCCTATTGTTGGTGTTTTTAAAAATTTCAGAAATTTTCAATTTAGGCGTTTTTTACGATATTTCAATCATTTTTAGCGCATTTTTAATGATTTATCATCAAAAAATGATCAAAAACAGAGAAAAAACAGCCTGTTTTCAAGCTTTTTTGCATAATAATTTCATTGGCATGGTAATTTTCATCGGAATTGCGTTATCCCTTACGCTATAGGGGTTTTATTGTCGTAAATTTGCAACTTTTATCAAATTTTTGTCTAATTATATCAATTATTTTGCATTTTTTCATCAAAAAACCTTGACAATCTTGTTAATTGTAGTAAAAAGTTAATAACCAACCACAAAGGTTGGGGTTTTTATAACTAAAGAGGGGAAACTATGTTTGATACTGTTATCGGTACAATCAAAAAACTAACTGAAGCCGGTATGGCTTTAATTGCTTTAGCCATCGTGGTTCAGGTGATCTTCGGTACTGGCGCAGCGGGCGTACCATTTATTGGTGG
>JAERTA010000028.1 GCA_016845205.1 Gammaproteobacteria bacterium
CTTCAGTAAGATCCGCTTTTAATAAAGCATCAAGCCAATACGACGCACACGCTTTTTTACAAAAAGAAATTGCTATTCGCCTCGATGCAAAGCTTGATGTTATTACCAGCAACAACAACGTCATTGTTGATCTTGGCGCAGGCACGGGGCTACTCAGTCAAAACTTAATTAAACGCTTTCCAGATTCACAACTCATTTGCCTGGACTTCGCCCAAACCTCTTTAAGCAACAACCCTTCAAAAAACAAACTGTGTGCCGACGCTTATCATCTGCCTTTGGCTGATAATAGTGTTGATATGGTTATTTCCAGTTTAATGATGCAATGGTGTCCTGACCTCAAACAACTGTTTTCAGAAATCCATAGAATACTCAAAAATGACGGATTAATCCTATTTTCTACCTTTGGCCCTGACACACTTAAAGAGCTTAAAAAAAGCTGGTCAGTGGTCGATAATGATACTCACGTCAATACATTCACTGACATGCACGATATTGGCGATCAAATGCTTGGCGCTGGCTTTCAATCACCCGTCATGGAAATGGAAACACTCACGCTTACTTATCAAACCGTTACCGATCTATTAAGAGACCTTAAAGCCATTGGCGCACAAACTGTTGATGCTCGCTCAAAATCCTTAATGGGTAAAGACAAGTTTCAACTCATGATCAAGATGTACGAATCCTATCGCCAAGATGGCAAACTACCTACCACTTATGAAGTAATTTACGGACATGCTTGGAAGCGGATATCAACATTAGGCAGTATTCAAATCAATAACCAATAAAAATATCGGAAATTATTGAAATAACCTTAAAACCTAACGGAGGAAAGCAAGGCTTTCCTCCAAAACACGCAAAAATACTGTTTTTAAACGAAAAAACCCCTATTTAAGCCAATTAATGCAAGGTTTTAGGTCTTGCCTATAATGCAATGCAAAAATTTAGGAAATTTTAAAAATGGGTGCTTAAAACAGTAAAATTACTAATTTTTAAGTGGAAGTCGCTGTGCTTTATAAAGAGATCTAGGAGTTCTATTTTTCCAATGCAGTCCCGGCACTTTTAACAACCAAACTACTTCTCCGTCAGAAGTAATCTCAATCAATTTATTATTATCTTGAATTAGCACATTACCATTTGGCAGCTGATCCACATCACGAATGGTTTTTGACTTAATGCCAACATCCCGACTGTCAAAACCCCAAACCGACTCGCCTTCTTCTAAGTCAATTCTATAGATCTTATGAGGCGCTCTAACGGCAATCAACATAGTGCCATCGTCTTGAAGTTCTGGCTCGTGCTGTCTGCAACCCTTAGGAGATTTATTATGAAAAATTCCAGTTCTGTTAGATCTTTCTTTGCATTTAAAAGTTTGCTGCCATACGACTTTTCCATCTTGGTTGACTTCCACCACCATATGGAAGTTTCTAATACTGATAAGGGTATTGCCGTTTGCCTTACGCGTAACTGCATTAACATGCATCCACTCACCCGCTTCACCTCTACTATCTGCATAAGGCTCCACGTCAAATTCTGACAATCCATCCCATTGCCAAACAATATCACCATTTGAATTAACCTCAACTACGTGCGCCTCACCTTTTTTAACCCATCCTCGCGCATAAAGCGTATCGCCATTCTCTAGGCGATCAACATCGTGTGAAGTATCAGCATCCTTATGTTGCCAAACAATATCGCCATTAGTATTAATCTCATAAATGCCAGACTGATTGATATTAAACAAAGTATTACCGTTCTCAAGACGCTCCACATCCATTAACAAGCTTTTATTGTTATTCATAAAACTACTTGGAATTTGATACTGCCAAACAACATTCCCCTGCATATCAACCTCAACAACCTTTGGCTTTCTAGGGTTAGTATTAAGTGAAAACACAGTTGTGCCATTATAAGCACGCGATTGACTATACTCTTTAATATCAAAAGTGCCGGCACTGGCTTGAAGTGAAAACAATACAACAAAAAATACAACAAAAAATCGATAAGCCAACATAAGTTTAGCGCTCTCTTAGTGCTCTTTCCATACCACCAAGAAACGGTTCAAACAAATATTCAAACACAGTACGCTCACCAGTAACAATACCGGCACTCACTTGTACACCAGGGGATAAAAAGTACTTTAAGCCATTACGCTCAAAAAAGTTTTTCTCGGTCTCGATACGCACTTTATAAAACGCAACACCCTCTTCATCAACAATACTGTCAGGGCTAATATGAATCACCTTGCCATCTAACTTACCCAGTCGAGTAGCATCAGCAGATGCTAGTCTTATTTGTGCTGTTTGCCCGACTTGCACAAAACCTACATCTTGTGGTGGCATTTTAACTTCAATCAACAACATATCGCCGGCCGGTACTAATTCAATCACTGCCTCGCTAGGGCGGATAACACCACCCACTGTATGCACATTAAGGGTTTTAATCGTACCATCTACTGGCGCTCTAAGTACAGTTCGCTTCAAGCTGTCTTTAAGTTTTTCCATACGTTGTGAAAGCTCACTATGCTCACGACGTGACTCTTCTAACTCGCCACGTGAATTAGCTTGATACCCAAGTCGAATCTCATTTAACTTTTCTTGGGCCTCAATCAATAACGCCTCAGAGCCTTTTAATAAGGCCTTATCTTCATCGATCTTACTAAGCAATGTACTTTTATCTTTCAATAA
>JAERTA010000029.1 GCA_016845205.1 Gammaproteobacteria bacterium
TAATTTAACTACAAAGATCAACAATATTAAAAATAAAGAAATCAAACTACTTTCACAAAAGATTGATATTCAAGAACAAAATCTCAATGATTATAAAAACCAACTAGTTAAAATTGATCAAAATATTAAAAATATAGAAAATTCTAATCCTGCATTAACCGCACTAAAATTAATGGAGAAACGAGACCTTTCATCTTTTATTGTCGAATTAAATCTACAACTAATGGATATGCGCAACAAGAAAGACGAATTAGAAACCACAGTAATTAACAACTTATTAGAGAAGAAACAATTAGTAGAATCAATGCTGCTGCCACATAATTATAAAAATTCAGAAGTTATCGGCAAGATTATTACCAATAAACACCCAATAAAACCGAAGAAAAAGCTAATTGTGGCGGTTGCCTTTATCGCAGGATTTATTCTTTCAATCTTCTTGGTATTTATTATGAATGCATTTAGAAAAGAAGATGATAAAGCAACTGCTTAAAATTTAGCAAATTTTACGAATGGCGATATTTTTAGCCATTAAAAACCTAAAAACCCCTTAAAAACAATGATTTATCGTTCTTTTAAGGGGTTTTTTAATACTAAATTATCTATAAATCAAAAATATTAGAAATTCTTTAAATGGGTTTTTTCAATATATTTAGCAAGTATTTTTGCTATATTTCTAGGCAAATTTATTTTCTATCGCTGGGAGCATACAACTCAGTATGTGACCAAGTAGAAAATAAATTTAACAACGAAATATTCAAAAAGACGAAGTTTAAACGGTGTACATGCCGCCATTGACGTGGAGAGTCTGCGCTGTCACATACGACCCGCCATCCCCCGCCAAAAACAACACACTCTGCGCAATCTCATCAGCTGTGCCTAAACGCCCCATTGGGATTTGTTTAGACAATGCCTCTTTTTGTTCTTCGGGCAGTGCATCGGTCATATCAGTTTTGATAAAACCAGGGGCGACTGCATTAACGGTAATACCGCGCGGCCCAACCTCGCGAGCCAAAGATTTGGTAAAACCCATAATGCCAGCTTTAGCAGCAGCATAGTTAGTTTGCCCAGCGTTACCCATTGCACCCACAACTGAAGCAATAGAGATAATACGGCCTGCTTTTTTCTTCATCATGCCGCGAAGTACTGCCTTAGACATTTTGTAAACTGATGCTAAGTTAGTATTCATAATATCGTCCCACTCATCCTCTTTCATGCGCATCAGAAGATTGTCACGAGTGATGCCGGCGTTGTTAATCAAGATATCGACAGCACCATAAGTGTCAGTAATGTTTTTCATGACATCAGCAATTTGATCATTATCTGTGACATTAAGCGCCATACCTGCACCAGCAACGCCGTTGTCTTTTAACGTGGCGCTGATAGCATCGGCACCCTTATCGCTAGTTGCTGTGCCAATAACCGTTGCACCAGCATTACCTAAAGATAGTGCAATGGCTTGGCCAATGCCGCGGCTAGCGCCAGTTACTAATACAATTTTTCCGTCTAAATTACTCATGTGTTATCTCCTCTAAAGTTGCTGCAACGCTAGCAGTATCGAGCACGGCGTTTGCAGTTAATGATTTTTCAATTCTTCTGGTTAGGCCGGCTAACACTTTGCCTGGGCCTGCTTCAACTAGTTTTTCTACACCCATGGTGTGCATGGCTTTGACTGTACCTGTCCATAATACGGGTTTGTGGAGTTGTGCTACCAACTTAACTTTCATGTCATCAGCGTCTATCGCTTTAGCCGCATCAACATTATGAAGCACATCCACATCACCCATCTTAAAATTCACACCTTCTACGGCGTTGGCAAATACGGTTGCGGCGTCATCCATGAGAGAACAATGTGATGGCACACTCACTGGCAATACCACAGCGCGTTTAGCACCTGCAGCTTTCATTGCTTCACAAGTGGCGTCTACCGCTTCTTTATTACCCGCAATTACCACTTGGCCATTTGAGTTAAAGTTAACTGCTTGTACGATACCTTCGCCTGCATAATCGTTACACACTTTAACCACCACTTCGTCTTCCAAACCTAGGATTGCCGCCATGGCGCCCACACCTTCTGGCACGGCTGACTGCATTAGCTCTGCACGTGTTTGTACCAACTTAATGCCATCGCTAAAATCAAGTGCGCCTGAAGCTACTAGAGCGGTGTACTCACCTAAAGAATGGCCTGCCATACAAACAGGGGATAGATCTGTTGTACTGGTTAGTGCCAGATAAGTGGCATACCCCGCCGCTAACATAGCAGGCTGGGTATTTTGTGTTTGGTTAAGTGCGTCTTGGTCCTCCTGAGTTAGCTTCCAAAGATCAAAACCCAAGGCGTCACTCGCCTCGATAAACGTATCTTTGACAACGGGAAAATTATCAGAAAGGTCTGAAAGCATGCCAAGTGACTGAGAGCCTTGACCTGGAAAAACGATTGCGTATTTCATAATAATTTAGATAATTAATTTATGTTTATTTTAGTCTTTTAATCGAGCATTTCTAATAAAATTGGATGCCAAATTGAAAGTGGAATATTGCCCATTTTTTTGCTTAACCTTAATTTGTCAACACTTCGAATTTGGTCTAATAATATTCTAGCAGTTTTGCCATTAAAATCAGTAACTGGCCTACACCCTAAAGGCTGTCCTTTACTGGTAATTGGCGCAATCAAAACTCTAGGCAGAGCTTTATTCATGTCATTGGTTGAAATAACTAAACAGGGGCGTGTTTTTCTAATCTCACTGCCTTTAGTAGGGTCAAGTTTAACCCAATAGACTTCTCCTCTTTTTACCATTCCCACTCATCTTCTTCACTAGATAAAGCAACAAAACCATCCCAAGCGTTAATGTCTTTTTTAGCGTTGTAGTTATCAAACCAACCTTCACGTTTTTTTGGTTTAAGAGGAGATATGATAATTTTATGATCCTTGACTAGCATCTCAACCTCACCTGTAACGCCTGTTTGTGCGAGTATAGAAGAAGGAATGATAAAACCTTTTGAGTTGCCTATTTGTCGAATGGTTGTTTTCATTTGATAAATAAAGTAATTGTTATAACATTATTATAACATACAATTTTACCATGCAATAAAAAAGCGCCCATAAGGCGCTTTTTTTAAATAACTTGTTTGGCTAAATACTATACTGCTTCAATCGAAACTGTTTGACGCATGAATTTGCCTTTTTTAGCGAAAACCACTTTACCATCTGCTGTTGCAAACAAAGTATCATCTTTACCTTTACGTACATTCGTGCCTGGGTGGAATTTAGTACCTCTTTGACGAACTAAAATATTACCTGCCAATACTACTTGACCGCCGAAACGCTTAACACCTAATCTTTTTGATACGGAATCTCTACCGTTATTAGTACTACCGCCTGCTTTTTTATGTGCCATGGGTTATTCTCCTATGCCTTAATTTTTGTAATTTCGATTTCAGTGAATAGCTGTCTATGACCCTGCTGCTTCATTGAATGCTTACGACGACGGAACTTTAAAATATGAACCTTTTTGCCTTTGCCTTGCGAAATCACTTTTGCCTCAACAGTCGCCTTAGCAACGGTTGGTGCGCCAATTTGAACGTTGTCACCATCAGCAACCATCAGCACTTCTTTGAAAGTAACTTTTTTGCCGGGTTCAACCTCTAATTTCTCAACTTTTAGTGTTGCGCCTTCGGCTACTCTAAACTGTTGACCACCTGTTTTAATTACTGCGTACATAATAAATCCTAAATAGGCTTACCAAAAAGAAAGCAATTATACGCGAACGAGATGTTTTATGAAAGGGTGTTTTAAGTATAATTTGTGTTTTTATTTATACGGACTCAAACAATGATTATTTTAGAAACTAACATGGGCAATATTCACATTAATGTAGATGCCGACAAAGCACCAATCAGTGCTCAAAACTTTATTGATTATGTTAACGATGGTTTTTATGACGGTACAATTTTTCACCGTGTGATCAAAAATTTTATGATTCAAGGTGGTGGCTTCACAGAAGACATGAGTCAAAAGTCTACTAAAGCAGAAATTGAAAATGAAGCAAACAATGGTTTAAAAAATGCCAAGTACACTTTGGCAATGGCCCGAACTATGGCGCCACATTCAGCCAGTTCACAATTTTTTATCAATACAGCTGATAACGGATTTTTAGATTACCCAGGCCAAGATGGTTGGGGCTACTGTGTATTTGGTGAAGTGACCGAAGGTCAAGATGTCGTTGATAAAATTGGCTTAGTAGCTACGGGCAACCAAGGTGGTCATGCAGATGTGCCAAATGATGCTGTCACTATTACCAAAGCCTACATTCAATAATTATGTCTAGTTCGCTAATTATTGCGGACTTACATCTCGTCTCTGGCGAGATGGATAAAACCAATTTGTTTGTTAAATTCTGCCAAGATCAAGCCACGCAAGTTGATCAACTTTTCATCTTGGGAGATTTATTTAACACTTGGCTGGGTGATGATCTATCACTTAATGATTATTCAGTCATTATTTCTGAGTTGAAAACTCTCAGCAACAGTACTCAAATTTTTGTAATGACGGGTAATCGTGATTTTTTATTGAGTGATGAATTCGCCAAACAAACTGGGGCAACTCTAATTGACTCACCTTATTTATTTGAGTCTAACGCCGGGCAATATGTGCTCACGCATGGTGATGAGTTGTGTACAGACGATGAAAGCTACCAACAACTTAAAAGTATCTTACAACATCCGATTACAAAGTTTATTTTCTTACGTTTGCCGAAAAAAATGCGCTTAAGATTAGCGGGCCAACTACGAAAGAAAAGTGTTAAAGCACAACAGTACAAAACACATGAGATTATGGATGTTAATCCAGACACTGTTATGGCGTTAATGAAGAAATACCCAGATGCTAATTTGATTCATGGACACACGCATCGTCAAAATACGCATGTTGATAAACAATTTACCCGTTATGTTTTGGGTGATTGGTCAAATGATACGGGTAATGCGATTCAGCTTAATAGCAAACTAAGCTGGCTTGAAATTCACTAAACGCTCAACCAGGTCAACACTACCGACTTTAAGCAATACTTTCTCATCTAATTCAGGCAAAGTTTTAAACTTAATTTGTGTCATCATGCCGAGATCAGGAATCATGAATAATGCCTTGTCGCCACGCGTATCAACCACCACACCTTCGCCCTGCCAATTAGGATTTTGAATTAAATACAAGCATTTGTAGTGATCGTTACTAGCTCGCGTGGCTTTACCAACATCAGGCATTGCCGCATTGGTAATACCAATAATTTCTTTAATACGATCTTTTTCTAGCGTTGGCTTGCCCAAAATAAAGCTGGATAATTGCTGGTGTGCCAACAAATCAAAATACCGTCTTAGTGGGCTGGTAACTCGAAGATAGGCATCAAGCCCTAAACCATAATGAAGCAGTGGTTTAGTAGAAGTAGCCGATCGTTTAAAACACTTAGTAGCCGCAAATGATTCGGACATAGTAAGATTGTCTTTGTTGTCGAGTGTTTCTTGTGGGAATTCACCTTCATCTTGAATAGCATAAGGCATCACAATATCATTGTCTTGTGCAAACAGTGCGATCACCCTACCAGCCATGATCATTAACTCGGCTACCAATTCTCTCGAAGGGCTACTGGTCTGGTCTGAGATTTTTATCTGCCCTTCTTTAAACCTTACATCTACTCTAGGCAAGTTCAAACTGATAGCGCCATTGCTGTTTCGATAGTGTTTATGTTGTTCTACCAGGGTTTGTAATTTTGCCAAATCTTCATTGGACTCTAAGATATTATCGGCATCATCGTAGCTAATATTGGTAACTTTAATCGTACTATGAATCACCTCAATGTCTTGTATTTGTTGATCTCTCATCACAAACCCGACTGATAAAGCACTTGAGGTTTCATTCAAACCCAGTGCACATAACTTGGTAATCGAAGTCGGCAACATGTGCAGTATTTGATCCGGCAAATACAGATTAGAGGCTCTTTCTTGTGCGTATAAATCTAACTCTGACCCTGGCGCAACAACAGCTGAGACGTCAGCAATATGAATCCAAACTTTATCGCCATCAATACTAATAGCGTCATCAGCATCATTCGAGCCAGTGTTGTCAATCGCATAACTGTTTAAATGAGTTAAATCAACACGTTCAACTTCAGCCATTTCGGCATCGATATCCACATCATTAGGAATGCCATGGCGCGCAGGATACGGATTAAACGTTTGCTCAAAATATTTAAGCTTTAATAAGAGCGTATAAGCTGCTTCTGGCGTGTTTTCCACACCAATATGAGCGAGTATTTTGGCGTGTTTAGACTGATTAAGCGCAACTTTTTCAATGTCTTTAATAAAAGGCAAGTCTTGCTCATCAAAGGTATTGTTAGCAATATTGTCAACACAATGCGCTAGTGTTTGAGCCTCTAGAGCTTCGGCATCACGCTTAGCTTGAATACCAGCTACTTGACCTGTAGGACGTACATAAATTTTGTCTTTTTGCCAGTAAAAGTACAATCCATCTTCAACTAACAAACAAGTACACCAAGCATTTTGCGCGGTATATTCATCAAACAACCATTCAGTGACTTCTTGTAGCGTTAAGGTTTCTTCTTGGAAATCATCAAGGATAGCAAAATCAGCATGCTTGCAGCTGTCATTTACATTGATAAACTCAGGATGAATAAAACGGAAATCTTTTTCTCGCACTTTGCGAGTTGATCCGTCTGCAAATTCTAATTCGAATTTGTGAGTATTTTGCCCAGCAATACGTGCTGCTTTGCCTTTAAAAGCAACCAGTGAATTAATCAATGGACTTTCGTTAGTCTAGTGTTTCAGCGTAAGTTTTTGCATCCATTAGGCCATCAATGCCATCGGATTTAAACTTAACCAGCCAACCGTCATCATAGCAACTTGAATTCACTAGCTCTGGCTCGTCATCAAGCACTTCATTGGTTTCAAGGACTTCAAGGTCAGTAGGTGCATAAACACCACTTGCCGCCTTTACAGATTCAACCACACAAAATTCGTCTTCAGCAGAAGCTTCGTCACCTTCACTTGGTAATTCAACATAAACCATATCACCTAATAGAGCTTGAGCATGGTCAGAAATGCCCATGGTATAAGTGCCATCGCCGTTGTCTAAAATCCACTCGTGGGTTTCGGTATATTGCCTGTCATCTCTTACTTCACTCATAACGTTACTGCTTCTTTTTCCTATCTACTGCGTTAGATTTTTTAAATACTTAGTCGTGTAGATTTACTACACTTCTTCGAATTTTAAAAATCTGCCTTGTATATAAGAAAAATACTTGCAATCTCCTTTAATAAAAATTTTTAAACTAATACTTTGCCATTTCTCACAAATGGTGGTTTAACTATTTTAGCCGAAACCATTTTGTTTCGCATCTCGATTTCACACAAACCCTCACTGCCTTTTGGTACACTTGCGAGTGCAATGGCTTTATTCATGGTTGGTGAAAAAGTGCCTGAGGTTACTTCGCCTTCGCCATTGTTAGTCACTACTCTTTGGTGATCACGAATCACACCTTTGCCTTCTAACACTAAGCCCACAACGGTGTTATTAGCACCCTTATCTCTTAACGTCTCTAACGCATCACGACCAACAAAACGACGGTCTTCATTGGTTAAATCAACCGTCCAAGTCAATGCTGCCTCAAGCGGTGAAATTTCTTCGTTCATTTCAGAGCCGTATAGGCTCATGCCTGCTTCTAGGCGCAAAGTATCACGCGCACCCAAACCACAAGGTTTAACCCCAACTCCCATCAACATTTTCCAAGTGAATTCGGCTGATTTTTCTGGCAACATAATCTCAAAACCATCTTCACCGGTATAACCAGTACGGGCAATAAACAAACCACCAAGGCTTGCTGAGTTAAATGGTTTTAATTCTCCGGCGACATCTTCAACGCCGGGAATCGCTTCATAAACTTTTTGACGAGCGTTAGGACCTTGTACGGCAATCATCGCCAAGTCTAACTTAGGTTCAACAACCACATCAAAACCTTCAACTTGAGCGTTAATCCAAGCAATATCTTTTTCTGTAGTGCCTGCATTGATCACCATGCGATAGTATTCATCATCTTGATAATAAACAATCAAATCATCTACCACACCGCCAGTTTTATTAAGCATGCAGCTATATAACGCTTTGCCTGCGTCTTTGAGCTTGGCAACATCGTTTGCAATTAACGTTTGTAGAAAATTCTTCGCTTCTGCGCCTTTAAAATCAACCGTGGTCATGTGTGAAACATCAAACATGCCAACATCGTTACGCACTTGGTGATGCTCCTGGATTTGTGAGCCATAATTTAGCGGCATTTCCCAGCCACCAAAATCAACCATTTTTCCGCCAGCATCGATATGCGCTTGATATAAAGGTGTGTGTTTCATGATGCTTTGTCCTCTTTAAGATATTTTGAAATAAAAATGACTGTCACAATAATGAGCGCAAACGTCAGACCCATGGTGCCAAATAGCTTGAAATTAACCCAAGATTCCTCGCTTTGCTGCGCCACAAGGCAAAGTTGCTCTACTGTGGTTGATGTGCAATTTAATTCTGTTAGTTCGATATCTGGATTTAGATCAGTGGCAGCAGAGAATAAAGCGTCACGTGTCCTAAGGGCTGCATCAACATAGTAAGCGTTCACTATGGCGATACCAGTAAATCCAAGCCCCCAAAACCAAGTGAGTTGGCGCCACACTTGTGCGGGCAATTGCATCTCTTTACCAAGCATGTGTTGCAAGAGTGTTTTTTCTCCAATCCACATACTGAGTATTAGAGCCAAAGCAAACACGACATACAGCACGCTCACCTTCCACATAATAAAAGCAGGATCTTTAACAGCTAAGGTAATGCCACCAAACACCACCAATAAACCAAAAGTAATTACGTGTATTTTTTCAAATTTACCTGTTTGGAAGCGAGCAATGGCCATTTGCACAGCCGTGGCAGCAATCATGGCGTAGATGGCCGCGTACAAACCTATAGTTTTATAAACAATAAAAAATAAGGCAATCGGAAAAAAATCTAATAAAAATTTCATTTAGTTACTCCATACACTTCGTAGAACAAAAAACTTTGCCATTATGAATGATCGCTTCATTTTCAGGAATGTGTGTCTTGCAAACACGACAAGCTAGCATCTTATTATTTGATGGTTTTTGGCTTAATTCACTCTTTGGCTTTCTAAGTTTTTTAAATAAAACAAACCCTAGCCAAACAACTAATACAACAACAATTAATTTAAAAATACCCATACGAATCGCTGACACAAAACCTTAAATTTTACCGTTAGTTAGTATATAATTCCTTGTTTTTCACAAGCCCTTTGCCCGGGTGGTGAAATTGGTAGACACACAGGACTTAAAATCCTGCGGCTTCACGGCCGTGCCGGTTCGATTCCGGCCCCGGGCACCATCT
>JAERTA010000030.1 GCA_016845205.1 Gammaproteobacteria bacterium
AATTCACGCAACTCAGGTGTGTAGCGCTTCCAATGGTTGTAAATACTTACCAATCGCGCACCAATCTGCGGATTAGAAGTATTAAGCTTAATAATTACCTCGGTTAACAACTCATAACCTTGTTGATTATGAAATTGAACAAAATTACTGGCAAAACTGCCAATCACACTACGTAATCGATTTGGTGTGTTAAATGAAAACAATGCGTGCTGCATTAGCTGCTTAATCTCATTGATACCATTGCCAGGTGCTAACGCTTGAGCAGCAAACCACTTGTCCATTACCTGAACATCCTGCTGATAAAGGTTAAACATTTGTTGAATTACCTTATCTTGATACGCATTATCAACGGATAGCAAAGCATTAAAAGCACTCAAACGATCACTCATGCAATTAGCTGACTCAAACCCTTGATAAGCCAACTCAAATTCACCAGCTTTAACCAAATAAGACAAACAAACATTCTTTAATGATCGAGCGCCTACCGCCTTTGGTGTTAGTTCAAACGTATCAGCAGTATTCAGCTTGTTATAAATACTTAACAAGATAGACTTAAAGCGCTGAGCAATCTTATCAACAACTACCTCTCGCTTCTGCTTAATCTCAACAACATTAATCTCATCCATTTGCAAATGAATCAACCGCTCTGATGGCAGTGTAAATAATTCGCTTATCAAGGCATTGTCAGTTTCTTTGGCAAGGATGTTTTCAAAGGCATTAAACAATGCCTCTTCATCAATCTGCTTAGGATGAAGGATTAACAATAACCATAATGCTTGGGCGTTATCCCAACGACTAAAAGCATCAGTATCATGCTCACATAAAAATATTTTTTGCTCAGTGCTAAGGTTTGAAGTTAATTTAATAGGTGCTGAAAAACCCCTTAACCAAGACGGCGCAGGCTCATCTTTAATATCTGTAAATTCAAAAGTTTTTTGCGCCTGGTCAAGCACCAAAACACCTTGTTCAGTTTCCCTGCCTTGTTGATCTATTAAACCATAACAAATTGGTAAATAGTAAGCATACTCGCCCTTTTGTTTAAAAGTTGCCGTATAGACTTTTTGTTGAGCATTGTAATTAGTTTCTACCTCAACTTCAGGTGTGCCAGATTGTGAATACCAAGT
This sequence comes from Gammaproteobacteria bacterium, assembly GCA_016845205.1. Classification (GTDB taxonomy): domain Bacteria; phylum Pseudomonadota; class Gammaproteobacteria; order PS1; family Pseudothioglobaceae; genus Thioglobus_C. Next base: position 1,125 of record JAERTA010000030.1, read on the forward strand.
CATGAAAGACTTAAAGTCAAAATCATTCGCATCACTCATTGCGGCTATGAAATCATCAATCGTGACTGCCTGAGCATCATGGCGCTTAAAATAAAGCTTCATACCGCTTTGAAACCCTGCCTCACCTAAGAAAGTATGAATCATACGAATCACTTCAGCGCCTTTTTCATATACCGTAAAGGTATAAAAATTATTCATCTCGATATATGACTCTGGTCTGACTGGGTGCTTCATTGGGCCAGCATCTTCGGCAAATTGAAAAGTACGCAAACCGTTTACATCTTCAATACGTTTGATTGATCGAGAATGTAAATCAGACGTAAACTCTTGATCTCTAAAAACGGTCAACCCTTCTTTTAAGCTTAATTGAAACCAATCTTGGCAAGTAACTCTATTACCGGTCCAATTATGAAAATATTCATGCCCTATTACCGCCTCAACATTAATAAAATCTTTATCCGTTGCTGTATCTGGATTAGCCAACACATAAGTGGAGTTAAAAATATTAAGACCTTTATTTTCCATTGCACCCATGTTGAAATCATCCACGGCGACAATCATATAAATGTCTAAATCATATTCAAGACCAAAACGTTGCTCATCCCATGCGAATGAACGTTTGAGTGAATCCATCGCAAACTGGGTTTTGTCAATATTATGCGATTCAACATAAATCTTTAATGCAACTTCATTACCACTGATGGTAGTGTAAGTGTCTTCTAATACAGCAAAATCACCTGCCACCAAAGCAAATAAATAACAAGGCTTTAGGCTAGGATCGTGCCAGGTTGCTTCACCTGGTTTTGAACTCATTAAATTACCATTACTCAACAACACAGGATAGCGCTCAGAATCGGCTTTAATGTGTGTGGTAAAAACACTCAAAACATCAGGTCGATCAAGATAATAAGTAATTTGTCTAAACCCATGCGCCTCGCATTGGGTACAAAAATTACCACTGGATTGGTACAAACCATTTAAGCTGGTGTTTTTCTCTGGATGAATACGTGTGGTAATCTCTAGTACAAATTCATCCGGTAAATCATTGAGCATCAATCCTTCATCAACCAATTGATAATTAGGCTGCACACCATCTATCGAAATTGAAATTAATTCTAAATTAACCCCATTTAAAAATAGAGTTCGCTCTTTATTGGTCAAGCCTGGGTTTTGGTAATAATGCACCTTAGATGAAACCATGGTCTCATCTTCAAACAAATCAAAACTCAACTCTGTGGTGTGGATTAAATACGCACTTGGCTGATAATCTTTTCGATAGATGGGTTGTGGGGCTATAGTACTAATAACACCACCCCTAAGATTAATCGATAAACAACAAAAGGCATTAGCCCAATACTATCTAATAATTTAATAAAAAACACAACCGTAAAATAAGCGCTAACGGCTGCAATTAAAAAACCCAATATCAGCATAAGCCAATCAGCTGGTTGTGGCTGTTGATATAAATCAAAAATCATCAACATGGCTGACAGTGTAATGACAGGAATGGATAATAAAAATGCAAATTGAGTCGACATTTGCTTAGATAAGCCAATTAATAACCCTGCCGTAATAGTAATACCAGAACGAGATGTACCTGGAATAAGTGCTAACGCTTGCATACTTCCAATAAAACCAACATCTATCCAGCTAATAATTTTTCTGGTTGACGACCTTTTGTTATTTACCCAAACACCTAAACCTAATAATAAACCAAATACCAAGGTTGCATACGCAATCACTTCAGTTGATCTTAGAGTCAGCTCAATCGCATCTTTAAATGCTAAGCCTGCCAAACCTACTGGAATCGTTCCTAATAATATTCCCCATGCCAATTTAGACTCACCCACTGTTTGCACTTTAACAATAGAGTAAAAAAAATCAGCAACTAAAGTTTTAATAATCAATCGATAGTAAAACACAATAGCACTGAGTGTACCCAGATGCACCACCACATCAAACGCCAAACCTTGGTCAGGCCAATCGGTTATCTTTGGTACTAAGATTAAATGTGCTGACGATGAGATTGGTAGAAACTCACTTAACCCCTGAACCAATGCCAATACGATTGTTTGAAAAATATCCATAATTACAACTTATGTGTTAAATCTTGTTCGCCAAATCCTTTTAATTTTACCGATAGTTTTTTTGTTAATGCCAACACCTTAAAACTCTCACCCATAGCGCTAGGCAAAACCAACTGCTTAACTTGTTGTGCGAGTGTAATACGCCTATTTTCATCAGTTTCAGCTAATAAATATTCGTCAATCCCTAATGATATTAAAAACATGGCTTGTGTAGCGTAGCCATTAATATCAAAACCACTGCGTTGCGCTTGATCGGCCATATCAGAAAAATTAACTGAAGTCGTAATATCTTGCTCACCTATATGAACAAACGGATCGTCACTAGCCTTGTGCTGATAATAGCATCTCAGTGTGCCTTCGCCACGCTGAGGATGAAAATACTCCTCTCGAGCCATACCGTAATCGATTAATAACACCAAGCCTTGGTCAACAATATCGCTTAATGACTCTATCCAAGCCATCGCTCTATGATTGACCTCAGTGGTATAACCTTGCTCAACTTCATTGGGCAATAGCACTTTGTCGCCAATATAAGGCTGCTCAGACATTTGCCACTGTAGTTGATCATCCTTGCAATCTACACCTAGTTCAACAAAGCCATCTTGCTTTTTAATTAAACGTTTTGCTGGCATTGCATCGAGCACTTCGTTGGCAATCACCACACCTGAAAAATGCTCAGGAAAAGTGTTTAACCACACAACTCTATCGATTAATTCTGGCAATACTTTGGTGATTGTTTCTTGTTGTCGTTGTTTGAGTTCAGCGCTAAGTTCGAGAATATAATATTTTTCTGGCAAATTCTCGAGTCGACCTAATTCAAATAAAATTTGCGTTGCCAATACGCCACTGCCTGCGCCAAACTCTAAAATATCATTGCTTCCATCAAGCGCCTGCATACATTGACGCGCTAAACAAAATCCAAACAAATCTGAAGTTTCCGGTGCGGTGATAAAGTCCCCTTGTTCACCAAATTTCTGCATGCCACCACTGTAATAACCTTGTGCTGGATAATACAAAGCTAAATCCATAAATTCATCGAAACCTATGGGCTTGGCTTTTTGTATAATGGTGTTTTTGATTATTTGTTCTAAAGTCACAAAAACTATTTTATATGAAAACAGCATTAATCACCGGCGGTGCGCAACGCATTGGCGCACAAATAGCACAAACATTGCACAATGACGGTTATAACATCATTATTCACTATCGACATTCAAAGCAAGCCGCCAAAGCACTTGCTCAAAAATTAAACACTCAGCGTGACAA
>JAERTA010000031.1 GCA_016845205.1 Gammaproteobacteria bacterium
ACTTAATAGTTCGAATAATACATTATTTTTACCACCCCTCCCTTTTAAAATAAATCCAATCATTCTATTTGAAGTGGAGTAGCTGGTTTTTCGGTGTTTGAGCATAGCGAGTTTAGAAAAACCAACGTAACGAGAATTAGAAAGATTGAGATTATTTTAGAGGGTGAGTTCTTTTTGGGTACTTTTTCTGCTCACCAGAAAAAGTATCAAGTCCTAAAGCAAAAATTCAAAGAATTTTTGAAAAGGATTTAAATCTTAAAAAGGAAACTTGTTACCACCGCCCATGCCAGGTAGTTTCATTTTAGATAAATCTGGCATGCCTGATGGTGCTTGACCGCTGTCCTGCATTTGTTGCATTTTAGCCATCATTTTTTTCATCTTACCGCCGCCCATTTTTTTCATTTGTTTTTGCATTTTTTCAAATTGCTTTAGCAGTTTGTTTACCGCTTGAGGACTGGTGCCGGAACCTCTGGCAATACGGTTTTTACGTGAACCTTTGATTAGCTTGACGTGGGAACGCTCCTTAGGTGTCATCGAATTAATGATGGCGACCATTTGCGTGGTTTGTGTGCCACCCATGACTTGATTTTTAACACTATCTGGAATTTGGCCCATACCTGGCAGCTTATCCATTAAGGCTTCCATGCCACCCATTTGCTCCATTTGTAGTAATTGATCACGCATATCCTCTAAATCAAACTGACCTTTAGCCATTTTCTTGGCAGATTTTTCTGCCTTTTTATGATCAACCTTGCGAGAGATCTCCTCCACCAATGACAATACATCGCCCATACCAAGCAAACGAGAAACCACACGATCAGGATGGAACGGCTCAAGTGCATCAATTTTTTCACCAACACCTAAAAACTTAATAGGCTTGCCGGTAATATGGCGAACAGACAGCGCTGCACCACCTCTGGCGTCACCATCCGTTTTGGTTAAGATGACACCAGTTAGCGGCAATGCATCAGCAAAGGCTTTGGCCGTATGCGCGGCGTCTTGACCCGTCATTGAATCAACCACAAAGAGTGTTTCAATCGGATTAACCTTCTTTTGCAGGGCTTTGATCTCGCCCATCATTTCTTCATCTACATGCAAGCGACCAGCGGTATCCACCAATAAAACATCAAAGAATTGTTTTTGTGCATGCTTCTTGGCACTAGCAACTATGCTTGAAGGCTTATCGTTAATCGTCGACGGGAAAAAATCCACCCCAACTTGCTTAGCCAACACTTCTAACTGATCAATCGCTGCTGGACGGTAAACATCGGCACTAACGACCAATACTTTTTTGCTTTCTCGTTCTTTTAAATAACGCGCTAATTTGGCGATAGAAGTGGTTTTACCCGCACCTTGCAAACCAGCTACCATCACGACTGCTGGCGGTTGTGTTTTTAAATCAAGCGATTCGTTTTCACCGCCAATAATCTCGGTTAGTTCGGTTTCAACTAATTTAATAAACGCCTGAGATGGATTAAGGCCTTCGCCAACCTTAAGGCCAATCGCCTTAGTTTGTACTTGATCAAGAAACGCTTTAATAACTTCAAGCGCAACATCGGCTTCTAATAGTGCACGACGAACTTCGCGAATAGCCTCTTTAATGTTGGCTTCAGAAAGCTTATGCTTACCTTGTAAGGCTTTAAAACTGTTGGAGAGGCGATCGGTTAAATTATCAAACATTTTTCTAAGTAAATACAACTAAAGTATCGTATTATAGTGTCTTTGGTTTATCTATAGTTAATGATGATTTTATCTTCTCTCGCGATTATCGCTTATATCGCTGCAGCACTGTTATTAGCGCGTTATTTCACTAAAGATGAAATCCAACACAAACACCAACAAACCACCTCATTGTTAATTAGTTTTGCTATTATTGTGCAGGCGCTCAACTTTACAGACTTCTGGAACAATGAAGGTATTGTTTTTGGCTTGGCTAACAGCGCCTCTTTCGTGGCTTGGTTAATTGCGATTTTATTATTCTTATCTTCGATTTCTAAACCGGTTCACGCACTGGGGATTTTGGTGTATCCACTCGTAGCCATTACTTTGATTTTTAGCATCACCTTCCCTGATACCACTGGAAAAGTAATACCCATGAGTTTGGCTTCGCATGTATTTTTATCAATCACTGCCTACGCCCTGCTCGCGTTAGCTGTGTGTCAATCGGTGTTATTAAAAATTCAAGAAAAACACTTGCATGCCAGAGAAATTAACGGCTTTATTAACAAGCTTCCGCCTTTACAAACGATGGAAAGATTATTGTTTCAAAGCCTAAGAATTGGTTTTTATCTATTAACACTATCGCTTGCTACTGGCTTTATCTTTATTGATGATTTCTTTGCACAGCACTTAATTCACAAAACCGTGCTTTCATTAGTTGCTTGGGTAATTTTCGCCACACTCATCTTTGGCAGAAGGCTGTTTGGCTGGCGTGGCAAGCAAGCCATCACTGCGACACAAGTCGGCTTTGCTATTTTGGTATTGGCGTACTTTGGCTCTAAGTTTGTTTTAGAGCGCTTACTGTCTTAAACCAATAAGTGCTGGTTTTTGTTCAGATCAAGGCTTTAAGAAAATAATAAAAAGGAGTTTATAAATAATAAACGACTTTTCTTTATAACGCAGATGTGGACAAACAAATACGCTTATTAATCTATATGTAATACCGCTAGAAACGCTTCCTGCGGAATATCCACCCTACCTACTGATCGCATACGCGCCTTACCTTTCTTTTGTTTATCGGGCAATTTACGCTTACGCGAGACATCACCACCATAACACTTGGCTGTTACGTGTTTTCTAAGTGCTTTAACATTAGGACGAGAAATGATTTTAGAGCCGATGCAAGCTTGAATAGCCACATCAAACATTTGGCGAGGAATAAGGTCTTTCATTTTTTCAGCAATTTCTCGACCTTTCCGAACTGAATCATCTCGGTGAATAATAAGCGCTAACGCATCAACTGGCTCTTGATTAATCATAATATCTAAGCGAATTAAGTCAGATTCTTGGTAACGCTCAAATTGATAATCCATTGAAGCAAAACCACGAGAAACGGACTTAAGTCTATCGAAAAAATCCAGTACCACTTCATTTAAAGGTAATTCGTAAGTCATTGAGACCTGCTTACCCATATAGTTTAAGCTCTTCTGAACGCCACGTTTTTCAACACATAGGCTAATCACGTTACCAACGTATTCGTCAGTTACTAAAATATTGGCAGTAATAATAGGCTCTCTAAATTCAGCAATTGATTGATTCGCTGGCATTTTTGAAGGGCTGTCTACTTTATGCACTTCACCTTTAGTGTCAACGATTTCGTAAATAACCGTAGGCGCAGTGGTAATCAAATCTAGGTCGTATTCACGTTCTAAACGCTCTTGGATAATCTCCATATGCAACAAACCTAAAAAACCAATACGAAAACCAAAACCTAGGGCATCTGAATTTTCAGGCTCATATTGTAATGCCGCATCATTTAGACGAAGCTTTGCCAAGGCATCACGGAATTTTTCATAGTCTTCGCCTGAGATTGGAAATAAACCTGCAAACACGCGTGGCTGCACGGGTTTGAAACCATCCAAAGGCTCATCTACGCCACCTTTTGCATTGGTAATGGTATCACCGACTGGGGCACCATGAATATCTTTAATATTGGCGATCAGAAACCCAACTTCGCCTGCTTTTAAGCTTTCAGTAACTTCACGTTTTGGGGTAAATACCCCAACCTCATCCACTAAGTGCTCTTCATTATTTGATAATGTTTTAATCTTGGTTTTGGCTTTTATTTCACCATCAACGACACGAATCAGTGACACAACACCCAAATAGTTATCAAACCAAGAATCGATAATAAGCGCTTTAATTGGTGCATCAATCTTGCCTTCTGGCGCAGGAATTTTCTTAACAATATCTTCCAATGCTTCTTTAATGCCAATGCCGGATTTTGCACTGGCCTGTACCGCGTCAATTGCTTCAACACCAATCACATCTTCGATTTCTTCTGCAACACGATCCGGATCAGCAGCAGGTAAATCAATCTTATTTAAAATTGGCACCACTTCCAAGCCTTGATCAATCGCCGTATAACAATTGGCCACGGTTTGTGCTTCCACACCTTGCGAAGCGTCAACAATCAACAACGCGCCTTCACACGCAGAGAGTGAGCGCGATACCTCATATGAGAAATCTACATGCCCTGGTGTGTCAATAAAATTCAACTGATAAGTCTGCCCATCATCTGCTTTATAATCAAGCGTCACACTTTGTGACTTAATGGTAATACCACGCTCTTTTTCAATGTCCATTGAATCTAGCACTTGGGCTGACATTTCACGATCACTAAGCCCACCGCAGAACTGAATAAATCGATCAGCAATGGTTGATTTACCATGGTCAATATGAGCAATAATGGAAAAATTACGGATGTTCTTCATCTAGGTGATAAAATGAGCGTTTTAAACACGCCATTATACAAGCAATGAATAAAGTTCAACCAATTACCTGTGCCGCAACTAGCGATTTAGAAGTTAGCATTCCTGATACACAAGGTCGTCATATTGTTTTATATTTCTATCCTAAAGATTCAACCCCAGGTTGCACCACTGAAGGGCAAGATTTTCGAGATAATCACCAAGCTTTCATTGATGCTAATACGGTCATATATGGCGTAAGTCGCGACAGTTTGAAGTCGCATGAAAATTTTAAAGCCAAGCAAAACTTTCCTTTTGAGCTAATCTCTGACCCAGAAGAAACACTGTGCAATGCATTCGGTGTTATTCAAGAAAAAATGAATTATGGAAAAAAATACATGGGCATTGTTCGCTCTACCTTTTTGATCACCGCTGATGGTGACATTATCAAAACTTGGGATAAAGTTAGAGTCAAAGGTCATGTTGATGAAGTATTAGAGGCTGTGCAATCGCTATGAGCAATGTAGATTTTGATGAGGTTGATAAGTTTGCCCAACTGGCTTCACGCTGGTGGGATAAAAACTCAGAATTTAAACCTCTACATGACATCAACCCGCTTCGCCTAAACTACATTAAAGAACATTGTGATGGCTCATTAAAAGATAAAGCTATTTTAGATGTCGGCTGTGGTGGTGGCATCTTAAGCGAATCAATGGCTAGCGAAGGCGCTAAAGTTACTGGTATTGATATGGCTGAAGCCGGTTTAGAAGTGGCCAAGTTACACTTACTTGAATCTGGTTTTGATATAGATTATCAAAAAATCCCCGTTGAAGAATTTGCTGAAAAACACGCTGGAAAATTTGACGTGGTTACTTGTCTTGAAATGTTGGAGCATGTACCTGATCCAAGCTCTATTATTAAAGCCTGTGCCAAACTGGTCAAGCCTGGTGGGCAAGTTTTCTTCTCCACCATTAATCGCAATCCAAAGTCTTATTTATTTGCTATTGTCGGTGCAGAATATATACTCAAACTACTGCCTCAAGGTACTCATGATTGGGATAAATTCATCCAGCCTGCTGAAATGGATGAATGGGCTAGAAGCTCAAAACTATCGCTAAAAGGTATGATTGGTATGACTTATAATCCTTTTACTAAGGTTTATAAATTAGAAGATGATGTCAGCGTTAACTATCTATGCCACTATAGTAACTAATTTACACTAAATCTATATTATTGACTTCTAATATAGAATGGCGTATAATGCGCATCATGAACAAAATAGTAACAATTCTACTGTTAGTGACAACACTAAACGCAAAAGCTTTGTCTCCAAATGAGATGCTGGTCGTCGTTGGTGCCGTTAAATACTACAATGAAAATTGTGCAGGTTTAAACCATGCTGGTATTAAACAAATGAACAAAGGTCTTAAAAGATTCGACATGGACAGAACACCAATTGCTGTTCTTGAGCAAAATCCATTAGCCGTTTCTGGTTACCAGACCGCTGTAAAGTATGGATGCATGGGCACTAAGCGCGAAGCGCACAAAGCAGGTTACGGCCAGTATATTAACTAATTAAAACGTCGTATTGTATTCAGATTTAGCCGAATCTTTTTGTTCTTTAACACCCGACTCTAATACTACAAAAGCCACGGCATTATATTTCTCATCAGACAAACTTAAGTGTGCGTGCTTGATGTTCTTATTAACTAAAAATAAACGCAATTTTTCACTTGGAATAAAATAAGGCTTACCCTCATCGTTGTTTCTAACGGTTAAATCTTGAAAGCTGACAATCTTACCAATACCGGTACCCAGTGCTTTTGCAAAAGCTTCTTTTGCAGCAAAACGCTTAGCACAATAGGACGCACTGTCGCCTTTATTAGCAAACAAAGCTTGTTCGTGTTCGGATAGTACGCGCCTAACAAAGCCCTCTTTGTTTTTTTCAAGAATGTGCGAAACGCGCTCAATATTAATAATATCTGTGCCTACGCCATAAATCATACTCTCATCTCCAGCATTAGGTTTTTCATTTCACGGGTCGCCGCTTCGAGGCCTATAAACACAGCTCTAGCGATAATAGAATGGCCAATATTAAGCTCTACAATTTCAGGCAACTTAGCAATTGGTGCTGTATTTTCCATGGTCAGCCCATGCCCTGCATTAACTTGCAAACCAATAGAGTGTGCATAAGTTGCCATAGATTTAATACGCTCAAATTCTTTTTCTTGTTCAGCACCAGCCGTATCAGCATAATGTCCAGTATGTAGTTCAATCACTGGCGCACCACATTCTTTAGCAGCATCAATTTGATCTTTTTGCGCATCAATAAAAAGCGATACAATCACTTTTGATTCACTCAATTGCGCACAAACATCACGCATTCTTGGTATTTGTGAGGCAACATCAAGCCCACCTTCGGTGGTTAGCTCTTCTCGCTTTTCAGGCACAAGACAACAATCTTCGGGTTTGATTCGACTAGCAATACCCACCATCTCATCAGTGGCCGCCATTTCAAGGTTCATCTTGGTTGTTAGCTGATCACGCAAAATTTCAACATCACTATCTTGAATGTGTCGTCTATCCTCACGCAAATGTAGTGTAATGCTATCAGCACCAGATTTTTCACACAACAAAGCCCCTTCAATGGGTGAGGGGTAGTTTGTGCCTCTGGCCTCTCTAATGGTGGCGATATGATCAATATTAACGCCTAAAAATATACTCATAAACTCACTCAATTTTTGGTAAAAAATAACTCGCGACTTTTTAATGGCTTGTCACCTAACAATGCATTTAAACGCTGCCTATTTAAATTGCGACATGCTTTTAATTGCTGCTCATCAGGTGTGTTATCTAAACACTCAGATGATAATAAATTTAGCAATTTTCCCGATATTTTACCATCGCCCTGCTGAGAAAATCCAAGCTGAGGCTGGTAACTATAATTTTTATCTGTTTGGATTAAATCACCACTCACATCAACAGAACAATCCAACCCATAACCTAACTCTGACAATAAGCTATTTTCAAAAACTCTTAATGACCAATATTGGTGTTGCTGGTCTAAATTATTCATTTGAGTAATAAGCTGTTGGTATAAATCAAAAATCTGAGGATGGGGATCGTGCTCATGGATCAAACGCGTAATCAGCTCATTCACATACAAACACAAAATAAGTGCTTCGCCTTTAATCTGCCTGGGTGCATCATCCACCTCCCAATGCGTGAGTGTTTTAAGTTCGCCTTTACCCGCATAAGAAATACGCAAATGTTGAAACATTTGAATATTGGCTTTGGCTTGGCGAACCCCTCTGCCAATTAGGCGAATCTTGCCGTGCTCTAAGGTTAAAAAATCTAACAATAATGAATTATCTCTGTAAGCTCTTCGATGGATTAAAAAAGCTGGTGTTAATTCTATTTTAGTCATAGCCTAGCGAAGCAAGCGCTCGCTTATCATCCGACCAGCCACTCGAAACTTTAACCCATAGTTTAAGAAAAACCTTTCGATCCAAAAAGCCTTCAATACTTTGTCTGGCCTCAGTACCAATCAATTTAAGCATTTCGCCTTTATTGCCGATGACAATATTTTTCTGCGAAGCTTTGTCAACAAAAATACGTGCTGAAATACGCTGCATGTTTCCATCCAGTTTATATTGCTCAATCTCAACGGTTAGGTCATAAGGCAATTCATCTGCCAAATGACGCATTAATTTTTCCCTGATAAATTCAGCCACAACAAACTTTTCAGAACGATCGGTAATAAAATCAGAATCAAAAATTAATGCTTGTTCTGGCAAATGTTTTAAAATTAACTCTCTTAAAAAACTGGTGTCTTTTTTACTAAAAGCTGAAAGCGGGAATAGTTCTGTTGGCTGGTATTTTTGCCCTACTTTTTCTAAAAATGGCAGCACTTCTTGCGCTGTTTTTAAGTTGTCGATTTTATTAATACATAAAATAACAGGTATATCAACTTGAGACACATGTTCTAGTACGCGCGCATCTTCTTTGGTCCATTTATCAACTTCAACCAACCAAAGGATCATATCCACTTCTTTAATGCTGGAGCTGGCTGCTCGATTCATATAAGAATTAATAGCCTTTTTATTGCCCATATGAATGCCTGGCGTATCAACAAACACCATTTGATAATCATCACGTGTATCAATCGCATGAATGCGATGTCTCGTTGTTTGAGGTCGATGTGAAGTAATGGATAGTTTTTGACCAATCAACTCGTTAATGAGTGTTGACTTGCCCACGTTTGGGCGCCCAATAACGGCTATAAATCCGGCTTGAAAACTCATAGGGAAATTAGCTTATCTAGCAAAATTTGAGCACAAGATTGTTCGGCTCTTTTAATGCTTTTTGCTGATTGTTCAACTTGCATAGACTGATCTTGCAAAGAGCAATTTACAGTAAACACGGCGCTATGGTCTTTACCTACCGTTTTAACCAGTTCATAGATTGGTAAGGTATTACCACGTTTTTGTAAATATTCTTGCAACTGAGTTTTGGGATCTTTAAGAGAATCATTTGGATTAATATCGTCCAACAAGCTTCGATACAAATTTAAGATAACTATATTAGCAGTTTCAAGATCCGCATCCAACAGTACAGCACCAAAAATTGCTTCAAGTGCATCTGCTTGTATTGACTCGCGTCTAAAACCACCACTCTTTAACTCACCTGAGCCCAAAATAAGTATGTCAGATAATTCTAGTCCAGCAGCAAGTTGGGCCAGTGTTTGTCCTCTAACTAAATGCGAGCGTAAGCGAGATAATTTACCTTCATCAACATGACTAAAGCGCTTATAAAGTTCACGAGAAATTACCAAACCTAATATGCTATCACCTAAAAACTCTAAACGCTCATTATTATTCTTACCCATAGAACGATGTGTGAGCGCCAACTTTAACAAGGCAACATCTTTAAATTGATAATTAATTTTTTGCTGTAATTTATCCATTAATTGTATTGGGTTTTAATGCGTTTAATACGTTTATAATTAGCGCTATTATAAACTTAAACCAATAATTCTTATGTTTTGGCAAGAAGATATTAAAGAAGAACATTTTACGCTTCCTGACGATGTTCAAGATGCTGTGTTTAATATTCATTCTAAAGTATTACCGATTGATCATGCCTACCTACTTTCACAAGCACTACTTAATGAACTGCCTTGGCTGGGGGAAGTTAATGCAGGCATTCATGATATTAGTGTGGCCGATGGCAATGGCTGGGAGCAAGATCACGAATCTGGTTTTTATTACCCTTCTAAGCGCTCAAAATTAAGCATACGCATTCCTAAAGAAAAACTAGATGAAGTTGACGCTCTGGTTGGGAAAACGTTGAATTTAGGCGAATATGAGATTAAAGTCGTTAAATCCTTAAAACCAAAACTCATGAGTGACATGCAAATCGTATTTGCTAAATATGTTGCTTGTGTTGAAAACGACAGTGAGGAGGGTTTTTTACAAACTTCTTTTGAACAACTACAAGCACTTGGTATTCAGCCTAAAAAAATGATGGCTGGATTAGAAAAGAAAATCCAAACACCTGAGGGCACTATCCATACGCGCTCTTTAATGGTGGCTGATTTGCGCAAAGCAGAATCTGTCAAACTACAAGAACAAGGCATTGGCGAGCACCGCCTACTAGGCTGTGGGCTATTTGTACCTCAAAAAGGCATTGAAAGTGTTGATGCAGTTTAATCAGACATCTAATCTTGCATTAAGCTAACTTTAGTATTACAATCAGACCAACTATCAACATACTCATTGAGGAGAGGTATGCGCTTTATTTATCTATTTTTTTCTTTACTATTATTCCAACCATCGATTGCTGCGGAATCCGTTAAGCAAGGTGAATTTCTAGGTGCGAAACCAGTAGAGGTTTTGCCAGATTGGTTTAAAACTACCTTTATGGACTTTTCTGAAGATTTGGAAGAAGCAGCTGATGAAGGTCGCCACGTCATGATCTACTTTCACCAGAATGGCTGCCCCTATTGCGCCAAATTAGTAGAAGACAATTTTCACGATAAAGCGATTGTTGCTAAGCTGCAAAAAGATTTCGATGTGATTGAGACCAATATGTGGGGCGATCGAGATTTAACTGACTGGACTGGAAAAGAGTTTAATGAAAAAGAATTTTCTGCTCATATGAAAGTACAATTCACACCAACGCTATTATTTTTAGATAGCAAAGGCAAAATATTGCTCAGATTAAACGGATATCAGTCTATTGATAAAATGCATACAACACTTGATTATATATCCAAAAAAATCTACCTCAACCAATCCTATGCAAGCTATATTGGCAGCCTAAAGAAAGACATAACAGGCACACTTAATGCACACCCTATATTTGCAGCTGGCCCACACATGCTTACTCGAAACAAACGTTTTAAGGCACAAAAGCATTTGGCTGTTTTCTTTGAAGAGCCTAACTGCAAGGAGTGTGACGCATTCCATAGAGATTTAATGCCACTCGAAGAAACTCAAGGCTATTTGGGTAGAATGCAGGTCGTGAGGTTTAATGCACTATCGGATGAAAAACTCATCACACCTTCAGGCAAAAGAACCACTGCAAAAGAATGGTATGAAGACTTAAATCTTACTTACAAGCCTGCCATTGTTTTCTTTGATACAGATGGCACAGAGATTATTCGAAAAGATGCAAACTTCAAACAATTCCATCTTCACAGCATTATGACCTACGTCTTAACTGGCGCCCATAAAAAGCAACCTAGTTTTCAACGCTACATTGAACACAAGGCAGACTCTCTAAGGGAGAGGGGTATTACAGTTGATATTTGGAAGTAAACACCCTCAAAAGGTTATTTCGAAAATTGGTAGCTATGGAAATGTGAAGAATAGTGCTCAACCGTTGCAGTAATATCAGCGCCATTGCCGACAATCATCGACACAAGCACCATTACCAAGAGTAATAATAGCGCCAAAACAACTAAAGCCACAATCGAGGCCAGTGTCCATTTCACAATAAACCACACCATATTCCAAAATGGCATTTTAAAGCTTACAACCTCTACCTCTTCTTTCATTCCTTTCAAACCTAGACAATAAATTAAACTGTAAACGGGTATTTAACCGGGTCATGATGCTCATAACCTACCAACTCAAAATCATCCATGGTTACCCAAGTTTCTAAATCTTTTAGAGTTTTAATTTCTGGGTTAATTTTAAGACTTGGTAATGGCAATGGCTCACGATCAACTTGCTCATTTTTAAAAATCTCGACTTGATTTTCATACAAGTGAACATTAGACAGGTGATGGCGCATTTTTTTGGCTTTTTTGCCAGTAATTTGCGCGGTAATCAAAAGTAGAAACGCTACTTGGAAATGATTAAATGGTTGTCCAAGTGCATAGTCTGATGAGCGTTGATAACTCTCTAAATACAGATCATCACCCAACAAATTAAAATGATGCGTATGCATGCAAGCAGGCAAGCAGGCACGATGAATAAGATTAGGATGATTAAAAGTCATAATCTCACGACGGTCATCAATTCCTTTGGACAGATCAGTCACAATTTTTTTATACTGGTCTAGCGGCTCATCATCTTCAATGCCTGGAAAAGCACGTCCGATTACACCATAACACATACCCATATCATCTTCACCTTTACGGTGCGGGTTGTCAAGCCATGCTTGATTGTCATTAGCATTAGCATTCCAAGTGTTACAACCAATAGAGCGAAATTGTGCCGCAGAATCATAGCCACGAATATAGCCTAGCATCTCAGCAATGGCTGATTTCCAAAAGAGTTTTTTAGTGGTAACCACTGGTACTGTACCATCAGACAAGTCATGCTCAAAAGTCGCACCAATAATTGCCAATGTTTTTTGTCCAGTACGCTTATTTTCTAGCCACACGCCTTCGTCTAGAATTCTTTTACCAATATCAATATATGCTTTCATGCTGTTTTATAGGCTTTGTTTAATAAATAGACGCCAAAAATAATCATTGGCAAACTTAAGGCTTGCCCCATAGTCAACCAGTTAAATGCCAAATAACCTAACTGCACATCTGGCACTCTAACGAACTCAATTATAAATCTAAACAAGCCGTAAAAAACCAAAAATAAAGCCGAAACTGACATTAATGGACGAGGTCTTTTGCTAAACACCCAAAGAATAATAAACAACACCAAGCCCTCTAAAAAGGCCTCATATAATTGTGTTGGGTAGCGGCTAACGCCCTGCTCTTGAATATACATACCAAATGGACTAGTCGTTACTTCACCCCAAAGTTCGCCATTGATAAAATTACCCATTCTACCAAAACCAAGACCAAGTGGCACTAACGGTGCGACAAAATCCATGGTGGTAAAAAAACTTTTGTTATATTTTTTGTTAAACCAAGCCATTGCCAATAGCACACCCAAAAAACCACCATGGAATGACATGCCGCCACCTTGAATGGCAAAAATTGAGAGTGGATCAGATAAAAAATTAGGCAAGTTATAAAACAACATATAACCTAAACGGCCGCCCAGCACAACGCCGAGTGCGCCGTAGAAAATCATGTCTTCTATTTGTTGTGAATTCCAGTCAGTTAATTGTTTGGCTCGGTAATTGGCCAATAGATAAGCGGCCAAAAAAGCCATAAGGTACATCAATCCGTACCAGTAAATTTTCACAAAACCCAAGTCTAGAGCGACGGGATCAAAGTCAGGATAAAGCATTCAATGCAGTAACAAGTTAGAAGAGTGGGCTTTGCTTT
>JAERTA010000032.1 GCA_016845205.1 Gammaproteobacteria bacterium
AGTTTATAAGGAATTTTGCCAGTCTTCAGAGTAGAATTGGATAGGAGAATTTTCAGATTCAAATGTTTCAATTGACCAGGTATCTGGTCGCTCAAGAATGGCTGATAACAACTGGTCATTTAATAAGTGACCTGTCTTATAGCCTTCATAATGTCCGATTAGATTAGAGCCTAATAAATACAAATCTCCCACAATATCTAATATTTTATGTTTAACAAATTCGTTTTGATAACGCATGCCATCTTCGTTAAGTACATCATCATCACTCAATGCAATAGCGTTATCCATACTCGCACCAAGTGCCAAATTTTGTCTTTTCATCATTTCTACATCTTTCATGTAGCCAAATGTTCTGGCACGAGAAATCTCTTTTAAATAAGATTGTTGAGCAAAATCAATACTGAGTTTTTGACCACTTTCTTTTACTTTTTTATGATCAAAATCAATTTCAAGTGTTACCTTAAAACCATCATATGGGGAAACTTGTGCCCAAGAATCTCCGTTCTCAATTTTGACAGTATCATGAATAACAAAGAAATGCTTGTGTGCGTCTTGCTCTTGAATGCCGGCAGATTGCACTAAGAAAATAAATGGCGCCGAGGAGCCATCCATAATCGGCACTTCGAATGAGTCTAGCTCTACTAACACATTGTCAATACCCAGTGCTGAAAAGGCACTCATCAAATGCTCAACTGTAGATACTTTAACACCTTGGTTTTCAAGGCCAGTTGATAAAACCACTTCGTTAACAAAGGCGTTGTGTGCTCTAACCAATTTTCCGCCCACATCCATACGTCTAAAAACCACACCATGTTCAGCTTCAGCAGGAATTAACGTCATATTAACCACGCTACCACTGTGAATACCAATACCACGAGCCTTAACTGTTTTTTTAATTGTTCTTTGTTTGATCATAAATCAATATTAAAACTTAAATTGTTGTTTAATTTTACCGAAGATATTACCATCATTTTCTTCTTGTATGGCTCTTAAATCTGATTCATCATATTCAAATAACAATAAACCTAAAGCACAAGCATACTCAGGCTCTAGAAGGCTGCGTTCCGCCGTAATTCTATCTGTATTCACACGCCCTTGCTTAGCTCTAATTTTAAAACAACTTAATAATAACGCATCACACCCCTTAATTTTTGAGGCGCCCCCTGTTAAAACAAAGCCAGACTTTAATAAACGATAAAGTTTTTGAGATTTTAAATCTTGTCTAATTTGTGAAAATAAATTTAAATACGATTGCTCAATCACCTCAACCAAAGATTGATGGGATAAATAACGCTCAACCTCTTCAGGGTCATCAACTTGTTGAAATTTAATTAATTTGTCTGTTCGAATAGACTTAACTTGTGCATTTCCATGTTGGAGTTTTAATCGTTCCGCCTGCTCAAAAGAAGCATCAAATGCATCAGCAATATCTTGAGTTACTTGATCACCACCAGTTTGAATAACAGCGCTATAAGTAATGCCACCTTTAGTAAAAACTGAAAAATTGGTCACGCCTGCGCCTATGTCAATCAAACAAACGCCATTGTCTTTTTCATCTTGCGTAATGTAGGCTTCACTACTCGCTAAAGAATTTAGCACAATATTGTCTATACCCAAACCACCTTCACGAATGCTTTGGTCAATTGCATTAACACATTGATTAGACACTGTCACAATATGCATAGCGACTTCTAAGGTTTTGGCTTCTTGACCAATCGGCTGTTCAACAACAACACCTTGATGAGTAATCGGATCTTTATCAAGTGTATAACAATTAGACACACTATTAATAACTTGTTTATTAGTTGGCGTTGGTACGGCACGTGCTGTCTTAATTGCAGCATCTAAATCTTGCTCGCTGATTTCATCGCCTGCAATAAAAATTTGACCTTCTCGGTTGATGACAGTTAAGTGCGGATCTGAAATATTGACACTAACGTGGTGAAAATCAGTATTGCAACTTAAATAAGCTTTTTTAGCTGCATCTTTAATGGATTGAGCAGTCTGTTTAACATCATTAATTAGGCCTTTTTTTATACCGGAAGATTTACTTACACCGTGACCAAAAACCTCGAGTCGGCCGTTAATTTCTTCAGCAAGCAAGACAACAGTCTTGCGACTGCCGACATCAACACTTACAATAAAATTATCATCTCTAGCCATTTGCCTCTTCTGTTCTTTGCGTTGAAAAATCAAGCCACTCGTATAAATGCTTTAATTCAACTGTAGCACCACTTAACAATTGTCGAAATTTCTTGGCATTAGGTCGCCCATGATACAAGCCTAAAATATGTCGTGTCATTGAGCGAATCGGAACACCTTGATCATGTTGACTCTTCATATATTCAATAAAGTTTAATAATACTTGTTCTCGACTTATCCTTGGTGTGTTTTGTTGATAAATCTGTGTGTCAACATCACAAAGTAGATAAGGCTGATGATAAACCGCCCTACCAAGCATGACACTATCTACCTTCTCTAAATGATTCATTGCGTCTTCTAAATGATTAACACCGCCATTAATCCCAATGGTTAGTTTGGGAAAATCTTGTTTAATTTGATATGCCCAGTCGTAATTAAGTGGTGGTACTGTACGATTTTCCTTTGGGCTTAAACCTTTTAACCAGGCCTTACGAGCATGAATGATAAAAGTGTCGCAACCTGCTTGTTCAACTGTCGCAATAAAGCCAGCCAATTCTTCATAACTTTCCATATCATCCACACCAATACGTGACTTTACAGTAATAGAGAGATCACTCGCTTGTTTCATTGCATCGACACATTGTGCTACCACCTGTGGCGTGTGCATCAAACAAGCACCAAAACTGCCTGACTGCACTCTATCTGATGGACAGCCAGCGTTAATATTAACTTCATCATAACCCCAATCTTGGGCAATTTTGGCGCACTGTGCCATCTCACTTGGGTCGCTACCACCCAGTTGTAATACCAAAGGGTGTTCGGCCTCATGATAATCTAATAGGCGATTTTTATCACCATGCAAAATAGCCTTGCTAGTAATCATTTCGGTATAAAGCTGTGCCTGCTTAGAGATGAGTCGATGAAAATACCGACAATGTCGGTCGGTCCAATCCATCATTGGCGCAACGCTAAATTTATGCGGATAGTTCATTAACTAAGGTCTTTATAACAAAATCAACACTGCTAGCCACGATAGCTTTTCGATCACCTGAAAAAAATTGAGTTTCAATAAAATGCTTGTCTTTAACACAAAATCCAAAGCACACCATGCCAACAGGTTTTTCTATTGTGCCACCTGTTGGTCCAGCAATACCAGTGATTGACACAGCAACATCACTATGAGAATTTTGAATGACTCCATCAACCATCTGGGCAGCAGTTTGCTCACTAACAGCACCAAACTGGTCTAAAACTTTAGCGTCAACATTCAGCATGTCTATTTTTGCTTGATTGCTGTAAGTGATATAACCTCGGTCAAAATAAGTAGAGGAGCCTGAAACACTTGTAAACAAAGCCGATAAGTTACCACCTGTACAAGACTCTGCTACTGATAATGTTAATGATTGATCAACAAGTAGTTGACTTAGGGTTTGTATTTTCATTGTAATAAGTTAAGGTGTGAGTGCTGCCTGCACAATCTCAAAGATATCGTTTGATAGATTTTCTGTGGCCAAAATAGCTTCTAATTGTTGTTTTTGTAATTCACGCAACTCAGGTGTGTAGCGCTTCCAATGGTTGTAAATACTTACCAATCGCGCACCAATCTGCGGATTAGAAGTATTAAGCTTAATAATTACCTCGGTTAACAACTCATAACCTTGTTGATTATGAAATTGAACA
>JAERTA010000033.1 GCA_016845205.1 Gammaproteobacteria bacterium
GTAAGAATGATGACACTTTAGAGTTTACTCATAAAATGAACCACGATACCGCGCCAGCTGGCTTTAAAGCCTGGTTCTTGCACGATAATCGAGCTTTAAAAGATACTGATATATTTTTTGGACATTGGTCAACCCTGTCCAATGTTAATCGAGCGCATGTTTATCCAATGGATCAAGGGTGTGCTTGGGGTGGTCGACTAAGCGCTATTCGTCTTGAAGACAAACAAATATTTTCAGTGGATTGTTAGATTTCAACCTGACCTTCATAAACAAACTGTGCTGGGCCAGACAAAAATACATGTTCACCTTCAGTGTATTCAATGAGTGCATCTCCACCTCGCAAATGCGCAACCACAGTAGAGTCTAATAAACCTAGCCTTACACCATGAATAACAGCTGCACAAGCACCTGAGCCACAGGCTAGTGTTTCACCAGCGCCACGTTCATACACACGTAAGTTGATTTCATTATTGTTTAATACTTGCATAAAGCCAATATTGGCTTGGTTAGGCAACAATTCACTTTGTTGGATTTGTTGGGCAATATTGGCAACATCAACAGTATTAACATCATCAACCAATAAAACACAATGCGGATTGCCAATTGACAACGCACCAAGTTCATAACCTGATATTTGATAAGTAGTAGCCTGCTGATTGGAATGTAGCGGAATATTAATTGGCTGAAAATTAGGCTCGCCCATATCTACTTGCACCGTATTATCTTCGTTAATAAACAAGCTCATTAAGCCCGCTCGAGTTTCAACATTAATCGGGTTGTTTGCTGTTAAGCCTTTTTCGGTTACAAAGCGCGCAAAACAACGCGCACCATTACCACACTGCTCTACTTCGCTACCATCTGCATTGTAAATAACATAGCTAAAATCAACGCCCGGCGTGGTGGTTGACTCTACCATTAAAAGTTGATCAAAACCAATGCCAAAGTGTCGGTGAGCCAAGGCGATAATCTGCTCGGCACTCAGAGTAATAACACCCATAGTATTGTCAATCACCATGAAATCGTTACCCAATCCGTGCATTTTTGTAAAATTAATCATACGCACATTTTAACTGTTAGTTTCTTGTGTGTTTACAAATTAAAGTATCTGCTAAAATTAGCACCTCATTTAATTTGGATTTTGTCATGATCACACCTAGTAATATCACTCTTAATAAAGAAAAAACATTATTAACCGTTACCTTTGATGGCGTTGATTATCCGCTGAGTGCTGAATATTTAAGGGTTTATTCACCTTCTGCAGAAGTTGTTGGCCATGGCCCTGGGCAAGAAACCTTGCAGGTTGATAAAGAAAATGTCACAATTACACGCATTGAGCCAACTGGTAATTATGCGGTCGTTTTGTTCTTTAGTGATGGACATGATAGCGGCATTTACTCTTGGTCCCATCTTCATCATTTGGCCACTAATGACAAGGATCTTTGGCCTGAGTATTTAGCCAAGCTAAAAGCAGCAGGACACACGCATTCTGAGCTTTAAAATTTAAAGATGGCATTTTTAAATGCTCTAATTGCCTTTATTGTGACCATTGGTATTTTGGTGACAGTACATGAGTTTGGTCACTTTTGGGTAGCTAAAAAACTTGGCATCAAAGTTCTGCGATTCTCGGTCGGCTTTGGCAAAATTTTAAAATCATGGAAAATCGGCGAAACTGAGTATACTTTGTGCGCCCTGCCTTTAGGTGGTTTTGTCAAAATGTTGGATGAAAACGAAGCCGAAGTTGATCCAAGCGAAAAACACAGGGCCTTCAATAGGCAATCTGTTTATAAGCGTATTGGAGTTGTAGCAGCAGGACCTGCGGCAAATTTTATATTAGCTATTATTATTTATACCATTATCTTTATCATGGGCACTCACGGTATCAAACCCGTGGTTGGCATGGTTAAAAATAACAGTATTGCCCAGCAAATTGGATTAAAAACAGGTGATCAGTTGTTAAGTGTTAATGCACAAGATACGCCGAGTATTAGTGAATTTTCTTTTGCATTTGTTCGCGCAGCGCAAACACCAACAATGCAAATTGACATACGCTCAAAAAACACTGATTTAAACACGCTGACACTAAACCTAAAGGAAGACTTCCTTTCTAATCCAGAACAAGGGCTTGAGCAGTATTTAGGCTTTGAATTTGCCTTGCCAACGCTCAAACCAATTATTGATCAGGTAATAGACAAAAGTCCAGCCAAGCTAGCTGGCATTCAAACAGGCGACCAAATACTTAGTGCCAACAACAAAACACTTGAGACTTGGCACGATTTTGTGACAAAAATTAAACAAAATACTGGTCAAGCCATGCAACTAAGTATTCTTCGAGATGAGCAAATTATCACGCGCTCACTTATACCAAAAAATGAAAATGGTGTACCCAAGATAGGTGTGAGTGTCATGGCGCCAAAAGGTTATTTGGACGACTGGCGTGTTTTGGTTAAAAAACAGCCTATCGATGCATTTTTATCAGCCAATGTTAAGACTTATCAACTGACTATTTTGAACTTAAAAATGATTCAAAAGATGATTTTAGGCGAAGCCTCTATTAAGCAAATTAGTGGCCCTGTTAGCATTGCAGATTATGCAGGCAAAACAGCAAGTACCGGATTGATTTCATTTTTATCATTTTTAGCCTTGATTAGCATCAGCTTGGGTTTGCTTAATTTACTTCCTATTCCACTGCTTGACGGTGGGCACTTGTTGTTTTATTTAATTGAAGTTTTAAAAGGCTCACCCGTAAGTCAAGCTGTACAACAAAATGCATTAAAAATCGGCTTGTTTGTTATCTTGTCACTTACCTTCATAGCGATGTATAATGATTTTTCACGATTGTTACCATAAGTTTAAAAATATGAAAAAAATTCTTATTAAAATCTCTTTAATTCTAGCTTTGTCAGCAACTTCTATTGCGCAAGCAGATCCTATCAAAAGCATTGAAATACTTGGTCTTAACGCTATTTCTAGAGGTACAGTTTTAAGCTATCTCCCTGTTGAAGTAGGTGATGATTACAACAAAAAAACCTCAACACAAATTATTCGTGCTCTTTATAAAACGCAGTTTTTTAAAGATATTGAAGTATCAGAATCTGAACAAGTACTAAAAATTAAGCTTCAAGAAAATCCACATATTAAATATGTTGAGCTGTTAAATTACTCGGATAAGGTTATTGAGGAAGAATCTATCAATCAAGTTTTAAAGAGCATGGATTTATCCCAAGGTAAGATTTTTAACAAAAGACAACTAGATAAGCTTATCTCTCAACTAGAAGCCTCTTATATTTCTAAAGGTTATTACGGCATTAAGATCACCAAAAGCATTGAAATTGACGCACAGAACCGTGTCGGCGTTGAATTAGACATCAACGAAGGTGAGGTGGCTCGTATTAGCAGTATGAAAATTAGCGGCAACCAAGTTCATGACGAGGATGACTTGTTAGATTTGTTTGAAATTGGTGAGGCAGACTTTTTTCTATTAAATTACTTTACTGAAAAAGATCATTACTCTAAAGTCGCGCTCGATGCTGGCGTTGAAGCGGTGAAATCACTTTATGTTAATTCAGGCTACCTTGATTTTAAGGTTATTCAGGTTAAAACAGACTTGTCTGAAGATAAGCAAAACATCAGTATCGACATCCAAGTTGACGAAGGCGCAGAGTACAAGGTTGGCAATATTCAATTTAGTGGCGATTTACTTAATCAATCAATTGATGATCTTAATAATTTAATCACCATTACTAAAGGCGATGTATTCAAACGTAAAAAAGTCATTGAAAGCATTCAGTCTGTTACTGATTTATTCGCAGACCAAGGTTACGCTTTTGCTAAAGTTGATCCAATTACTAAAGAAAACGTTAGTACACATACCATTGATTTAGACATCAACATTTCTTTAAACAAGAAGGTTTATATTAACCGTATCACCATTGTTGGTAACACACGCACACAAGATGAAGTTATTCGCCGTGAAATTGGCATTGCTGAAGGTGGTCTATATTCAAACACGGAGCTAGACGAGTCTGTGAAAAAGATTAAACGCTTAGGTTTTTTCTCTGATGTGCAAATGGAAGTTTCAAGACTTAAAGAATTTGATGACAAAATTAACCTACACTTTAGCGTAGAGGAAACCAAAACTGGAACTTTCTCTATTGGCTTATCGCACTCTAATAGCTCAGGTGCAGCTTTTAATATGGGTATCAAAGAAAACAACTTCTTAGGCACAGGCAATACATTAAACGCCGCGTTGTCAAACTCTGAAGCGGTACAAGAAATGAGTTTTTATTTCTCTGATCCTTACTTTACTGAAGACAAGCATTCAATCAGTTACGGCATCTTTACCAAATCAATTGATGGTACAGAGCTTGATGTATCTTCATACAAAATTGACGAGAATGGCTTTAGCTTAGGTTATGGCATTCCAATCACTGAAAACACACGTATTAGCGCAGATATTCGAGCCTCTAGTCGTGATATTACTTGTGGCTCCACATTTGCAAGCTCAGGCTATGAACCAACACAATGTGCGAGTGACGACAAAACCGAAGTAAAAACCAATGTTAATTGGTCTAACAACACGCTTGATAATTTTAATTATCCAACTGAAGGCTCAAAAAATAGCTTAAGTCTTGATGTGACGCTTCCGATTGCTGATTTTCGTTACTACAAGCTAGATGCCTCACATAAAAGCTATCACCCAATGGGTAACGACCTAACTTGGAAAGTCAATGGTAGTTTAGGCTTGGCGCAAGGCTATGGTGGCAAAGAGCTGCCTTTCTTTAAACGTTACTATGGCGGTGGCTCATCCTCAGTACGTGGATTTGACTTTAACTCACTCGGTGCAACTTATACCGACGGTAAAGCCAAAGGTGGTGAGTTATCACTATTAGCAGGTACTTCTGTTATTTCACCAATGAAATTTATTAAAGACAGCAAAAATATGCGAATGAGTGCTTTCATTGATGCTGGTTCAGTAGAGGAAAAAGCATCGAGTTTCAGTGTAGATAATATACGCATGTCTACTGGTGTGGCATTTTCTTGGCTAACCCCAGTTGGACCACTGGGTATTTATGCAGCAACGCCTTTGGTTAAGAAATCAGCAGATAAAACAAAAACGGTTGAGTTTACTCTTGGCACCAGCTTCTAACACGTAGAGAATGATGAGAGTCGCTACTGTTTTACTGCTAATGCTAAGTACTGCTTTGCATGCAGAATCTTTAAAAATTGGCTACATTAATATTGATCATGTAGTCAGCAGCTCACCACAGTTTATTCAAGCCAACCAAATTGTGATTAAAGAGTTTCAGCCTCAAGAAGAACAACTTTTACTACTTGGTCAAGAAATACAATTATTAGCAGATACTTTTAACAAAAATAGTAAAGCACTATCACAATCTGAACGAAAGTCTGAGATTCAAAAAATAGCCAATCTAGAGCGCCAACTTAAACAACAAGCTCGCACTCTAAAAAAACAACTAAAACTTAAAAACGAACTAGAATTAGGCAAAATACAAGACTTAATTAATACTGTTATTAAAGAAGTTGCTGAAGAAGAAAAATTTGATTTAATTTTATATCAAGAAGTGGCCTTTGCAAGCAAAAAAGTAAATATCACGCCAATCATTAGTCAAAAGATTAGACAGCGCTTTAAATAATGCACACACTTGGAGAAATTGCCAAAATTATTAATGCTGATTTAATTGGCGATGAGACCATAAAAATTAGCAGCATCGCCTCCCCAGCTTCAGCAAAAGGTGATCAATTGACTTATGTGGTGAGTCAAAAATACAAATCAGACCTTATCGCTACGCAAGCGGGCGTGGTTATCCTTAGTCATGATTTAGTAAAAGACTGCCCTACTAACGCTTTAGTGGTTGAGGATGTTTACTTAGCATTTGCCAAAATTACTCATTATTTTAAAAAAGAAGTGACACTTGTTAGTGGTATCCATTCTAGTGCGAAAACCAATCAAGCAAAAATTGCACAAAACTGCACAATTGGCAAAGGGGTAGTTATTGGTCATCATGCGACTATTGGCTCAAATACAGTCATTGAAGACAACGTCACCATTGGTGATAATGCTTATCTATGCCCCAATGTTACGATTTTACAAGGCTGTTCAATCGGTGATAACGTTGTTATTTCCCCAGGCGCTGTGATCGGCTCTGAAGGGTTTGGTAATGCCAGAGATAATCAAAATCAATGGCACAGCATTGCGCATCTAGGTAATGTGGTTATTGGTGATAATGTAACCATTGGCGCCAACACCACAATCGACAGAGGCACGTTAGAAGATACCCAAATACACGAT
>JAERTA010000034.1 GCA_016845205.1 Gammaproteobacteria bacterium
AGAAGCTGCTGGTCTTGGTGCGCCGCCGGCATCGTCACGACGATCTAGCATTTGTAGTGTGCCGTTAAAACCTGATACAACGATGTCAGTTGCGTATTTTTTAACACCGTCTTGTTCATAGCTTCTGGTTTGGAGTTTGCCTTCAACATACACTTTAGAGCCTTTGTCTAGATATTGGCCTGCGATCTCGGCAAGTTTGCCAAATAAGCTAACGCGGTGCCATTCTGTTTTTTCTTGTTTTTGGCCGGTGTTTTTATCAGTCCAAGATTCTGAAGTTGCTACTGATAAGTTGGCAATTGCGTTACCATTTGAGGCGTATTTGACCTCAGGTTTTGCGCCTAAATTGCCTACTAAAATTACTTTATTAATACCTGCCATTTTGTTATTCTCCCGGTTGTTTTTGTTGTTGCATGGTGAGCATTACACCCCACCAAATTATTGCGATAAATGTGGTGAATAAGAATACACTATTTAGACCATATGTGTTGTAAATCCACCCACCAAATACACCACCAACAAATGCACCAAAAAACTGTGAGGTGGAGTACATACCCATTGCTAGACCGCGCTTATCAGGCTTAGCGGTTTTAGAAATGAGTGATGGTAGCATGGCCTCCATGGCGTTAAATGCAATAAAAAATAGGGTGAGTAAAATTAAGAACGTGGTGTAAGTTAGCGGCGTTTGATAAAACAAGATTTGGCTCATAATCATGATGCTAATTGCCGTGATAATCATGGTCTTGTGTTTTTGGAATTTTTCAGCCAAGATAATCATTGGCAACATACCAACAAAAGAAAGCAACATAACCGGCAGATAAATAGTCCAGTTGTCTTTTAAATCGAGTGCAACGATATTGTTTTCAACGAGTAGTACTGGCATGACAATAAAGGCACAAGTAAGAATTAGGTGCAGGGTAAATACGCTAAAGTCTAGCTTGAGTAGTTTGGCTGTTAGCACTTGTTTAATATTGGGTACTGATAGTGCATATTGTGCATGTGGCTTAACATGAGGCAAGGTAAATACAATGCCTAGTGCAACAATAGACAACCCAGCAATTACCCAGAAAAGCCCAGAAATGCCCAAATTAACCGTAATGAGCGGGCCAATGAGTAATGAAAGCATAAAGGCCATACCGATTTGCATACCAACAAAGGCATTGGCTTTAGAGCGCTGATCTTCAGAAACAAAGTCTGCCAAAAAGGCCATCAGTACGGCAGAGATAGCACCACCACCTTGTAAGGCTCTGCCGATCACCACGCCAATAATATCCGTAGAATTGGCAGCAACAACACTACCAATAAAAAATAAAATTAAACCGAATATTAATAATGGCTTGCGACCAAATTGGTCAGACAAGTAACCAAACGGCATTTGTAGTAGTGCTTGGGTTAGGCCGTAGATACCAATGGCTAAGCCGATTAAATAGGGTGTGGTGTTCTCATACTGGATGGCGTAAACCGAAAATACTGGGAAGATCATAAACAACCCGAACATACGAGTTGCCATGATCGAAGATATTTTTAGTGCAAAAAACCGTTCTTTAGAATTCATTGATATTTATTAAATTATTTCTGCAGAGGCAAAACCTCCCGAACTTGTTGTTTTTGAGTTTTGCGTCTGAGTCTATCACTCTATTGCCAGCCGTTGGCGTGAGGAATTGCCTCGCAAACCAGAACATGCGAGTCGCCATAATAGATGAGATTTTAAGCGCAAAGAAGCGCTCTTGTTTGTTCATTAATGTGGGTAGATTAGTCTTCTAAAGTGTAGTGCGGTGTATAGAGTGGGTAGCTCTTTGTAAGTACACGACGTGCATCTTTAGCCAGTGTGTTGGCACTGATAACATCATAATTGTGCGCCATTAGGTGAAGTGCTGCTGGCACTGATGGCGTGTTTGGGTATTTTTCAATAATGTATTTGGTGCGATTAATAGCAGCGATGTTAGCGCCTTTTTTGGTGTAGAAAATAGCCACAAAAAGCTCATGTCTAGATAAGATATTTCTAAGCACAATTAAGCGAGATTTGGCTTCGTCTGCATATTCAGTTTTGGGGAATTTTTCAATTAAAGCGAGGTAGTAATTAAAGGCATCACGTACTGAGTCGACATCGCGCTGGGCGTTGTCAGTAATGTAGTCATCTAAGATTGAGCGTGATTTGTCTTCTGAAATTACACCGCGTAAGTAGTATGCGTATGGCGTAGAGAAATGGTCTGGATAAAGCTTGATATAGCTATTTAGTCGATCAATGGCTTGGTCGTAATCTTCACTCTTGTAAAGAGCGTAGGCGATTTCTAGCTTGGATTGTAGGGCGTATTTTGAGCCTGGGTAAGCCGCTTGTAGTTGTTCGTATAGCTCGATACCTTGATCCATAGAGCCAGCATTGATTTGCTCTTTGGCTTGCTCAAAAAAAGTTTTTGGTGACCAGCCTTTAGTAATAGACTCTCTTTTGGTTTCTTCTTCCCAAAAACAACCACTTAATAGTAGTGTTAGTAATGGAAGCATTAGGATTAGTTTGACTGTAGGTTTCATGAATAAGTGAAGATATTATTACAAATATGTAGAAGCATTATACTGAGGTGATTGTATTATAATGGCAAAGATTTATCCATATTTTAGACCTATATTTTTTGCATGAGTTTATTTGAAAAAAGAATTCTAATCAGCGACCTGTGTGAGACGCTAGATGCCTATATGCCAAAAGAGCAGGTTGAAGGTGTTTATCAAGCTTATATTGTAGCGGCTACTGCGCATGACGGTCAATACCGTCGTTCGGGCGAGGCTTATGTATATCATCCCATTAATGTGGCGATGATTTTGGCTGAATTAAAACTGGATTATCATTGTATTGTGGCGGCATTGTTGCACGATTGCATTGAAGATACAAGCTTAACAAAAGAAGACATTGTTAACGACTTTGGTGAGGATGTCGCCCATATTGTGCAAGGGGTTTCAAAGCTTACTGGATTAGAATTCCACTCAAATATTGACCAACAAGCGCAAAACTTTAGAAAGCTATTTTTAGCCATGAGTACGGATATGCGGGTAATGATGATCAAGCTGGCTGATCGCTTACATAACATGCGCACACTCAAATCAATGAGCCGTGAAAAACAACTAAGAATTGCCAAAGAAACGGCCGAAATTCACGCGCCTATTGCACGCCGACTGGGTTTAAACAGTATTAGGGTTGAGTTAGATAATTTATGTTTTGAAATTATTAGCCCGTATCGTTACAAAGTATTAACACGTCAAATTAAAAAACAATGTGGTAATCGTAAAAAGATTATCAAGCATATTCAAGGGGAAATTGAAAATCGATTAAACCAAGAGGGCTTGGATAAAGTCAAAATTACTGGGCGTCAAAAGCAACCTTGTAGTATTTACAAAAAGATGAAAATCAAGCAGTTAAAGTTTTCTCAAGTGCTTGATATGTATGCTTTTAGGGTGATTGTAGATGACGTAGCGCAGTGTTATCAAGCGCTGGGTATTATTCATAATTTGTATAAGCCCCTGCCAGGTAAGTTTAAGGATTATGTGGCCTTACCCAAATCGAATGGTTATCAGTCGCTACATACAGTGCTCTTCGGGCCGAATAAAATCTTTATTGAGGTGCAGATTCGATCAAAAGATATGCATTTTGTTTCTGAGTATGGGATTGCCGCACATTGGCATTATAAGAGTGATGTTAGCAATCCTAAAGAGTTGGCGACTAACTGGTTGGGTTCGCTATTAGAGATTCAACAAAACTCAGGTACTTCAGTTGAATTTTTAGAA
Source organism: Gammaproteobacteria bacterium (assembly GCA_016845205.1). Classification (GTDB taxonomy): domain Bacteria; phylum Pseudomonadota; class Gammaproteobacteria; order PS1; family Pseudothioglobaceae; genus Thioglobus_C. The sequence continues at coordinate 3,772 of JAERTA010000034.1, forward strand.
GAGACTAAAACTGATTTATTTCCCTCAGAGGTGTTTGTCTTTACCCCTAAGGGCGAGATTATTCAGCTGCCTTATAAATCAACCGTGCTAGATTTTGCCTATGCGATTCATACCAATATAGGTAATCAAACGCTAAAAGCTAAAGTAGATCAAGTTAACGCTTCAATTTCAGCAGAGCTAAAGTCAGGACAAACGATTGAGATTATCACTGGCAAAAAAGCCAAACCACATCCAACTTGGCTACAAATAGCCATTACTGCTAAAGCTAAAGCCTCTATTAAGGCCAAGCTTAAAGAAGAATCTGCTTCTGAGTTGATTCAACTGGGTGAATATTTATTAAACAATGCTTTAGAGTATCAAGGGGGCGGCGAGCCAATTAGTGAGGAAAGTTGGCAAGCTTGCTTGCAAGATTTTAAGTGTGATTCTAAAGAAGAGTTGTACATGAAAATTGGCTTATCTGAGGCCATGGTATCTGTTGTGTTAAACAAGTTACAATGCAATGGTGACCATTGTGTTATTAAAAATATTAGAATTACACAAACCCAAGGAAAAGCCATTAGTTTTGCGCATTGTTGTTATCCAATTCCTGGTGATAAGGTAGCAGGTGTATTAACCACGACCAAGGGCTTGGTAATGCACCGATTTGATTGCGGCAATCTAACCCACGCTAAGCAGAAAAATGAGCAGTGGCTAGAGATTGATTGGCAAGCAGATGAAAATGAAGAGTTTGAGGTATTGATTCGAGTGCAAGTAGAAAACCGTCGCGGCATGCTGGCTTCTATTGCCAATATGGTTGCTCAACTTGGTGTTAACATTGAGCATCTAGAAGTCGAAGAGCGAGACCATTCAATGAAGGCACTTAATTTGGTGATTAGTGTGGCAAATTCTGAAAAGCTAGATGAGGCGCTGTATGCGATAAAAAGCCTAGAATTTGTGCATTCAGTTACACGGGTATAAACAAGCACAATGTATAATTTTGCTAATCATCCACACCCATACAAAGACCTCTAAAAAACCGATGAATTTCGCCCTCAGTAAACTCAGTTTTTGATTAAAATTGAGCCTATCTTTTATGTTTATTTTCTAAGGTATTAATATGAAATGGACCGACTCTCTTGATATTGCAATTGCGCTAGACGAGGCACACCCTGACTTTGACCCAACTTTTGTTAATTTTGTCGATTTAAGGCAAATGGTTATTGCATTAGAAGAGTTTGATGATGTAGAAGACAAATCAGGCGAAAAAATTCTTGAAGCAATTCAAATGAACTGGCTTGAAGAAAAAGAATGAAGTTAATTAAGTTATTTGCTGCCCTAGTTGTTTTAAATTTGAGCGTTGCTCAGGCCATATTAGAAGTAACCGTTGTTAAAAAGGATGAAAACGCCTTTCCTATTATCGTTAGTCACTTTGAGCTAACTGGTAAGGACGCACAAGACAAAGATATTTCTAAAATCATTCAAGCTAATTTAGAGCGATCAGGGC
>JAERTA010000035.1 GCA_016845205.1 Gammaproteobacteria bacterium
TTGGTTGATGGCGATAAACTACGTTTTGACTTCTCACATGATGAGGTGATTGCTAAAGCCGATATTGATAAAATTGAAGGCATGGTTAATCGTAAGATATTGGGCAATACGGTTGTGCATACCGATGTGACTGATATTGAAACGGCTAAGAAAAAAGGCGCCATGGCATTGTTCGGTGAAAAATATGGCGATACCGTACGTGTATTAACTATGGGCAAAGATGATTTTTCTGTAGAGCTGTGTGGTGGTACGCATGTTAATCAACTTGGCGATATTGGTTTGTTTAGAATTACATCAGAAGGTGGTATTGCTGCTGGTGTTCGTCGTATCGAAGCAGTCACAGGTTACGATGCCTATCAGTTCGACAAACAAACCGAAGATAGCTTGAGTGAAATTGCGAAAATGACCAAATCAACTAATGCGCAAGCTGTAGAAAAAGTAGCGCAACTGATTAAACAACAAAAAGAGTTAGAAAAACAAATTGCAACTTTCCAAAAACAACTAGCAAGTAATCAGGGCGATGATTTAGTTAATCAGGCGCAGGATGTCAATGGTGTAAAGTTATTGTCAACCGTGGTTGAAGGTGTGAGCGGCAAAGACTTGCGTGATATTGCTGATAAGCTAAAAGATAAGTTAGGCTCTGCTGTTGTGGTGTTAGCTGTGGTGAGTGGGGATAAGGTATCGTTAGTAGCGGGTGTAACTAAAGATTTAACGGATAAATATCAGGCTGGAAAAATCCTCAACCATGTGGCAACGCAAGTTGGTGGCAAAGGTGGTGGTAGGCCTGATATGGCGCAGGGTGGTGGAACAGATGCTAGTGGTTTGGATTCAGCGTTAGCCTCAGTCAAGGATTTAATCTAACCTGACGAATTCTTTTTAGAAAATCTTTGTTGTCGAATTCTCCAAATTAGTCATTTGCTAATTGCAAACTCCTAATTTTTATCATTCTTACGCCTTGATTTTTAATAAAAATATCTTCGCCATCTATTGTTAGCCTGTGTTATAAATAAATTGATTTGTTTTTAGACAATAAAAAACCCTCTCTCGAGGGTTTTAGTTTTCAATTATCCATTATCAATTTTCAATTAACTAAACACAGCCTGTTGGTTGTGGCATTCCTCCGTATTTTGTGATTGGCTTCATCGGGCCGGTTAACCACTCTTTAAATAGATCTTTTTTATCGATCTTAACGTATTTTGCAAATGTTCTAATAGGTGGTACTGATGAGTTTTCAGCGAAGTACTCTCTCGCGGCCATGATTTGACTTACCATGCTCTCTGTCAGCTCCATGTCATCTTCTCTCGCCATTTCAAACATAATTTCTTCTGTCCAAATTGTTGGATCAACTAAGTAACCGTTACCTGTTCTTTCTAGTGCCATTTTTATTTACCTTCTTTAATTTAATATTGGCCTTATTATAAAGCATTACCTTAGTTATTTACTTGGTTTTTATAGGGGAATAGTGTTTATACCTAGTCGGTATAATTTGACAGTTATGGATTGGATGCAATTAACACTTGAAACACATAAACAGCAGGCAGATTTCGTTAGTGAAATACTAATGGGTTTAGGCAGTGTATCGATTACTTTTAGTGATACGCATGATGATGAAATTTTTGAGCCACCGGTTGGTGAGACACCGTTATGGCCTGATACAACCATCAAAGCTTTATTTGATTTAGAAGTGGATCAAGCACATGTGCAGTCAATGTTGTTAGAATTGTGCGATATTCAACAATCCTCTTTCGAACTACTTAAGGACCGTGCTTGGGAGGACGAATGTAAGAAAGATTTTCATGCCATGCCCTTTGGCGGACGACTTTGGATTTGCCCTTCTTGGGAAGATGCATCAAAATTACCTAATGATGCTGTCGTGATTGACATGGACCCTGGCTTGGCCTTTGGTACTGGTACCCATCAAACCACAGATTTGTGTTTGCAGTATTTAGACAAAAACCCACCGATTGATCAAACGGTGATTGATTATGGCTCTGGTACGGGTGTATTGGCGATTGCTGCAGTAAAACTTGGCGCTAAAAGTGCAGTTGCTGTGGATAATGATCCACAAGCGGTATTAGCCACGATTGATAATGTTAAGGCCAATCAAGTTGATGGTCAAATCAAAGTGCTACATAGTGATAAAGAAGATGAATTAGATGAAGTAGATTTGTTGATTGCCAATATTCTAGCCAACCCCTTAATAGAGTTGTGTGAACATTTTTCAGGTTTGGTGAAACCTGGCGGTAAAATAACGCTTTCAGGAATTTTGCAAGAGCAACTTAATAGTGTATTAGAAGCTTATAGCGAGTATTTTGTTGAGTTAACAGCCACACAAAAAGACCAGTGGTGTCGCGTAGATGGAGTTAGAAAGTAAATAATGAGCAAGCAGATAAAAGCAGTGTCGTTGATATCCGGTGGACTAGATTCGCTATTAAGTACAAAACTTTTGCTTGATCAAGGCGTTCATGTAGAAGGGATTAATTTCTTCACAGGTTTTTGTGTAGAAGGCCATACTCATGCGATTCGCAAACAAAAGAGCGATAAGCCAAAACGTAATAACGCTCTATGGGTAGCAGAACAACTTGGTATCAAATTGCATATTATTGATGTGATTGAAGAATATCGGGATGTGCTTTTGAACCCAAAACACGGCTATGGCAAGAATATGAATCCTTGTTTGGATTGTAAAGGTTTTATGGTGAAAAAAGCCAAACAGTGGATGGAGGAGAATGATTTTGATTTTATTGTTACTGGCGAGGTGATGGGTCAACGCCCCATGTCACAACGCAAAGAAACCATGCCAATTGTACAAGCTGAATCTGGCGCAGATGATTTATTATTGCGCCCCTTGTGCGCCAAACATTTACCCGAGACAAAGCCAGAAAGAGAAGGTTGGGTGGATCGTGAACAGTTGTTAGATTTTTCAGGGCGCAATCGTAAGCCGCAAATGGCCCTAGCTAAGGAATATGGATTTGAGGATTACGCAACCCCTGCAGGCGGTTGCTGCTTTTTAACCGATAAGCAATATTCTGATAAATTGGTTGATATGTGGGAGTCTCGTGGTAATCGTGATTATCAATTAGATGACTTGATGATGTTAAAAGTAGGTCGACATATTCGCCCCAACAAACGCTTTAAGATGATTATTGCTAGGGAAGAGGGCGAGGTGAAGTTTTTAGAAGGTTATCGCAATCAATACGCTAACCTCTATTCAACCAGTTGTAATGGCCCAATAGCGCTAATTGATGGAGAGCCGAATCAAGAAGACGTAAAGATTGCTGCACAAATTTTAGCGAGATACTCTCAAGGTAGAGATGAGGATTTGGTTGATATAGAAGTTAAGTTACAAGCGGGTGTGGCTCAACAGTTTTCAGTGGTGCCATTTAAAGTAGATGAGATTCCTAAAGATTGGTTTGTTTAACCGCCGCCAACAGCCTTAATAATTTCCACTTGGTCGCCCGCATTTAAGATGAATTCTGTGGTTTGAGATTTAGCGATAATGGCTTCATTTACTTCTAGCGCAATACTCTGATCTTGATAACCGAGCTGATTGATTATATCAGCAGCACTTGATTGATTGTCGATTTTTAGTTCTTTCCCATTAACTTGAATAATCACTGATCCATTTTTCCGATTGCACAAGAAACTAATGATTTTGCTTTTGCTTTAGCAGAGTCAAAACCATGCACTGAATCAGTTTCAGGGTATCCAAGGTCTAGCAATACCTGTAC
>JAERTA010000036.1 GCA_016845205.1 Gammaproteobacteria bacterium
ATATTACTGACAAAAATAATGAACTTTACGAATCACTAGAGTTTGAAACATACGCTCGTGAAGAAGCAGAAGAGAGTGTAATACGAGAATCAGCAAGTCGTATTGAAGCAGAAGCTAGGGCGGATGTCGCTGAACAGAAGCTTGCTGAATATGAAGTTCAAGCATATAAGAGCGAACAATCCATTGCAAATTCGAGTAGTAGCAATCCTACAATTAGTGAGAGCCATATATTACTTGCTGTTGATCTGGATATTATGCACAGAGGATCCTTATGCACGAGACTTACATTGGGAGACGGAAGTAATTTATATATGAAAACATCTACCTTTGATAAGGATTTGTTGATTACTAAAAAAGCAAAATCGCTAGAAGGGAAAAACGTGAGAACAACGTGCTGGGATCCAATTTCTCAACCAGGAAAATGGTCTAGTCAGGGATATTTTAGAAATATTTATGAGGCAAAATAGATGGTGCATATTCCATGTTTAAAATGAGCGGAAAGGTTACTGATTTAAAAGTTGCATGGGAAAGAATGAGCGATGATGAAAAGACTTTGTGGCATATTCATAATGATGCTGGAATGGAGTAAAAATTATTTAGCAACAACGTTGGCTGCTTGTGGGCCTTTTGCATCATCTTCTAAATCAAATTCTACTTCTTGACCTTCGTCTAGTGATTTGTAGTCGTCGCCTTGAATAGCACGGAAGTGAAAGAATACATCGTCACCACTTTCTTGCTCAACAAACCCCAAATCTTTTTTGTTGACAATTGATAAAAACTCCTTACAATATTGTTATATATATAAAAAAAGTAAGGAAAAAAATATGCAAGCAACTGTGACTAGTAAGGGGCAAATAACCATCCCCAAAAAACTGAGAAACGATCTTCATCTTTATGCGGGTAATAAGGTTGAGTTTATTTTGGATAAAACCCAGCAAAGCGCACAAATTATTCCTGTGCATCAAACTGTTACCTCGCTTAAAGGCATATTGCCAAAACCAAAATCTACAGTTTCCTTGGGTGATATGGAGCATGCAATCAGTAGTAAAGCCCAACTATGATTGGCATTGATACCAATGTATTAGTTAGGTACTTGGTGCAGGACGATCCCGCACAATCGGCAAAAGCAACTGATTTAATAGAACAGCAATGTAGTCTGTCATCACCAGGTCGTATTTCGATTATTGTATTATGTGAGCTAGCTTGGGTACTGATTGGCGCTTACAAATACGATAAAAAGTTGGTTGTAAAAGTATTAGAGCAACTTATTACTACTGTAGAGTTTTCTATTGAAAATGAGCGTGTAGTAAGCAAAGCCATCAATAATTATAAAATTGGTAATGCAGATTTTTCTGATTATTTGATTGTAAATAGTAATAAACAGGCAGGTTGTGTAAAGACCTATACCTTTGATAAGAAATTGTTACAACATAAAGAGGCGGGATCTTTATGAATTTTAAGCAATAAAAAACCCAGCGATTAAGCTGGGTTTTGAATTCGAATAATCTTAGATTATTGTGGAATTACGTTAGCTGCTTGAGGACCTTTAGCACCATCTTCTAGATCGAATTCAACTTCTTGACCTTCTTCTAGTGATTTGTAGCCGTCGCCTTGAATAGCGCGGAAGTGAACAAATACATCGTCACCGCTCTCTTGCTCAATAAAACCAAAACCTTTCTTTGCGTCAAACCATTTGACTTTTCCTGTTGTAGACATTATGTCTCCTATAAGTTTAAAAAAATACCGCTAAAATCAGACCACTTTTATAACTTAGAGAAACTTAAAAAAGTTCAAACAACAAAATATAAATAGCAGCTGTAATCTTTACCAGCGATTGTCATTTTAACGCTAGTTAAAATGCTTATGTAAGGAAATTTATATTAATATTTTTTAGAAGTTATTGGTTATTTTTTGAGCGAGAGAATTTAGGTTTTTTCCCTCGTCTGTTATTCCTTTCGCCATTGTTGTTAGCGCCTCTGCCACCGCGTCTATCGTTGCGACCACCTCTGGCAAATTTACCTCTACCAAAGTTACGCTTTCGTTTTTTACCACCAACAGTTGCCGTGTTGTTTTTTTCTGTTAACTCAGCAATGTTGAGTCGATTGCCATTAACCACTGTTTTTTGTAAAAGTTTAAAAACTTCATCTGGCATTTCATCTGGCAAATCAATGGTTGAAAAATTGTCAAAAATTTGAATAGAGCCAATATATTCACTGTCCATATCTGCTTCATTGGCAACAGCGCCTAGAATATTGCCAGGCTTAACGTTGTTATTATTGCCCACCTCAATACGATAGCGTTTCATCGGTATTTGTGGAAACCCTTTTAATGAGTTGGCTTGGGTTGGGATGGTTTTCTCTGCACCTGGTATTTGATCTTTGCCAAAACTAGGTTCTTTTTCAGATAACAATAACGGTTCATTGCCTTGTGCAATCAATGCTAATGCTGCAGATATTTTTACATGGCTAACTTCTTCATTGGTGTCTTGATACTCGTTAATGAGTTTCTCAAAAATAGTTAAATCTTGATTATTGAGTGTTTCAGTGATTCTTCGCTTGAACGTTTCGATACGTTTTTCATTAATAATCTTAGCACTTGGTAATTCGATAGGCTCAATGGTTTGACGAGTAACGCGCTCAATGGTTTTAAGCATGCGACGTTCACGGTGAGAGACAAATAAAATCGCCTCGCCTGATCTACCTGCACGGCCAGTACGACCAATACGATGCACATAAGATTCAGCGTCTTGAGGGATATCGTAGTTCATCACATGAGAGATGCGCTCTACATCTAGACCACGAGCAGCAACATCGGTTGCGATCAAGATATCAATCTTAGATTTTTTAAAATTATTAATAATACGTTCACGTTGATTTTGCTGGATATCGCCATTAATAGCATCCGCTGAAAAACCACGAGCAGAAAGTTTTTCTGCTAATTCAACGGTGAGTGTTTTGGTTCTAACAAAGACAATCATTGCATCGAACTCAGTCACTTCTAGAATACGCGTTAACGCGTCGAGTTTTTGCCTGCCATCAATCAACATGTATTTTTGAGTGATGGTGGTTGCTGTTTCTGTTTTCGCCTTGATTTTGACAATTTTTGGCTGGTTTAAGAATTTCTCAGCAACTTTTTTAATCACGTTTGGCATGGTGGCTGAAAAGAGTGCGATTTGACGTTGCTCAGGAATGCGTTCCATTACCCATTTGATATCATCAATAAAGCCCATTTTGAGCATTTCATCTGCCTCATCTAAAACAAACGATTTAAGGTTGTCGAGTTTTAGTGTACCTTTTTTGATGTGATCCATCACACGCCCTGGCGTGCCAACAACACAATGTACGCCACGTTTTAAAGGCCTTAGTTGAATATCATAAGACTGCCCACCATAAATTGGCAATACGTGGAAACCTTTCATACCTCTGGCATAAGTTTGTACGGCTTCTGAAACCTGGATAGCCAGTTCGCGAGTTGGCGCCAAAATCAATAATTGAGGAGCGTTAAGGCTAAGATCAATCTTATCTAAAAGCGGTAGGGCGAAAGCGGCAGTTTTGCCAGTACCTGTTTGTGCTTGACCAATGATATCTTCGCCATTTAAAAGGTGAGTGATGCATTGTTGTTGAATGGGGGATGGTGTTTCGTAACCAATGGAATCCAGTACGTTTAAGATGGATTTAGATAATCCTAAGTCGCTAAATTTAGCTTGAGAATTATCGTTGGGTTTGTTTTCAGACATGAAGCTTTGGTTACAGACAAAGACCGCAATTATACTTGAATTGAAGTATATTAGTATTTTATTATATTTATTTGGAGTACAATCAGTATTAGGTTAAGTATTTGTGGAGGTGATTATGCAATTAGGAATGGTGATTTATTCTAATGATCCTGAGACAGTATTTAATGCATTTAGACTTGGCGCTTTTTCCCTAGGTAAGGGTGATAATGTTAAAGCATTTCTATTGGCAAAGGGTGTTGAGAGCGAGACATTGGATGATGGGAAGTTTAAAGTTGCCGAAAAAATGCAAACTTTTGTTGATACTGGTGGAGAGATATTTGCCTGTGGGACTTGTTTAAAAATTAGAAAATCTGGATCTTCAGATATGTGCCCAATGTCTACACTAGACGACTTGCATAGAATTATTATGCAGTCTGATAAAGTTTTAACATTCTAGATTACAGCCATTTGATTGAGCAACCCATTGATGGAATTTGCTCAGAAGGGCCTTTGCCAGTTGTTACAACTTGACTCATGGCATCAAACAAATCACGCTTAACATTGGCTGCTGCAGATTCTTTGCGTGATGCGTCGAGTCGGCCGCGATATTGTAGTTCTAGATTTGCATTGTAACCAAAGAAATCTGGTGTACAAACAGCACCATAAGCCTTAGCAACCTCTTGTGTTTCATCAATTAGGTATGGAAACGGAAAATTCATTTCGTTAGCAATTTTTTGCATATTTTCAAAAGAGTCTGCTTCGTATTCATCCGGATTATTTGACATGATAGCAACAGCATTAAGGCCCATTGCTTTGAGTGCTTTTGTGTCACGAATAATGCGATCAATAATGGCTTTCACATACGGACAATGATTACAAATAAACATCACCAATAGACCGTTTTCACCTTTACAACTGACTAAGCTGTGCATTTTTCCGTCGACACCTTTAAGGTTGAAATCAATCGCAGGTGTATTAAAGTTGCAAACTGGGGTCTCGGTACTAACCATTTTTATTTCTCCTTGTTTTTTTTGGAGGAAAGCCTTGCTTTCCTCCGTTAAGATTTTAATAGTGTTTGAATAATATGTCCTGCCATCATCAGTCCAAGAGGCAATTCCTCACACTAATAAATGTGGTTAGGAATAGTGAAAATTATAAACAATTTAAATGTTATAAGCTTGGGAGGTTTTGCCTCACTTGGAAAAAATTAAGACTTTAGTATAGTTTGAACAATATGTCCTGCCATCATTAGCCCAAAAATATTCGGCATATAAGAAATGGCACCATTTACTGCTCTGGGTCTGCCAGCAGGTGCGGTGTCAGTTGCCATCACTTCTTGATGTGGCAATGCTTTGATTTGTACTTCGGTAGAATGCACCACTGGAAATTTTAGTGAGGCTCGAATACGTCTAAGCTGTTTGCGCATTTCTCTGGCCAAGGCGCAATTTTCAGTCTTGTCCATGCGTGATATTTTTACTTGAGTTGGGTCTAATCTTCCACCAGCACCCATACTAGAAATAATGGGTTTTCCAGATTTATTGCAACTGTCAATCAGCACCGTTTTATAGGCGATGGCATCAATACAATCTGCCACAAAATCAAGCTCTTCTTCAATAGCAATGGCCTCAGCCTTGTCTCGATCAATAAACTCATTGCGTTTGATAATAATGGTATCAGGGTTAATATCGTGTAATCGGTCGGTCAAGACATCGACTTTTGGCATTCCCATGGTTGAGTTGAGTGCAATGAGTTGTCGATTTAGATCGGTTTTTTCTACTTTGTCAAAATCAACCAAAGTGAGCGTCCCTACGCCTGCACGACATAGTGCTTCTGCGCAAGCGCCACCCACGCCACCTAATCCTGCAATTAAAACGTGTGATTCAGCCAAGCGTGCTAGGCCTTGTTGACCTAATAGAATTTCAGTACGTGCACAACTTCCAGTCATTTCTTTCCTAGTCTTTCCCTTTTCCACCCCTCAAGGGGGTGCTAAACCGAGTACTGTGTTAAATTTATAAAATACTCAGTTACGTAGTTTTACTACGCGCCTTCCCATTTTAGAAATTTGCCTTGTAGAAATAAAAAATACTTGAAAAAGTATTATTCATGTTTTTCCACAGTGCTATTTTAAATTAAATAGATTAATTGCGTTATTATCACATTGCATAACCACCTCATCAAGTGATATTTGTTTGAGTTCGGCAATCACTTGGGCAACCAACCTTAACTCATTAGGATTAGAATGATCGTCAGTTTCTATAAGGATAAATTCTAACGGACAATTTTTGACAATTTGTCGAAGTCTTGTTGATTGCTGATTAGTGATCTGCATACCAAACCCTAAGTAAAAACCCATTCTTGTTAGTAATTGAGCTTGGACTTCACTGCCAGAAAAACCATGAATCTCGCCTTTGACTTTAGGGTGTTTTTTCAAAAGAAAAATAACATCTTCTGTGGATTTGACCGCATGAATTACCACAGGCAAGTCGTACTTTTCTGCCATTGATAGTTGAGATGTAAAAAAGTGTAATTGCGTTTTTTTATCAATTTCTTTAATATAATCTAGCCCACATTCACCAATAGCAACAGGATTATTGCATTTAATTAGATACTCCAAATGGTCTAAGTCGTGTTGTGTGTGTGCCTCTACCAACCATGGGTGAATACCCAGTGAGAAGTACGGGTACATTTGTACATCAATCCAATTTTGTTTGCCAATACTTGGCACAATCGCCACTGCATTTTCGGCAATTGCATTCATGTCGTCAAAATCTAGATGTGCATGTGAGTTAATCATATTGGTTAAATCTTATCATAATCACCATTCAAAGCGTATGTTTGAGATTAAGTTTTTCTTATTAAAATTACGTGATAAGCTTCCAATCAAAACAAAAAGTGATTATAATAGTCCGATTATTCTGCACGTAGATAGATTTAACAAATTATGAAAACATTTAGCGCTAAAGCACATGAAGTAAAAAGAGATTGGTTATTAGTGGACGCCGACGGCAAAACATTAGGTCGTTTAGCAACAGAGGTTGCTTCTCGTCTTCGTGGCAAACATAAGGCTGAGTACACACCACATACTGACACAGGCGACTATATCGTTATCGTTAACGCTGAAAAAGTAAAAGTAACAGGCAACAAATTTGAAGACAAAATGTACCATCACCACACGGGTTATGTTGGTAGTTTAAAGTCAGTTGCATTCAAAGATTTACAAGCTAAAAAGCCTGAAGATATCATTAATAAGGCAGTTAAAGGCATGTTACCAAAAGGTCCATTAGGCAGAGACATGTTTAGAAAAATGAAAGTATTTGCAGGTTCTGAGCACACACATGGTGCGCAACAGCCTCAACTTTTAGAAATTTGATTTTAGATATTTAAGGCAAGATTATTATGGCAAAGACAGAAACATTTTACGCAACAGGCAGAAGAAAAACATCAGTAGCTCGTGTTTACATGACTAAAGGCAAAGGTGTATTTACGGTAAACAAGCGTCCAATGAGTGAATATTTTGGTCGTGAAACTTCTTCAATGATTATTAACCAACCATTAGACACGGTTGAAATGAGAGATAAGTTTGATTTCAACATCATGGTAAGTGGCGGTGGCGACACAGGCCAAGCGGGTGCAATTCGTTTAGGCGTGACTCGTGCATTAATGGAATATGATAATGATCTTAGACCTGAATTACGTAAGGCAGGCTTTGTTACTCGTGATGCTAGAATTGTAGAGCGTAAGAAAGTTGGCCACAAGAAAGCACGTAAGAGCGAACAGTACTCAAAGCGTTAAAAGATTTCTTATACGATTTCAAAAAACCCGCTTTATGCGGGTTTTTTATTACCTCAAATTTGGTAATCGTATTGGCCTAGTTTGTTGTACTTTATAATGGACTGCACAGTTTCAACATAATCATAGCCAATTTCAGCGTAGTTTTCTAGACCTTCGGCCAGGCCTATTCCAGTGACTTGCTGCCCGGTATCACGTTTATGTTTTCTAATTTTTCTAAGTGTATCGTAAGCCGAGTTTCGATTAATAGAGCGCATATAATAGGCGAGACCTTTAGATAGAGAGGCAAATCTTGCTATTTCATGAGTTGCGCCCTTGTTGCGCTTAAGTGGCACAACACCACAGCCTTTTTTGAAACACCAAAGACCAAAAAAGTTATGATAATATTTAGCAAATCGAGACCTCCCCCAATTTGATTCATAAGCAGCCTGCGCCAAGACCAAAGAGGCAGGAACAATATCTACTGAACTGAGCAGTCCTTCGTTATTGGTGTCATCTTTAAATCGGTAATATTTCTTAAGTGCGATTAACTTATTTTTACTAATAGTGTTGGATTTAATGCTGTTTCTTAGCTCTATAATTTTAGAATTTTGTCTTTGTATCTCTGGCAGTAAGTATTCAAAAAAAGCTTTCTTTCTTTCTTTGGTGTCTGTTATCTTTTCAAAATCAGGCGTATGTTTTGAATTCATCCATGCCTCTAACCCCCAAAATTCATTTGCATGAATCGAGCTAGAAAATAGGATGAAAATAATCAGTAATTTTTTAAATTTCAATTCGTTCACAAGAGCCAGAAATGACCTCTATTGTAAACATTTTTTCAATGGGTGAGCGATCTAAATACGATTTGATCACTCGAATAACGCCCGCATGTGCAATGATTAAAACGGATTGGTATTGTTGTTTGTTTTGAATAATTGGTTTTAATACCGATAAAACCCTTGTTTGAAAATCAACCAGTTTTTCAGCATTCGGTGGGCGATTAGTAACAGGATTTGCTTTAAACTGATCAACAATATCTTGACCAATTTCGCTTGTGCTCTTGCCTTGCCAGTCACCAAATCCTAGCTCTTCCAGCTCATTAAATATTTGGTAAGGCGTGTGTTGAGTGTCGGACAAATGTTTGGCGAAATTAGCACAACGAACAAGAGGGGATGTGGCAATAAAATCCCAAGTTTTATTTTGTGTGGAATCTAGCATTTGTTGCCAGCCTTTCTCGGTAAGTGCATCGTCTTGATTACCACGATACAGGCGACCACCTTCGGGTTCACCATGTCTCAACAAATCAAGAATCATTCGTTAATTTGTTCTCTCGACATTAGATGGTTAACCGCCTCAGTTGGTGTTATTAGGCCTTGAGTAACCTGATAAACTTGCTCACAGATCGGCATTTCGATCTGGTTTTTGTTTGCAATCGATAATACTAATTCGAGTGTGTTTAGACCTTCGACTGTGGCACCAACATTATTTAGTGCTTGTTCAATACTTTGGTTATTGGCCAACTCTTTACCAAAGCGACGATTTCTTGATAAATCATCAGAGCAAGTGAGAACCAAATCACCCAGCCCTGACAAACCATTAAAGGTTGATTCCTGTGCACCAAGCGCTTTTCCAAGGCGAATCATTTCAGCAAGTCCTCGAGTAATTAATGCCGCTTGTGTATTAGCGCCATAGCCTAAACCTGCCGCAATGCCAGCAGCAATGGCGAGAATATTTTTAACCGAGCCACCAACTTCCACGCCGATGATATCTTCATTGGTGTAAGCTCTTAGTGTTTTGGTGCGCAAGGCTTTAGCCCAATAGTTTCGAACAGCCTTATTGGTTGAAGCAACAGTAAGTGCAGTGGGCTTATGACTGGCAACTTCAAAGGCGAAACTAGGACCAGAAATCGCACAACTTGAATAATCACCCAAAATCGATTCAAAACTTTCATGTAGAAAGCACTGATGATTGGTATCAAAACCTTTAGTAACCCAAGCAATGAGTTGCTCTGAATTTAGCAGAGGCTTTATAGTTTGTAAAGTTGTAGAAAAACCATAACTTGGCACAGCGATTAAAACACTTTCAGACTGTCTAATTTTTGATAGATCAAATGTTAATTCAACATTATCTGAATAGTTAGTTGGCAAAGCAGGGTGCTTTGGTAGAAGCGTATTCGTCTCTTCTTGAGTGTGAGTGTGTAAATAAATGGTATCAAAGTTATCAGCTAGCGCAATAGACAATGCACTACCCCAAGCACCCGCACCAATAATGGATAGGTTAGCCATTTAAAATATCATCTAATCGGCCAGATTGTTCGGCGGCTGACAAATCATCGAACCCGCCAACATGTGTACCATTAATAAAAATTTGAGGCACTGTACTTCTACCGGTTTTTTCCATCACTTCATCCCAATCATTCTGATCTTTAACGTACCTTTTTTGGTAAGGAATATGGCGTCTTTCTAGTAATTGATAAGCTCTTTGGCAAAATGGACAAGCATCAGAGCAATAAATAATATTTTTTTTCATTTTTAACTGTTGGTTATTTTTTAATCGGTAAATTGGCTCGTTGCCATGCAAGTATGCCGCCTTTTAAATTGTACACTTGTTCAAAATTATTACGCGTTAATAAACCGGCAATGTGTGATGAACGAGAGCCGCTACGGCAATAAACCAAAACTTTTTTACTGTTATCTAAGCTGTCTAATTGCTTTCTAACCTGAGATAGGGGGATATGGGTGTCGTTATCAATATAGCCTGCTTTTCTCTCTTTGTCTTCTCGTACATCTAAAATGATCAAGTCTTTTTCATCCATTAGTGCAATAGCGCCATTGGCGTCAACATCTTCATATTTTTTGAGTTTATCAGCAACGACATTACCAATAAAAAGCGCAATTAAAACCACCAGAGTGATGGTTATAAATATTTGCTCGTCGTTTAGTAAAAATTCTAATATTTCCATAATTGTTATTTTTTATTTTTTTCCTTTTAAAAAGTTATCTAGCATCTCATGACCGGCTTCAGTCAAAATAGATTCTGGGTGGAATTGTACGCCTTCAAGCGCAAATTCTTTGTGTCTAATACCCATAATTTCATCAATATTGCCTTGTTCGTCCTTGGTCCAAGAAGTGATATCAAAACAATCAGGCAAGCTAGATTGTTCGGCCACTAATGAATGATAGCGCGTGGCATTTAAGGGGTTCTTTAAATCTGTAAACACACCTTTATTGGTGTGGTGTACTGGTGATATTTTTCCATGCATGATTTTTTTAGCACCAACTACGTTGCCGCCAAATGCTTGAACCATTGCTTGAAAACCTAAACAAACACCTAACATTGGCACTTTGCCTGAGAAGTGTTTAATAGCCTCGATGGAGATTCCCGCTTCGTTTGGTGTGCAAGGCCCAGGTGAAATCACCAAGAACTCAGGCTTAAGTTTTTCAATTTCATTAATGGTAATTTCATCATTACGATGTACTTCAACCGCTTGGCCCAACTCGCCAAAGTACTGCACTAGGTTGTAAGTGAATGAATCGTAATTGTCAATCATGAGTAACATAATGAAGCTTATTTTACCGCTATTTAATTGCTAAAAAGGAAGCAAAATTCAGACACTGAAAGTGACACAAGCTTTGATCAAATCCTGCATTATTGAACCGGTCAAAGTGGGTTTGTTTGTTATCCGTAATCAATACATTTTCTATTGATTGGCGCTTAGCGGCAATCTCCAATTCGCTGTAACCATTCGCACGCTTAAAGTCTAAATGTAGTTCGGTTATTTTTGCTTGATGTTTTGGGTCGTCAAAATGGATTTTTTCTGAAACAATCAACACGCCACCAGGATTTAAACCTTGATAAATTTTATTAATTAAAGCCTGTCTTTGGTCAACTGCAACAAATTGCAAGGTTAAATTTAATACGATAATAGATGAATTTTCATAACTTATATCATTAATATCGCTACAAATAACATCAAAGTTTGATATTTTACCTTTAAGATTCTTTTTGCATTTTCCTACCATATCGATCGAATTATCAACAGCGTTGATTCGATTATTATGGTGATTATTGTTTAATCCTAATGCCAAAGAGATCGCACCTGTTGATGCGCCAAGATCGTAATAATTGGTGTTGTCTTGCCCGTAAGTTTTTACCATTAACCCGACCATTTCAACCATACTTTGGTAACCTGGTACCGAGCGCCTAACCATGTCGTCAAACACGTTGGCAACGCTCTTGTCAAAAGTAAAATCGACTAAGTCGTTTGTTTTAGTGAAGATTTGATCACGCATACAATACTTCTAAAAAGAATTCACTCACCAAAAGTTTGGTTGTGCCGATGGTAAAAGTTGATCTTCTTCCCCAGACGCTGCCAGTATGAGTGATTTGTAGTTGTCCACGTATAATGCTAGGGTTGTTAAACAATATTTCGCCCAAAGGCTTTGAACCAATACCTAATAACCCCTTTGTGTCATTCGTCACCGGTATTACTGAGCGTGCAAACACCATGACTTGATTGCTACCTAGTAGTTCTACTTCTCGAATAATTGAGTCGCCCTCAAAACCAAGCACAGCAGTTTCATTTTGATGGGGTTTGAGCTGTGTTTGTGAAACAACATTAACTGCAAAATCGTCAAACTTCGTTTTTAGTTTGGTGGTTAATGATCGGCTATCATCAAGCCAATGCATAACCGCATCAGGCACATCGTGCGCTTGGTCCAGACTTTGCCATATTAAATCTCGCGTGTTAATCATGGCGCTATTTTAAGCTAAGTATTGGCATATTGGGATTTGTCATCACTAATCCAGCGCATAATAAGAGCGTATTGCTTTCCTTCGTCCAACTGTAAAAATTGCTCTGAGTAGAAGCGCACTTGTTTAAGCAAATAACCATCTCGCACGATATTGGCAATTTTCATATTAGCAATGCCGGTTTGTTGCGTGCCTAAAATCTCGCCTGGTCCACGTAATTCCAAGTCTTTATTGGCAATCATAAAGCCATCATTGGTTTGTCTTAAAATGTCAATCCGCTCTGTGGCATTAGCACTTAAAGGCGCTTGATACATCAAGATACAAATACTCACATCCGATCCACGACCAACACGACCACGCAATTGATGTAGTTGCGCCAGCCCCAATCTTTCTGAATTTTCAATCACCATGAGTGATGCATTTGGTACATTGACACCTACCTCAATAACTGTCGTAGCTACTAAGACATTAATCTCCCCCTTGGCAAATTTTTGCATGATTTCAGATTTTTCATCCTTATTCATCTTGCCGTGAATAAGCACCACTGACAAACCTGGTAAATTATCTTGCAAATAATGATGTGTGTTGGTGGCAGATTCGGCGCGCAAGACTTCTGATTCTTCAATCAGTGTACACACCCAATAAACTTGGTTGTTATCTTGGCAAACTTGCTTAATTTTTTTAACTACTTCATCTTTGCGTTCATTGCCAAGTGCAATGGTTTTAACTGGCGTTCTGCCGGGCGGTAGTTCATCAATAATCGACGAATCCAAGTCAGCATAAGCGCTCATCGTCAGTGAGCGCGGAATAGGCGTGGCTGTCATGACTAGCTGATGTGGTGTGTTGTGTGCTTTTTGCGCTAGCGAGAGTCGCTGATGTACGCCAAATTTGTGCTGTTCGTCAATCACCACCAGGCCTAATTTATTAAAAGTGACTGACTCTTGAAATAGCGCATGCGTACCAATAACAACTTGCGCTTCACCCGATTGTATTTTTTCTAATTGTTGAGCTCGATCTTTTGTATTTTGTGACCCTGTTAAAAAAGCCACTCTAATGCCAAGCGGTGTTAGATAATTGGAAAATCCTTGTAAGTGCTGGGCAGCCAATATTTCTGTTGGTGCCATAATCGCTGTTTGAAAACCATTTTCAACCGCTTGCAAGCAAGCAAAAACGGCGACAATGGTTTTTCCTGAACCAACATCACCTTGCAATAATCGAAGCATCGGATGATCTGAGGCTAAATCCATATTAATTTCATCAATACTTTTTTGTTGTGCATTGGTTAATTTAAAGCCAAGATTTTTAGATAGTCGTCTAGGCAAAGATTCAGAAATTTTAAAAATATTGGAAATTTTGCTTTTGCGTTCATTCTTGAGCTTGAGCAAGCTAAGTTGGTGTGCACAAAGCTCTTCAATGATGAGTCTTTGCTGTGAAATATGCCTAAATTCGGCAATTTGATCAAGATTTTCCCCTTCTTTGGGGTGATGAAGTGTTTCTAATGCTTGTTTGAGTGACGGCATTGAGTTTTTTGCCAAATTTTGGAAATTGTCATTCAATGGCGATTTTTTCAAAGTTTCCAGCGCAATATTGATCCATTTTTTGAGTTGTGCTTGGTGGATGTTGCCGGTTAATGGATAAATAGGGCTGAGCGTTGTTTCTAAAAGATTTGATTGACCTTTTGATATCAGTCGATACTCTGGATGATGCATCTCCAAACCATCGCGCCCAATTTTAACCTCGCCAAAGCATTGAACAATATCACCACGAACGAGTTGTTGTTTTTGGTATTGATTAAAATGAAAAAATCGTAACAGTAGTGTTCGATTATTCTCGTCAGACAAATAACACAATAATTGACGTTGTCTTGTTGCCACCTCTTCTAGTCGATCAATTGTAAGTTGCACCAATATTTCGGATCCAACTTGTGCATCATCTAGTGAGGTAAATTTGGTTTTGTTTTGGTAACGCAGTGGCAAATGAAACAGTAAATGTTCCAAGTTATAAATGCCAATATTATTCAGCTTGTCTTGTGCTTTTGGACCTAATCCGTTGAGCGAAATAATTGGATCAGATAAATTGTGCATTAACTCAGAACTTCAGTAAAGGGTATTTTTTAAAAATTAGTAGGCATTTTTCTATGAAAAAACCGCAGTGTATGAATTTATACATGAGGATTTTGAGTGGAAAAATAACACGGTAATTTAACAAAAATAGCTTTTAGTTTAATAAGGGTAGTCGCAGGGCTCTATCACCATAACCCCATCCATCTCAACCTGTGCACCTTTAGGTAGTTCATTAATACCTACTGCTGCGCGTGCAGGGTAAGGCTCATCGAAATGCTGGGCCATAATTTCATTGACAATCGGAAAGTTATTCAGGTCAGTTAGATAAATATTAAGTTTAGCAATATCATTTAAACTACCGCCAGAGGCCTTACAAACTGCAGCTAAATTTTTAAATACTTGGTTGATTTGTACACTGATATCACCTTTAACCATTTCCATAGTTTCTGGTACCAAAGGAATTTGACCCGATAAATATATCGTTGATCCACCAGTAACACAGACGGCTTGAGAGTAAGTGCCAATCGCTTGTGGCGCTTGATTAGTTGAAATGATTTGTTTTTGCATAATATTTTTTTAAGTTGTTTATATTAGTAGATTATACGAATTAATTAATTAATCTGTTGCAAATAAAAAAAGGTAATTGGCGATATTAAGATGAGCAACTATATTGGGACAGCCCACCAATGTCAAAAAATTCAGCAGGCTTTAATCGATAATACGCATCACTAATCTCGTTTGTTTGTTCTGCGTAAGGTTGCGTCATAACCGCTTGAAGCTCACGCACAGATTTGTAATTTTGATTCGCCGCTTGTTGGTAGGCAGGCATTAAAAACCATTCACGCAAGGTATATTTTGGATTAATATTCTTTATAATTTTTGACAACTCATCGAGTGATTGAACACCTAGAGCATTTAAATTATCTTGACTAGAAGCCATTAATCGCCATTTTTCTAACCAGTTTGACCAAAGCTGAACCCCTTCTTCTGATAGATTGTGTTTGTAAAAACTGCCTTTGATTGATTCAATATTATTAGGCAGCGTTGAAAGTTCACGAAAGAAGATAGTATAGTCAACTTGGGTATGGTGCATGAGGGCGACTAACTCCCTGAATAATTCGTCGTTATAGTGAGCAAGTCCTAATTTAGATGCCCACATTTTTTCCATCTTGTTTTTCATGACTTCTGAAAAATCGTTTTTGATTTTGTTAAGCCTATTAAGCGCTTCTAGCTGATTAGTGAGTAATGGCTCCATTGCTTTGCAAAACATTTGAAAATTTTTTTCTGCTGCAATTGGTTGATTAAAAAAAGCAAAATGATCACCACCACCTGTCCATGATTGAAACCCAGGGTTGAATTCATCACAAAATCCAAAAGGCCCATAATCCAAGGTGAATCCGCCAGCAGCACAATTATCGCTATTAAAATTCCCTTGGCAATAACCTACTCTAATCCAGTTAGCCACCAGTGATGTGAGTCGATCTTTAAACGCATCAGCAAGAGTGATTAGCTTTTCTTCTAACGGCAACGCTTGATCAATTGCATCCGCATATTCTCTATCCATCAGATGCAGGAAAATCATTTTCAACTCTTTTAAGGCGTTTGCATGTTCTTGTTTACGGGCGCGCCTTCCAAACAGCTCTAATTGACCAACACGAATAAACGATGGTGCAACTCGGGTGGAGATGGCTACGGGGTCTGACACCATAATGTCAGGATCTTTTGAATGCGAATCCATAGAATACCAAGGCCGATTGATCTTCTGGGTTTTGGAAGCGTACAAACACAATGATCTTGAGGTTGGGACACCCAGTGCATGCATGTGTTCTTGTGCCAAAAATTCCCGAATACTGGATCTTAAAACCGCTCGGCCATCTGCACCACGGCAATAAGGTGTTCGACCACCACCTTTTAGTTGCATCTCCCAACGTTTATTGTTAATCAAAACTTCAAGTATTGACATTGCTCGTCCATCGCCATAACCATTGCCAGTCTGAAATGGGCATTGTTGAAAATATTCAGTACCAAAGATAGAGAGCGCATAGCCGGTTGCCCAGCCATAAGTACGCATTGGCTTTGGCACGTTAGAGGCATTGCCAGAAAACAGCTTTATAAAGCTATTGTTGTGAACTAATGTGTCGGATAAACCAAGTTCGTTAAATAAACCACTACTATGCGCAATGTAGTCGGGGTCTTTAATCGGCGTGGGATTAACCGTGACATAATGCCCACTTAAAACTTGCCTTGGGTCATGATCAACACCATCTTCTTTTGACTCAGGGTCGCAATTTAATGACTCAATAAATGAATAATCAACGAATTTAGAAAGTTCGTCAAGTGTTGTGATTTTTTGTTGAACGTTATTGTCTTCCATAACCAGTATTTTATCGCAAGCTAATAGTGATTAGATCTTAAGAAAAGCCTTACTTTGTAAGGTTTTTTTTGGCAAAAAAAGACTTCAAATAAGAAGTCTTTTTTATAAGAATATGGTGCCGGGGCCGGAATCGAACCGGCACAGCCGTGAAGCCGCAGGATTTTAAGTCCCTAATATGTATAACAGTCTACCAATTTCATTTGGTGAAATTGATACTCAGGACGGTATGAGAATAAGTTAGATGGTGCCCGGGGCCGGAATCGAACCGGCACGGCCGTGAAGCCGCAGGATTTTAAGTCCTGTGTGTCTACCAATTTCACCACCCGGGCAAAGGGCTTGTGAAAAACAAGGAATTATATACTAACTAACGGTAAAATTTA
>JAERTA010000037.1 GCA_016845205.1 Gammaproteobacteria bacterium
CCCAGGCTTTTTAAATGCGAGTTTTCTACTTGGCAATCAACCAACTGATAATCGGTATTTTTTAATAAATAAACTAAAGCTACTTTCGAGGCGTTACTTTGACAAGAAAACATCGACTCACCAAAAAATACGCGCCCCATCGCAACACCATACAACCCGCCCACCAATTTTTGATTTTCATAGACTTCAATTGAATGCGCATAACCTTGATGATGTAATTCTGTATAAGCCGAAACCATGTCGTTGTCAATCCAAGTACTATCCTGATCCTTACGTTTAATGTTTTTACACTGATGAATTACTTGTTCAAAATCAGTATTCATACGCACTTCAAAACGATTGCTACGCAGAATTTTGTCTAGGCTTTTTGAAACATGAAGAGCATCTTTGGTAATCACCATTCGAGGATCTGGACTATACCACAGCACCGGTTCGCCCTCGCTATACCAGGGGAAAATGCCTTTTGCATAAGCGTCAAGCAGACGATCTGTTGATAATTCACCGCCAAGGGCAATCAGCCCAGTAGGCTCATTAAGTGCTAAATCAAGACGTGGAAAAGGTGTGCCACTTGAGTGAAGAATGAATTCTTCTGGGATATTAATCACGCGTTTTGTTTTCTGATTATTTCTTTGGCCATGTAAAGTGCGGCAATACTTCGCGCTTCAGTTAGATCCTTGTGATAGGCTAAATCCTCTAACTCTGAGAGTTTGTATTTAACCACTTCAAGCGGTTCTGGTTCATCACCCTCGGCACTAGCTTCATACAGATCTTGTGCTAGTACAATGTGTGTAATGTTAGACTGATACCCTGGTGCAAGCGTCATGGTTTTAACAAACGTTAGCTTGTTTGAACCGTAGCCAATTTCTTCCATTAATTCACGATTGGCCGCTTCAATCGGTGTTTCACCTGCGTCAATTTTGCCTTTAGTGAGTGCCAACTCATAACGATCGGTACCGCCGGAGTATTCATAAATCATCAATACTGTGTCATCATCCAACATAGGAACCACCAAAACAGCACCATTGCCAGGGGGCTTTAGGCGCTCATATTGGCGCTTTTCACCATTGGAAAACTCTAAATCTAGGCGTTCAATATTAAAAACACGTGTGGTAGCAAGGGTTTCAATATTTAATATTTTAGGTTTTTTACGCATAAATGTATTTTTGATTAGAAGCTTATAAAGTACAATAATACCTTTATACCAAAGGAGAGAATCATGAAAAAATTAATAACATTATTGGCTCTAGTTGCCAGTTCAATGGCACAAGCATGGACAATTGATGGTCTTGGTGAATTTAAATTTGAAAAACTCAATAATCAAGTTTATGTCATGCATGGTCCTCTTCAAAATCCAAATGCCATCAATCGCGGATTTATCAACAACCCTGCCTTTATTGATGGTGACAACGGTCTGATTCTAGTCGACCCAAGTGGCTCAAAATATATAGGTGAAAACGTATTGGCCGAAATTGAGAAAATTTCATCAAAACCCATTGTCGCTGTGATTAATACTCATGCCCATGGCGACCATTGGCTAGGCAATCATGCAATCAAAGACAAATACCCAAATGCTAAATTCTACGCTCATATGAATATGATTAAAGAAGCGCAATATGGCGAAGGCGATCGATGGATTGAAGTATTTAATGAAATGACAGGTGGCAAGCTAAAAGGCACAGTACCTATTGTTCCGAGTTATTCAATTGGCGATCAAGACACGCTACAAATCGCAGGTCAAACTTTGCACGTTCACTCGCCTTTCCCGTCTTCACACTCTGGTTCGGACATTATGGTAGAACATAAGAACTCAAAAACACTCTTCACGGGTGACAATGGATTTAACAAGCGTGTTGGTCGCTTTGATAGCGCTTCAAGCATGCATAATAATATTGAAATCCTAAAATTTGCCAAATCACTTGATGTTGAGACTTTTGTGCCGGGTCATGGTCAATCAGGCAATGCAGCCTCAACAATTGATCCATACTTGCATTATTTATCAACCATCAAACAAGAGGTAGCAAAAGGCTATGAAGACGATTTATCAGATTTTGAAATCAAACCAATTGTTGTTGAAAAATTAAAAGATTATGAAGATTGGTCTGGCTTTGAAGATTCAATCGGCAGACATGTTAACAAAATGTTTATCGAAGTTGAAGACAGAGATATGTAATCAGCCTGAGCATCAATCAATAGAATTTATTGATTGATGCTCTTAATACTTTCTAACACGCCGTCCCAAAAATCTAGTCGCGCCTTAACAGCTAACTCGGCAGCCTCAATCGCTTCTTGTGTTTTTTCTGGCGTATCACATAGATTATTGAGTAATTTCAATGATAACGGCGCATGAAAATCTTCATCTAAATGAATGTGTCTATTTAAATAATAATGAAAAATTGGCGCTTGCTTGGAATCCACTTTTATCTTAGATAAAACCGAGCGAAACATATTCGGAATAATATGTTCTCTACCTAAGGCAAGTGCGCTTGCCACACAATGCGCTTTGTTGCTATGAATAAACTCAAATGTAGTTTTGGTAAATTGTGCAGATGGTGCTGGGATATTTTCTAAAGCCAAAGCACTATCAATCGAACCTTTTGCCAAAGTGGAAACAAACAACTCAATAGCACTGGTATCAGCACCAACTTCTTTCATAGCAATTTGATACAATTCAAAATGGCTAATATAGCTTTTCCCATCGGGCGTTTGATCGCTCTCCTCTTCTAACACCAACTCATTGATAAATCGCCTTACATCGCCATCACCCATTGGCACCCAAGGATAATTAACTGGCGCAATCTCTGCCTGCAGATACTTAATAAGTGACATAAAATCCCAAACCGAATAAACATGATGCTGCATAAAACACTGCAGATCTCGCTGTGTTTTTATCGCCTCATAAATTGGGTGTGACGCTAATTGCTCAGAAAAATCAGCAATTACCTCTTTGGAAATATTGGACATTGTCAATCAACAGTAAATAATCACTAAGTATTTTAATTGGTTAATAAACCCATTAGACTGAATTATTCCAAGGATTTACCGCCCATTGACAAAATTTGTGAAATTTTCACTTACCGTCATAGGCAAGGCCTATGACGAAATTAGAAGAGTGGTTTTAATTGATTATTAAGCTAAAACAGAGTGTTTTCATTGAAATTTAGCTATTAAATGGCTAAATTTATAAAGATTTTAGTGTTTTTTCATGTCATTTCGATTATTTTCGAAGTTTTTAACGGGTAAGATAAGTAAATGTAGCGTAGCAAATTTTGACAAACTTAAGGAGTAGGGATGAATTTTAAAAGCATGACCAAACAACAGCTTAAAGACCATGGAGAAACCATTGGTGTTAAGCTTAATCTTAAACACAAGAAAGATGAACTAATAGCGCAGCTTGTCGAGGCCACTGAACAAAAAACTGAGCCAGTCTCTACTCCCGAGCCAAAAGTTAGCGCCTCAGTTCAACCAACAAGCACGCCTACTCAAGATGAGTTTGATATTAAAAAATATGCACTACCCATTGTCGTTATTGTGGCAATATTAATTTGGTTGGTTTGAAAGGACGTCAACCCCTTTGATTTCATGAAACAATTTTTACTAATCTCTGTACTATTTTTAAACTTTTTACTGTTAAGTAGCTGCACAACTATGGTTGTAAAGAAAGACAATGCATCAGCTTTCAATACTTGGGAATTGTGCACCCTACTCCACAGACCTAATCAAATGTACTCTGATTGGTATGTTGACAAAGAAGAAAATAAGAATATAGAAATAGAATTAAACAAAAGAGGTATATTTGATAAAAAAAGTTGTGAAGTTACAGAACTTGCTAAAAGACAATGCACTGAATTTGGCTATCAACAAAAAACCCAAAGTTTTATTGACTGCACGGCTAAAGAGTTCAAAAATATAAACGACAAAGTTGCAGCAGTAAAATATAACAAACAAAGAGAGGATTCCGAAGCAGCTAAATCCTTTATCGATGGATGGAATACTGGATTAAAAAATGTGTACCAACCAATAAAATACACTCCTAACTGCACAACATCTGTTCTTACAGGAAGTGTTTCTTGTTATTAACAATAAGTGGTAATTTTTGCCAAAGTCGAGGCGTAAGGAATTTGAAAAGGCAGGAGTTTGCAATTAGCAAATGACTGTTTTTGAAAATTTCGACAACAAAGAATTTGGTAAAAAGTACCCTTATTTTTTGACAACAAAGATAGTGGTGAAAATCTACCCTTATTTGAAGAAGCCGTCCATGTGTAGCTCCGTCAAATCACTAAACCCACCAATATGCTTCCCATCAATGGTGATTTGTGGCACCATTCTAGCGCCATTAGTTACTTTTGAAAATTCCACCATATGAGCACGATCTTCATCAATCATTTTTTGTTCAAATGGCAGATTCCATTTGGTCAGTAATTCTTTAGTTTTGACGCAAATCGGGCAGGTGTGGGTTGA
>JAERTA010000038.1 GCA_016845205.1 Gammaproteobacteria bacterium
CTTAAATCGCGTATGTCTGATTTAGATCTTAATCTTGAACTTACAAACGAGGCAATGGATATGATTATTGATAGAGGTTATGATCCGGTATTTGGTGCTAGACCATTGAAAAGAACCATTCAACAGCTGCTGGAAAACCCGCTATCACAAAAGATTTTATCTGGAGAGTTTTTACCAGGATCTACCATTAAGGCGGATGTTGGAAATAACGAACTAGTATTTTCTTAAATTCATAAAT
The DNA here is from genome assembly GCA_016845205.1 of Gammaproteobacteria bacterium. Classification (GTDB taxonomy): domain Bacteria; phylum Pseudomonadota; class Gammaproteobacteria; order PS1; family Pseudothioglobaceae; genus Thioglobus_C. Next base: position 239 of record JAERTA010000038.1, read on the forward strand.
CAATCATCCATAGAGCTTGATATAATCAACTTCTATGGATGATTACCTAAAAATTGTTAGAAATGGATTGTGGAATAACAACCAAGCTTTGGTTGCCCTACTTGGGCTCTGTCCACTGCTAGCGGTTACCAATAATGTGGTTAATGCTATTGGGCTAGGCATTGCAACAACTTTTGTTTTAATTGCCTCTAACACAACAATCTCTATTTTTCGACATTACATTTCAAAAGAGGTGCGCATTCCAATCTTTGTTTTACTCATTGCCTCATTTGTCACCATTGTTGAATTAGTAATGCAGTCTTATTTTTATGACTTGTATTTGATACTGGGCATCTTTGTGCCTTTAATCGTAACCAACTGTGCAATTCTAGGCAGAGCTGAGGCTTTTGCCAGTAAAAACACTTGGGATAAATCAGCACTCGATGGACTAATGATGGGTGTTGGTTTTTCAGTGGTGTTAATTATACTCGGTGCAATGCGAGAGCTTATAGGCTCTGGTACTTTGTTCGAACAATCTAACTTGCTACTCGGCAGCTTAGGTGATACACTGAGCATCACAGTGTTTGAAGATTATCAGGGCACGTTATTAGCAATTTTGCCGCCAGGGGCATTTATTGGTTTGGGGTTAATTGTTGCAGTTAAAAACCTGATTGATTTAAAAACTGCTGAAACTAAAAAATCAACGGTGGCTGTTGCCAACCATTCATAAAATAGAGGGGAGAAAATGAAAAAACTAATCGTATTATTTGCCAGTTTATTGGCATTGGGTGCTAATGCTGAAGGCGAAGTAACTAAAGAGGTATTTATTTCACCTGGAGTGGTATCTGTTGATATTACTCATAATGGAGAAGCTGTTAAACTACAAAGAAACCAAGATCGAGATAATGAAATTTCAAGTTTTTATGTAAAAACTTCTCGTGGAAAAATTCAAGCAATGCATCCATTTTCACCACATTTGGTTGAAACCATTGGTGAGCTTGATGTGATTGAATATGTCAAACAAAGATCAGCTGGTGACGATACAATTTTGGTGATTGACACACGCACACCTAATTGGCCAGTAATTTCAGGCGGTATTCCAACAGCGGTTAACATTCCTTATACAAAATTCAAAAACAAAGAAAAAGCGCTAGAGATCATGGAAGATCAGTTCGGTGTTCAAGTGGATGATGTGTATGACTTTTCGTACGCTAAAACTTTAGTAATGTACTGTAATGGCGTTTGGTGTGGTCAAACACCGGCAGCAATTAATGCCTTACTTAAGTACGGCTACCCTGCTGCAAAACTTAAATACTACCGTGGCGGTATGAATTCTTGGAAATCTTTAGGATTAACAACGGTTAATTTGTAAGTCTTGAACACTGTTAACGATTACCTTAAAAGTGGTGCGATTGATATCGCACCACTTTTGTCTTTGGTGTTGGAAAAATCTAATACTGAACTTTATTCACAAAGCGATTACGCTTTAAACAATGAGCAGCAGCGGCAACTCTCAAGCTTTATTCAACAACGCGAACAAGGTGTGCCTTTTGCCTATCTCAGTGGCAACAAAGGTTTTTATCATCTTGATTTTAAAGTCACAAAAGACACTTTAATCCCCCGGCCAGAAACCGAACTACTCATTGACATTGCATTAGATTTATTCCCTGACAAGGAAGAACCTTGTCATCTATTAGATATGGGTACTGGTAGTGGTGTTATTGCCATTACTTTGGCTGATAAAAACCCACATTGGAAAGTGAGTGCAACCGATTTTTCTCAAGCGGCATTAGATGTGGCCAAGACTAATGCAACAACTCATATTAACTTTTCTCAAGGCAGTTGGTTTGACGCTGCACCCAACCAAACCTTCGATCTTGTTATTTCTAACCCACCTTATATTGAAGAAAATGACGCTTATTTAGATGATTTATCTTATGAGCCGCAAACAGCATTGGTATCTGGAATAGATGGCTTAGACGATATTCGCATTATTATTAACAATGCGCCCGACCATATTAATAAAGATGGCTATTTACTACTTGAACATGGCTTTAATCAACAAGAAAAAATCGTCAGCTTGCTAAATACAAAATTCCATAATATTAAAACCTTTAAAGATTACAACAATAATGACCGCGCAGTACTTGCACAAATAAAATAAATTTATTGTTTCTTTTTAATCTTCAAGCCTTTCTTAAGCTTGTCAACATACTTAGAATCCACTTCACAGTACTTATCTTGTTGAGTAAAAAAATCCTCTTCTACCCAGGTGTTTGAAGGTTTGAATACTGGTGCAATATTTTTTCCTGTTTGTACGATTGTGTTGTCGGTGTAAATAGTGATATTTTTATCAGAATACAAGATTTCTTTATCAGCAAATGCATTAGCCGATAAAACCAAAAAACTCATGATAAATATTTGCATATTTCTTTTCATGATCCTATTCTACAATAAAACAGACAAAAGTCTTAATAATTCACTTTTTACAAGTATTTTTGCCTTTATCCTCCCAGAGGACTGCTGTGTATCGCTAGTGCAAGGCGTATTTTATAAATACAACACAGAAAAAAAGGAGGGAAGACGCCGTAAAAAAGATTTGCGAGTATTTTTTCTTTAATATGAGGCAAATATTAAAAAATACGATTGAGCATAGGTGTAACTATGTGATTAAGTGTTTTTTGATATTTAACAAAATAGAAAGGAAAAAGCCGAAGTAAAAAGAAGTTGGTCTATAAGCCGGGTTCTGTAATAGACAGTCATTCATCTACGCGCATTGTTGCCAAAACGCTTTAGCACTCTACCCGCTACCTTGTGCGAGCCGCACCAATGGTAGCCTATTTGAGCTTGCTCCAAGTGGGGTTTACCTTGCCACGGTTGTCACCAAACGCGCGGTGCGCTCTTACCGCACCTTCTCACCTTTTCCCATTACTGGGTAGTCTAAATCTCTGCAGCACTTTCCATTATGTCACCATACCTAGGAGTTACCTAGCACTTTGCTCTGTGGAGCCCGGACTTTCCTCTGAACGCAAACGCCCAGCGACTATCCGACCAACTTCAAAGGTGATTATACTTTAGTCGAGACAACTTGAATGTTTTGAAAAATATTATGTATGTTGTGTCCGCTACTATCCACAGCAACAGTTACTGGCATATCTTTAACTTCTAGCTCGTAAATAGCCTCCATCCCCATGTCTTCAAAAGCAATTTTTTTAGCCTTTTTGATTGATTTTGAAATAAGATATGCAGCGCCACCCACGGCAATTAAATAGCTGGCTTTGTGTTTCTTGATGCTTAGCGTTGTTTGGTTACCACGTTCAGCTTTGCCAATCATGCCCAAGATGTTTGTATTCTCCAACATCATGTCGGTAAATTTATCCATTCTTGTTGCAGTTGTTGGGCCTGCAGGGCCGATTACCTCATCACCTACTGCATCCACTGGGCCAACATAATAAATAAATTTATTATCAAAATCAACGCCCTTATGCAGACCTTCGCCGCTATCTAGCATGTGCTTGAGACGAGAATGTGCCGCATCACGACCGGTAATAATAGTGCCCGTCAATAGCAAGGTATCGCCAATATTCCATTCGCCCATTTGGTCGCGAGTCAGGGTATTTAAATCAATATGTTTATATTTAGAATAATCCATCTCTAAATCAGGATAAACGCTCATATCC
>JAERTA010000039.1 GCA_016845205.1 Gammaproteobacteria bacterium
TTAGGTGCATAACGATAGTTGTTATAAGGGTTATAACCATAATAGTCATCGTTCCAACCCGTGTCAAACTCATCCATCATGTTGTCCATTTCTTCAAAATACCAACGTGGATCCCAGAAGTCATACGGGTTGTAACCAAACATGCCGTTATCATCATAATAACCATAACCATTATTACCCCAGTTGTTATTGTTGTTCCAAAAGGCGTTTGAGCCAAGTGAGGCCGCTAATAAAGCCACTGCAATTATCTTTTTCATCTTTTTACTCCTTATTGTTATAAAGTTAACTAAATTATATAACGATAATATTAGAATAAATTGATATAGGTCAACTTTGCTGTATTTTTTTCAGACAAAAAAACACCCCAATAAAGGGGGTATTTTAGTTTTTATAATCGGTTAATTAAAACCTAGGGGAGGCAATGTCTGCAACGGCTGCTTGTGCCAATGCATTCACTGCTTGTTTGTTGGCGGCCTTAGCCAGTGCAACATCTTTGGTTTTCTTGGCTTCTTTGATCATCTTGCCGGTATCGCGCCAAGCCATGTTAACGTCTAATGCTTTTTTGTAGTTAGCTTCAGCTGCCGCTATAATTGCGTCAAACGAGCCACCTTTAGCCTCTACTGGTAAAAACTCTGCCGGTGTTGGTGGAATTACCTTAACACCGCCACCTAATTGGTGAACATAAACCACTAACTTTTTAAGCTGTGTGGCATTAATCACGCCTGATTGACCAAAGGCCGGCATTTCTGCATTTTGTGTATTTGCATCGCCAAATTTATTAACGCCGTGCTTAATCGTGCGCAATACTGAAGCTCTTTGGTCATCTGCTTTAAAGCGCCAGATACCATCTGTTAAGTTTGCTGCTGTCGGCGCCGTTGGTTTGCCTGTTGGACCATGACATGCCATACACATACCTTTCATATAAAGTACTTGGCCTGCAGGGTCTTTTTTGCCTTGACTTAAGCCCATGACATAATCGGTTAGTTTTTCCATCTCTGGGTCGGTTAAATTACCCAGCATGCCTTTACCTGGCATATTGCCTTTTTTACCGTGTGTAATGGTGGTATTAATTTGCGCTAACGTACCGCCAAATACCCAGTCATCATCTGCCAATACTGGAAAGCCGTCGTTACCTTGACCACCTGCACCATGACAAGCCGCACAGTTATCACCAAATAATACTTTGGCAGTTTTTACTGCATACTCTCTCAAGTCATCATTTAGTACAATTTCTTCTAAACTACTATCAGCAATGGCTTTTTCTTTATCAGCAAACTTGGTTTCGCGATAATCTTCAAGCTGTTGAACACTTTCTTCCATTTCGGTTATTGCTGTCCAATTAGCAGAACCTTTATTATGCTCACCAAACCAAGGAATGGTCGGGAAATACAGCGCATAAATTACAATTGAAATGGTGCCTATATAGAGCGCCCACATGTACCATCTTGGTGGTCGATTATTTAACTCCCTAACGTCGCTCTCATCATCCCAAAAGTGACCAGTATTGTTTTCACCTGGATATGGATTTTTATGTTCGCCCATTATTACTCTCCTCTCTAATCTTCTTTATTAACAAAGTTATTTAATTCTTCAAATTTCTTTTTATTTTTAGGCCTAAAAGCATAAAAATAAGCGCCTACCATTAACACAAATAAAACCACTGCCGTGGTGGCGCCAATTTTATCAACTAGTGTCATTATTCGCGGTAAACCACGCCGTCTTCAAACTTAATCATATTACCTAATGATTGTAAATACGCTACCATAGCATCCATTTCGGTTTTGCCGTCAACTTGCGCTGCAGCCTCTGCAATGTCGCCATCGGTATAAGGCACACCAACTTTTCTTAAGCCTTCCATATGTGCTTGAATAGTTGCACCATCAACGGTTGCGTCATCTAGAAATGCATATTTAGGCATCACCGATTCTGGCACAACTGCTTGAGGGTTTCTCATGTGTAAGATATGCCACTCATCTGAATACTTGCCGCCTAAACGTGCTAAATCAGGACCAGTACGCTTTGAGCCCCATTGGAATGGGTGATCATACTTTGATTCTACTGCTAGAGAAAAATGGCCATAGCGCTCTTTCTCGTCTCTAAATGGACGAATCATTTGTGAATGACATAAGTAACAACCTTCACGCAAGTAAATATCACGACCTGCCACCTCTAATGCGGTATTAGGACGAACACCGTCGCCTGGCTTCCAGTCTGATAGTTTCTTATCGCCGCGTTGCCATAACAAACTCTTAGTTGAACCGTCTGCCATTGTCACTTCTTCTTTCACTGCATCGGGATGCGTAAACAAGGGAACGATCTCAACAATACCTGCTATCGACACCGATAATGCCATCAACAGATACATTGCAAAAATATTTTTTTCAGCTTTTACCTGGAAGCTTTCTTTTCCATTTTGATTTGCCATTGCTCTCTCCTCCTATGCTGTTGCCGCTTGAGCAGAGGTTTGCTCCTGGCCCGCTTTACGAATGGTAATAATAACGTTGATCAACATGAACACTGCTCCCAATACCACCAGTGCACCGCCTGCTGCTCTCATAACATAGTATGGATGCATTGCCGATACTGATTCTGCAAACGTGTAGGCCAATGTGCCGTACTCATCATACGCTCTCCACATAAGGCCTTGCATAATGCCTGATACCCACATAGCGACAATATAAACCACCGTACCAATTGTATGTGTCCAAAAATGGGCCGCCAATAGTTTTTGCGACAATCGAATATTATAGATTTTTTCAATCATGTGGTACAGTGCACCCGCTGCCACCATGATGTTCCAACCCAATGCGCCTGAGTGTACGTGACCAATAGTCCAGTCAGTATAGTGCGATAGGGCATTAACCGTCTTCGCTGACATAACCGGGCCTTCAAAGGTGCTCATCGCATAAAAGGCTAATGACATAATCAAGAAACGCAAGATGTAGTCTTCACGCAAACGATCCCATGCGCCTGATAGCGTTAAGATGCCGTTTAATGCGCCACCCCATGATGGAATGATCATCGCCAGTGAAATGGTTGCGCCTAATGAACCTGCCCAATCTGGCAAAGCAGTGTACTGCAAGTGGTGTGCACCTAACCATACGTAACCAAACATCAATGCCCAAAAGTGAATTACTGATAGACGGTAAGAATAAACAGGACGCTGTGCCTGCTTTGGCACAAAGTAATACATCATGCCTAAGAAACCAGCTGTTAGGAAGAAGCCAACCGCATTATGCCCCCACCACCACTGAATCATGGCATCTTGTACACCTGAGAAAATAGAATAAGAGTCAAACCAGCCGACTGGAATAGCAAGAGAGTTAACCACGTGAAGGTAAGTGACCATTACCATCATACCCATGAAGAACCAATTAGCGACATAAACGTGTGGCACCTTATTGCGATCACGAATGTGGATAGTCATAATAAAGTTATATAGATACGATGCCCAAACTAAGGTAATAGCAATATCAATCGGCCATTCTAACTCTGCGTATTCTTTACCTGAAGTAATGCCCAGTGGAAACGAAATAACCGCTGAAAGAATAATTAGATTCCAGCCCCAGAAGGTAAACCAAGCCATCTTATTAGACCAAAGCTTGGTTTGATTGGTCCTCTGAACAATATAAAAAGCAGAGGCCATGAGTGCAGAACCACCGAAAGCGTAAATTACTGCATTGGTATGTAGTGGCCTAAGACGACCAAATTGGAAATAAGGCAAATCAGTACCTAAATCATTTAAAAAGGGGTAGGCTAATTCTGCAGCGATATAGACACCAACTAATGTGCCTACCACCAAATAAACTACCGACATAATGGAAAACCACTTTATAACATTTAAGTCATATCTTTCTGTTAAGCTCATCTAAACTCTCTCCTTGTTTAATCAATAATCCTGCCTTGTTGGATTATTTAAATAAAAGGCAATTCTACATAGGCCTGATGATACCGTCAAGTCAATAATGAATTCTTGATATAGATCAATTTATTCTATTTTTTATTAGTAGACGAATGGCAATAATACTCAGTACCAAGGCCATTAAAAACCATTGCAGCGCATAACCTAAATGCTTGTCAACACTACCATAAAATGGTTTCCATTGCCTAAAGAAACCATTGTTAGCGTTAACATCGAGCTGTGCTATCATTGGAATAATTTGGTAATTAGATAGCTGAGACAAATATTCGATGTCTAAAGATTGAATTAGTATTGGAAAAGTAGTGCTAATTTTTTGTTGTTTAAGCTCAATGCGTTGCTTAGGTTTGATCAGGCTAACTTTAATGGTGGTCGTTTGATTGTTGATTTTGATATCGGCAAGCTGTGTACGCTTCCCATGCCAAGGTACAAACCCACGATTAACCAAAATAGCTGCTTCTGTATTTAAAACAAAGGGTGTTAAAACATAATAGCCCGCATTACTATTAACAATTTGATTATCATAAATAAATTGTTTATCATTATCGTAATAACCCTCAAGCAAAACTTGATGATGTTCTTTATTGAGGATATCCTCAGTCTTTACTAATTGAGCAGGGTTTGATTGGGCCAAAATAATAGCACTCTCAATGGCGCTTTTCTCATCTGCACGGTCAAGCTGCCAAAAGCCCAGTGACAACAAACCCCAAACTGTTAAGGAGATCAATACCCCCGGCAAGATGAAACTGCGTTTAATCATTTTTTTCCGGTGTCGAAATTACGGGTGCATCCACCATAATTGCATTGGGTGTGATCCAGCCCATATAACCAGAAAACATAACCAATATAAACAACAGTACAGATAGACTAACACGAACAACCAAAGATTTAAACATCTTATCAGAACCAGATTTTCCACCCTTAATCATGCCAATCAAACCAACCCCTAAGGCCACTAAAATAGCAATGATAATAATTACAGCAACCACTCCTGTCATAACAACTCCTAACTTTTACTTGATGAAAAAAAAGACCCCAATAAAGGGGTCTTTTTTATTGTTCTAATTAACTATTATAGCCAGTATACAAACACAAACAGACCTAACCAAACTACGTCTACAAAATGCCAGTACCATGCGACACCTTCAAAACCGAAGTGATTGTCTGCATCAAAATGACCTTTTTGAACACGGTATAAGATAACAGTCAACATGATTGCACCTACGGTTACATGGAAGCCATGAAAGCCCGTTAACATGTAGAAAGTAGAGCCGTAGATTCCTGTTGTCATTTTTAAACCATCTGCATATGCATGGCTATACTCCATAATCTGAAAGCCTAAGAATGCAACACCTAAAGCGATAGTTGCTACCAACCAGCCAATAATTTGATTACGATGGCCAGCACGCAATGCATGGTGAGCATAGGTTAGTGTTACGCCAGATGCTAACAATAAAGCAGTATTAAGAGCAGGCAAGCCCCATGGATCAACCACGTCTGCTGGCGTTGCATTCTCAATTGTCAAACCTTCAGGTACTGCGGGAAAACTCATAGTTGTTCCTGATTGTAGCTCTGTACCAGGTGCCAAGAATGCCATTTGATGCCATGAGGCACTAAATGCATTCCAAAGATCTGGAGTAAAGATATTGTTATCTGCACCACCCAACCACGGCACTGATAATGCTCTAGCATAGAATAATGCACCAAAGAAAGCCGCAAAGAACATAACTTCAGAGAAAATAAACCAACTCATGCCCCAACGGAATGAACGATCAACTTGTTTGTTGTACATGCCATTTGTGCTTTCGTTCACGACTTGGCCAAACCAACCAAACATCATAAATACAGTGATTGCTAACCCTAGTGCCATCACTGATGCGCCCCATTCTACACCGTGCATTTGATTAGCAAAACCAACAAATAATGTTGATACGCCGATTGAGCCAATGATTGGCCAGTAAGTACCATGTGGTACGTAATATTCTTGTTCGCTCATAATTCCTTCCTCTTTTTTAGCTTTCAAGTTTAACAAAATTGTAGGATAAGCTTATATCTTCTATGCGCTTATCCAGTTCTGGTTCAACCACAAATCTTAAAGTCATTTCAACTTCTTCATTTGGCTTAAACACCTGTCTATTAAAACAAAAACATTCTAATTTCTTAAAATGTAGTGCTGCATCTGTTGGTGCTACACTTGGAATTGCTTGGCCAATAATTGTCTCATCAGTATTATTCTTTGCGATATAACTGGTTGTATAAAATTTACCAGGTGTCACCATCATAGAATTAACTTTTGGTCCAAACTGTGCTGGAAATCCGCCCATCGTACTCGCAAAAAAACTTACCTCAACTTGGCGATTTTCATCATAACTATATTCTTTTTCAGTTTCGACTCTACCTGTTGTACCATTAAAACCTGTGATTTCACATAAAACATCATAGATTGGTGGCATTACAAATACGCCAAACAAAAAAACTAATATAGGCGCTGAAAATATTTTTATCCAGAATCCTTTTGTTATTTTCTTTCTTTCCATATCAGCCTGTCGGATCAAATAACACAATCGTGGCTATAAATACTCCTATTGCTACAGCGCCTACGATTATTGTAGTAATCATGACGCCTTTTTTTCTGTCATCCATTAAGAGTTTTGAGACTCTTGCTCAATTAACTTTCTTGATGGCGGTGTATTAAAAGAATGGTACTGAGCTTTTGGCTCTAGTGTCCACTCTAAACCTTTTGCACTTGGCCATGGGCGTGCTTCAGCTGGCTTACCATTACGAACACAATCAATTATGATGTAAGTCAACAAGATAAATGATGCACCAAATGCAAAACCACCAATAGATGAAATGTAGTTAAAGTCTGCGAATTGCAATGAGTAGTCAGGAATACGTCTCGGCATTCCAGCTAAACCTAGGAAGTGTTGAGGGAAAAACAACACATTCACTGAAATAATAGCCCACCAGAAGTGTACTTTGGCTAGCCCTTCATTGTACATCTTACCAGTCCATTTAGGCAACCAGTAGAACGTTGCTGCAATAATTGACCATAATGCACCTGTTACTAGCACGTAGTGGAAATGCGCAACCACAAAGTAAGTGTCGTGATACTGAATGTCTGCTGGCGCGATACCTAGCATCAAGCCAGAGAAACCGCCAATTGTGAATAAGAATACGAATGAAACCGCCCACAACATTGGCGCTTCAAACGTCATTGAGCCTCTCCACATCGTTGAGATCCAGTTAAAGACTTTAACGCCAGTTGGAACCGCGATCAACATAGTAGCATACATAAAGTACAACTCACCTGCAACCGGCATACCGGTTAAGAACATGTGGTGCGCCCATACAATGTATGACAAGAATGCGATTGACGCTGTTGCATATACCATTGACGAATAACCAAATAACGGCTTACGAGCAAAAGTTGGAATAATATGAGAAACCACACCAAACGCCGGCAAAATCATAATATAAACTTCAGGGTGTCCAAAGAACCAAAAAATATGCTGGAACATTACTGGGTCACCACCACCGGTTGCATCAAAGAATGCAGTACCAAAGTTACGGTCTGTCAGCATCATGGTTACCGCACCTGCTAATACTGGCATCGCGCCAATTAGTAAGAACGAAGTAATTAACCATGTCCATACGAATAATGGCATATCCATTAGTTTCATCTCAGGAGCACGCATATTTAGCACGGTTGCAATAATGTTAATCGCACCCATAATAGATGAGAAGCCTAATAGGTGAACTGCAAAGATAAAGAAGTCTGTGCTGTCTGGTGCAAACGTTGTTGATAATGGTGCGTAGAACGTCCAACCAAATGCTGGTGCACCGCCTTCCATAAAGAATGTACTTAATAAGATACCGCCAGCGAATGGTAGAATCCAGAAAGACCAGTTATTCATACGAGGTAGTGCCATATCAGGCGCACCTACCATCATCGGAATTAGCCAGTTACCCAAGCCAACAAAGGCTGGCATAATTGCACCAAACACCATGATTAAACCATGCATGGTTGTTAGTGAATTAAAAAACTGGGGCTCCATAAGCTGCATACCTGGTGCTAATAATTCAGCACGAATACCCATTGCTAAGGCACCGCCAATTAATAGCATGATAAATGCAAACCACATGTATAAAGAACCAATATCTTTATGGTTTGTTGTTTTAACCCATCTCATCAAGCCTTTTTCAGGACCGTGATGGTGGTCATCATGAGAAGCTGTTGCTGTTGTCATATTATTTCTCCTTTAATTAACGTGCAGATTTAACATCTGAAGGTTGAACAACGCTGCCTGTGTTACCAAAGGCATTTCTTTCGTAAGTGATTACTGCTGCAAGATCTGAATCGCCTAGCATCTTAAATGCTGGCATTGCGCCCTTGCCATGCAACACAAGACCAATGTGGTCGGCTGCTTCACCGTTTGCGACTGGTGAGCCAACCATCGCAGGAAATACTGGTGGCATACCTGTACCATCTACCTTGTGACAACCAGCACAGTTTGTATTGTATACACTCTTACCTTGCGCCATTAACTCGTCTTTAGACCATGTTTTATTTGCACTGTCTGCTGCTGCTTTTGCTGCTGCTTGTTGCTCAGATACCCATTTATCGTATTCTGCTTGAGTTACCACATCTACTACAATTGGCATGAAGCCATGATCTTTTCCACAAAGCTCAGCACATTGACCACGGTAAGTTCCTTCATTTCCTACAGGAATCTCTACCCATGCGTCATTGATAAAGCCTGGGTTAGCATCTTGTTTCACACCAAAATCAGGCACCCACCAATTGTGGATCACGTCACTGGCTGTAATTAAGAAACGTATTGGCTTTCCAGAAGGCAATACCAAACGATTATCTACATCAAGTAAATAGTTGTCGTTACCTGCTTTTTTACGATCTTCGTCTGTTCCTCGGATTGCATCTTTAGAATCTTGAGCAAGATTAGAGATAAAGCTAATGCCTTCTTCAGGATAATCATATTGCCACTTCCACTGGTGGCCTGTAATCTTAACTGTCATTTCTGCTTTAGAGGTATCTTCTAAATCGATTAACACCTTGGTTGCAGGGATTGCCATCAACACTAAAATAATAACTGGAATTATTGTCCAGGCCAATTCTGCCGTTGTGCTCTCATGAAACTGAGCCGCTACTGCACCTTTTGACTTTCGATGCGCAAACATAGAATAAAGCATTGCACTAAATACAACCACCGCAATTGCCACACAAACCCAAAACACCATCATATGCAAATCGTAAATGTTTTTACTGATTTCAGTTACACCCTCTGTCATGTTAAGGCCGTATTCGGCAAACACACTAGTTGACATTGTGGCAACTAAAACGCTTAAAAGAGTTGTTAGTCTTTTCATAAATCCTCCAAAAAAATAAATACCTTTCGTTCTTCTATACATATTACATATAAAAAACTGTGGCAAATGATACCTGTTTTTTGTTCTAAATCATAAAAAAAATCAATTTCTTGACTTAAATCAATTTCTTTTAATATTAAATAGATTATTGTGACATCTTCTTGACAACCTCACCAAGGTCTGATTTAATGCATAGCTAATTAACAACATAATTCGCGAGGAGATTATAAAAATGGCAATACCACAAACTGCAAGAATGCAAGAAAACCTTGGCAAGACTGCTGAGCTTAAACAAGTTGATATGGGCGCACCTTTTACTTGGTTAAAACAAGGTGTCAGCGACTTTTTAGCCATGCCAGTATTGGCAATTTTTTATGGTGTTTTATTTACCGTGGTTTCTTACAGTGCATGGAACTACCTAAGCACTTCTGAAACACTGGGCGATGTAGCCGCGCCCTTATTAGCGGTGATTATTTTAGTCTTGGGTCCAATATCTGCCATGAGTCTGTACGATGCTTCAAGAAGACTTTCAAACGGTGAAAGCCCTAACATCAGCGCTGTGTTTGGCGCCGCATTTAAAGCTAACGGCTCTTGCCCAAGTATTTTCTTATCGGTGATCTTGGTTGTGCTTGCTATTGCTTGGATGATGTTCTCACCATTAATTTATGCAATCTTTAATACTGGCTCTTTAAACATTGTGAGCGAAAACCAAACGGTAGTGCAAGCGATTTTGGCAGACATCACTAGTGGCGCTAACACAGGTTTTATGGTGACTTATTTTATCTTTACTGCTGTGGTTGGCTTAACCTCATTTATGATTAGCTGGTTCTCCTTTCCAATGGTGTTAGACAAAGACTGCGACCCATTCACTGCTGTGGTTACAAGTTTAAAAGCAGCAACGGCAAACTTGGTGATTATGCTTATTTGGGTGCCAATGGTTGGTATCTTGGTATTGGGTGCGTTGGTGTTAACAGCCGACCTTTACTTTGTTGGCTTGGTATTTGTTATTCCAGTCTTAGCTCACGCAACGTGGCATGCTTACAAAAGCATGATTGGTGAGTTAAAGTAATACAGACCTAGCTTGCCTCTCTAAAGCCCTTTGCATTCTTGTGCAAGGGGCTTTTTTATAAGAGTGCTTTGCATAAACTGGTTTAGTCGTTAAAATACGTCTCATATATCAGTACAGAATTTTTACAATCACATGTTTAAAAAAATACTAGAAATCTCTATTGTCTTGGCACTTATTGTGGTGATCTTAGGCGCTTACACAAGACTCGGCGATGCCGGCCTAGGCTGCCCTGATTGGCCTGGTTGCTATGGGCAATTAACTGTCCCCGATGTAGCGGACGGCACCAAACTTGAAGGTTATGACCGGCCAGTTGAAGCGGCTAAAGGCTGGAAAGAAATGGTTCATCGCTATGCTGCCTCAACCCTTGGGCTGGTTATTTTAATTTTATTTGTTTTGGCCTTAAGAGGCAAACCGCAATACCACCAATCAATGATGTTGCCAAGCTTTACTGCATTATTTGTGATGCTGCAAGGTGCTTTTGGTATGTGGACGGTTACGCTATTAGTACACCCTGGGATTGTAACCATACATCTTGCGGGTGGCTTCATGACGACTGTCTTGCTTACTTGGCTATTGCTCAATCAGGGTGGTCCACTAATTACTTACCGACACGTTTTAAAAAGACACAAATCATTACTGTTGGTCGCTTTGGCTGTACTTAGTTTACAAATTATTCTTGGTGGCTGGACAAGCACCAACTACGCAGCACTATCTTGTGGCGAAGAATTTCCAACGTGTTTAGGCTCTTGGTGGCCAGAGATGGACTTTACACGAGCACTATACTGGGGGCCACTAGGCGTTGACTATGAGTATGGTGTGTTAGAAAACACAGCACGTGCAGGCATTCAGATGATGCACCGCATTGGTGCGCTAGTGACGACAGTTTTAATTGTTGCGCTTATTTATTTGTTTAGGAGTTATACACACTTAAAATCGAACTTGTTGTTAATTGGTGGCTTGTTAATCGCACAAGTAACCTTAGGTATTTTAAATGTAGTGCTATCAATTCCTATGGTTATTGCGGTACTACATAACGCAGTTGCTTTGTTATTATTACTTAGTCTTGTTGCGTTGGCACACAAAATATTCAAAACACCTGTATAAGTAAAATAAACCAAACCGAAGGGGAGAGCGGTGAAAAACTTTATTGAAAATGATCACGCCTGTGATGAGCAACAATTTGAAACCTGTACAGGTAAAGGAAGGTGTGTACAAATAAAAAAAACACGTAATAGTATTATGTGGCTGGGTGTGGTTATGATTGTGGCGGCCTACCTTTTGCTAATTCCTGGTGCCAACAAAATTAAAGAACTGTCTAAACAAGTTAGTCCTGCTGCCTCCTTGTACTCTAACCCAAAATCGTTACAAGGGAAGTTTGAACTAATTAACGATAAACACAGTGCGGTTTCACTGTCTAAAGTAGCAAAAGACAAATGGTTGATCCTGTACTTTGGTTACGCCTCATGCCCAGATATATGCCCAACTGACCTAGCAACATTAAACCAAACACTTGGCATAATGGAACATGCCAACAAGCTTCAAGTGGTATTTATATCTGTCGACCCAAAACGCGATATGGGTAATTTAGACGCCTTTACTAAGCGTTTTAATGCCAGCTTTGTCGGCCTAAGCGCTGAAGATGAAGTGTTGACCAATATGACAAAAGCGTTAGGGATTTATCACAATGTAGAGAAGATCAAACAAAAGGCTTTAGCAGAAGATCACAGCAAACATAAAAAAATGACGAAAAAGCATGATGGTCATAAAGACACAAAGACAAACCAAAAATACCTCATCAATCACACAGCGAGCTACTTATTGCTAAACCCCGATCTTGAATTAACCGGTTTGCTGACTAACCCACACCACGCATCAAAAATGGCAAAGGCGTTAGACTTGATTATTGAAACGCTAGACTAAATTTCCTAAGCCGGCATGGCAAGCTTTACCACTGCAATAACCAGTGCAATAAAAGCCACTGTCATCACCAAACCAACAATGATATAAGGCCATGGACCTTGTTCTTCGGTACGCTCAAAATCTTTGACAAGGTCTTCTTTTTTGCCCACACCAATCATTGCCGAAGTAACCGCTTTAAATACTTGCCCCAATCCTTTCATGATTTTTTCCTTATAAAGTAAATAGCCAGTAATGGTCGACTAACAACGCGACAAATAATAACATTAAATAGTTAACTGAAAACATAAATGTGCGCCAAGCAATTGTATTATCATCTGGATTCTTATAAATTTTGATTGAGTAGGCTAGAAATATCAAGCCTAAAATTAAAGCCGAAACCAAATATATCAAACCAGACATGCCCGCCAAATAAGGCAACAAGGTTACTAACAACAACAACACTGTATAGAGCAAAATTTGCATGCGCGTATAAGCCAGTCCATGCGTTACCGGCAGCATTGGTACATCCACTTTTTTGTATTCTTCAACACGATAAATGGCGAGCGCCCAAAAGTGTGGCGGCGTCCAAATAAAGACAATTAAAAATAGCAAGAGTGCATATTCAATACCTTGTGTACCTGAAATAGAGGTCCAGCCCAGTATTGGTGGCGCTGCGCCTGCCGCACCACCAATCACGATATTTTGCGGAGTAGCGCGCTTTAAATACATGGTGTATATAACTGCATAGCCGATTAACGAGACAAAAGTGAGCACCATAGTAATGGTGTTAACGAATAACTGCAAAATTCCCAAGCCAACCACACCTAAAAACACACCCCAAACTAGGGCTTGATTGCGACTGACTTTGCCTTGTGGCAAAGGACGCTGGTCAGTGCGTGACATTTGAATATCGATTTGTTCGTCAACAATGTGATTAAACACCGCTGCTGAAGCTGATGCCATAGAAATGCCAGCCGATGCTGCCAATACTAACATTGCATCTGGTAGGTATGGCGCAGGCACCGCCAAAAACATACCGACCACAGCGGTTAACAAAATAAGCGCGACGACTTTAAGTTTGCATAGGCCGAGTAAATCACTTAATGAAGGCATAATAATCTCCGCTTAACCGATGCGAGAATATTTAAACAAACGCTCTAAATCTTTAATCACACGTTTAATTTCTAAGGCTTTCGGATCATAACGCAACATCACGTTGCCCAACGGGTCAATTAAAAATAACGAATTGTTTGGAAATTTATTTAGCTGTTGGCTCAATGCCTCACTTGGATTGGCAATTAATACACCAGGATCTTGTAAATCAGTTGTACCGTTAATTAACAGCAGTCGTTGAATTCGGCGCATGTCTTCATTCATTAAAATACGAATGGTTTTCATGTCTTTTAATGTGTTTTTACAAACGTCATCACAGGTGCTGGTCGCATAGGCTAGCGTCCATAATCCTTGTAAATCACCCTGAGTTTTTTGAGAAAAAACCACGTCTTGTTTTTCGGTAGTAATAACAGGATTAACAAACTCTCCGTAATTAACAGTTGTACCAGTAAACGCTGTTGGGTTCCAGTAAAAAAATGCTGTACCAAGCGCAATTGGCAAAACAAACGAAGCCAACAATACCCATAATTCTTTTTTAGAATTCATAAAAAACCTTGTTTTGCAAAGCGCGCAATGATACGCTTAAGCGGTTAAAAAATCAATTTTGTCGGCATTACAACCTGACTTCAATGCCATTTTTTTGCATAGCAAGCTTTGCCTCAGTCACTGTGTACTCGCCGAAATGAAAAATACTTGCCGCTAAAACTGCATCTGCGCCACCCTGGATCACACCCTGTGACAAATGATCTAAATTACCCACGCCGCCTGAAGCAATCACCGGCACGTCAACCGCATCAGAAACCGCCTTAGTCAAAGGCAAATCAAAGCCGGTTTTAACACCGTCACAATCCATCGAGGTTAATAGCACCTCACCTGCACCATGCTCGCCTTCAGTCATCTTTACTGCCCACTCAACAGCATCAATGCCGGTTGGTTTGCGCCCACCATGGGTGAATATCTCCCACTTTGCTGGCTTGTCTGAAACTTTTTTAGCATCAATGGCGATTACAATACATTGCGAGCCAAACTTTGCACTAAGTTCGTTAATTAAATCTGGGTCAAAAATAGCAGCCGAGTTCACGGCTACTTTGTCAGCGCCTGCATTTAGCATAATGCGAACATCTTCAGGTTTGCGAATGCCGCCGCCAACCGTTAACGGAATAAAAACTTGCTCAGCAATGCTTTCTACCATATGTACGGTGGTGTCGCGCCCCTCATGGGAGGCTGTAATATCTAAGAAAGTAATTTCGTCAGCGCCTTCAAGGTCATAACGCTTGGCCACTTCAACCGGATCGCCAGCATCTTTAATATCAACAAACTGCACGCCTTTAACCACGCGACCATCACGCACATCAAGGCAAGGAATAATTCTTTTAGCTAAACTCATAGATGAGAATTTTACCGCAGTAGGTATAATCTGTGAGAAATATGAATATTCCAAAACACATTGCAATTATTATGGACGGCAACGGCCGTTGGGCGTCAAAACGCTTCTTGCCTCGCATTCAAGGGCATCAAAAAGGCGTTAAAGCGGTGCGCGAGGCGGTGAAACATTGTGGCAAGTTAGGGATTGAAACGCTTACTTTATTCGCCTTTAGCAGTGAAAACAAAAACCGTTCAACCGAAGAAGTATCTTTATTGTTTAAGTTGTTTTTAAGTGTCTTAAAGCAAGAAACCAACAAGCTTAACAAACACAACGTTAGACTCAAAATTATTGGCGATATGGCATTATTTCCTCAAGAGGTGCAACAAACAGCTGCTGATGCGCAAGCACTTCTGGCCAACAACAGCGGATTGACACTGGTGATTGCCGCCAACTATGGCGGGCAGTGGGATATTGCTCAAGCAGCACAACAAGTTGCCAAACAAGCGATTAGTGGTGAAATCAATACTGATGATATTAATATTGAGTCTTTTGCTCAATATCTGTCTTTAGCAGACCAGCCTAAAGTCGACCTATTGATTCGCACCAGTGGCGAACTTAGAATTAGCAACTTTCTACTATGGGATATCGCCTACAGTGAACTGTACTTTACCGACACACTATGGCCAGATTTTAGCCCCGCAGAACTAGACAAAGCCATCGAGGATTTTAAAAATCGTGATCGTCGCTTTGGCGCTCGTAAGGACAAAGCATGTTAAGCGGGGTGGTGCAAAGGATTATTACTGCGCTGGTGTTAGCACCCGTCTTTATATGGGCAATATTTGCTTTAGATACAACTTATTTTTCTTATTTATTGTTGGTCTTTGTTGTGCTTGGTGCATGGGAATTTTCACGAATGATTAAAATCACTCAACCTGTCAATAGAGCTCTGTTAACTCTGTTTATTGTTGGCTGCACGCTGGTTGCAAACAACCACGCACAAAACTTAGATAACTTATACATTTTGCTTTATGTTTCTACTGCTTGGTGGGGTTTAAACTTATTTTGGGTGGTGAACTACCCTAGCCACACACAATCTTGGTTTGGGTCTGGTATTGTTCGATCAATGAATGGCGTACTGTTACTAGCACCTATGTGGGTTTCCCTGGTCAGTTTGCACTCAAAAGGTAGTGAGTATTTTTTACTGTTGATGCTGCTCATTTGGGCAGCGGATTCAGGCGCTTACTTTGTGGGTAGAAAATTTGGCAAACGCAAACTCGCACCCAGAGTTAGCCCAGGAAAATCTATTGAAGGTGTGTTAGGTGGTGTTAGTTTTGCCTTAATTACGATGGTTGTTTTTTTACAAATACAAGAAATTTCTACAGAAAAATATTTAGGCTTCTTGCTTTTAGCAGTTGTCATATCAAGTGTTTCTGTTTTAGGTGATTTGTTTGAAAGTTTGTTTAAGCGCGAATCTGGCATAAAAGACAGTGGTCAGATCTTTCCAGGCCATGGCGGTGTACTTGATCGTATTGACTCGCTGACTGCGGCAGCGCCATTTTTCTTATTGGGTGTAAATTTACTATGAAGAACATTACACTCTTAGGCGCTACTGGGTCAATTGGCAAAAGCACATTATCGGTAGTTGATCAACATCCTGGTCAATTCAATATCTTTGCACTTAGCGCCAATACCAACTGGCAAGCTATGCTTAATCTGTGCCAACAATACCAACCAGTTTATGCGGTAATGACGGATGAAATTTCCGCTGAAAAACTAAAAACTGCACTTGATAATGACACGCAAGTGCTTAGCGGCGAACAGGCGCTATGTGATATTGCATCCCATCAGCAAACCGATTATGTGATGGCGGCCATTGTAGGCGCTGCTGGCATGTCTTCCGCTCTGGCTGCTGCTGAAGCTGGCAAACGTATCATGCTGGCCAACAAAGAATCCTTGGTCTTAGCTGGTGATATCTTTATGGATGCGGTGAAAAACTCTGGCGCACAACTCATTCCAGTTGATTCAGAGCATAGTGCAATTTTTCAGTGCCTACAGGGTGGTCGTTCTGGGCTTAGCAAAATTCAACTTACGGCCAGTGGTGGGCCATTTTTACATACGCCGTTAAACGAATTACAATCAATCACCCCGGATGAAGCTTGTGCGCACCCAAACTGGTCTATGGGTCGAAAAATCTCGGTGGACTCGGCCACGATGATGAACAAAGGACTGGAAGTAATCGAGGCTTTTTATTTGTTTAATCTAGTGCCTGAACAAATTGATGTGGTAATGCATCCGCAAAGCATTGTTCATTCTTCGGTTTATTATGAAGACGGCTCTACTTTGTCACAACTGGGTAACCCCGATATGCGCAGTGTTATTTCTTATGCAATGGCTTATCCAGAGCGCATTAGTTCTGGTGTTGAACCACTAGATTTGGCCAACAATTCACCGTTAGAATTCTACGTGCCAGATCTTGAAAAATTTGCCTGCCTAAGGTTGGCTTTCGAGGCGCTCAAACAAGGTGGCAACGCCATGGGTACCATTAATGCTGCTAACGAAGTGGCAGTTGATGCATTTTTAAATCAGGCCATTGGTTTTTTAGATATCCCCCATGTTATTGAGCAAACGCTTGAACAAACAAACAACACAGTCTTAGGTGATCTTGATGCTGTCATTGCCAACGACCAAACAGCAAGAAACATAGCCACTAAAATTGTTACTAAATATGCTTAGTCGCGCTTTATTTCTAATTATCTCTTTGTTGCTAATTAGCCCATCTAGTGCATTGGCATATGGCTCGAATACGCTTGATCGCTCTACTATCACCATTACTAAGTCGCTTAATTTTGATGCAAAAAAAGCCAACATTAATCCAAAAATTGTTAAAACACTGATACGTGTGTTTTCTTGGGGTATTGACTTTAATAAAGACCTACAAAAGGGTGATCGGTTTGTTATTATTGGCAATCAAAAGGCCACGCCTAGCGCGCTGATTTACATAGGCGCAAAAAAACACTTGGCTGTTTTTTCTTACACAGACAAACGTGGGCGTACTGGTTATTATGATATTAACGGAAAATCACTGTATCCAAGCTTTTTAAGGGCGCCTTTAAAATATGAGCGCATCAGCTCTAAATTTCAAAGAAAACGCTTTCACCCCATCTTAAAAACTTGGCGGCCTCATCGGGCTGTTGATTACGCTGCCAAAAGAGGGACGCCGGTTTACTCCGTGGCTAGTGGCGTTATTCAACATCGAAAAAGAATGGGTGCCTTGGGCAATACCGTCTATATTAAACACGGAAGTAACTATGTGACCGTATATGCCCACTTGTCTAAATTTGCTCGTGGACTTAAACCTTCATCTAAGGTTAAAAAAGGCCAAGTGATTGGCTACGTTGGCTCAACTGGGCGTTCAACTGGACCTCATCTGCATTATGAATTGCGTTATAAAGGCATACGCAGAAATCCGCTAACACACCCCCTGCCCAAGCAAAAAAAGGTAGACCCTGCTGATTTTTGGCGCTTTAAAAATAAAGCCAATAGTATCTTGCGCAGTTTGTAGTCTATTGGCTAGCGACCCAGTCTCGCCAATGTTTAACATCTAGGCTTTTCCAGTATCCACTGTCGATATATTGGGCTTGATATTCAGACGCACCCTTAACTTTGTTTAAAACCGCAAATGTAATCAGTTCGCCAATGCGTTGCTGGTCTTTAGTGCCAGGCACCAATGATTCGTTTCTAACAACAGCTGCAATAAAGGCAGAATTTGCATTGCCATGTACTTCGAAAGACTCTTCAAGTAAATTTAGTGCTAAAAAATCATTTTTAACAAAGCCACCATCGCCATCCAACAAATACAAAGCATAATCATACAACGCAGGGTCGTAGCTTTGCCTTACCAGCTTGATCAATATCTCGTTAGCAATACGCGCCTGCGGCGGATAACCCATGAGCGTATTACCATAACGCATTTGCTTGGAAGTTTCGTAAATGGCGTCAAAATCATTGAGATCAAACGCACCTTTCATCAGCAAAGATTGTCCGCGCATCACCACATCGCGAGAGCCAATTTCATTACCTACCTGAATCAGTCTTAATGCGCCGTCAGTCAATGGCGAAGCCACTGAGAAGTGGGCTATCAGCAAGGTAGCAATTAGAAAATTTTTCATCATCATACTATGGTGTGTATTTTACCACAGACGCGCATTAACACGTCTGACATTCGTATTTTCAATGTTAGGATTAAGGTTAAAATAACGGTAAAAAATTACCAACAGGAACACCCTTGGAAACACTGTTTGACACCTCGCTTAGTCTGCCTTTAATCCAAAAAGGCAAGGTGCGTGATATTTACGATATTGATGACAAACGCATGCTGATTGTCACTACCGATCGTCTGAGCGCATTTGATGTTGTTTTTGAACAAGCCATTAACCAAAAAGGTGCAGTGCTCACCAATGTTGCTAATTTTTGGTTTGATAAAACCAAGCATATTATCCCCAACCACCTAACTCATGAGCCATTAGAAAGTGTTTTAAATTCGCAAGAGGTCTCACAAGTTAAAGGTCGCGCGATTATTGTAAAAAAACTCAAGCCATTAGCGGTAGAGGCAATTGTTCGTGGTTATATTATTGGTTCTGGCTGGAAAGACTACCAACAAACCGGCGCGGTTTGCGGTATTGCGTTGCCAGACAACCTTAAGCTTGCTGCAAAATTACCTAACACACTTTATACGCCCTCCAGCAAAGCGGCCGTTGGCGAACATGATGAAAATATTAATTTTGCCGAAACCGTCAATTTACTAGGCAAAGACATGGCTAACCAAGTAAAAGAAGTCAGTCTTAAAATTTATGAGTTTGCAGCAGATTACGCGTTAGCGCGCGGCATTATTATTGCGGATACTAAATTTGAATTTGGTCTTGATGAAAATAATCAGCTCACGCTAATGGACGAAGTACTCACACCTGACTCTTCACGATTTTGGTCAAAGGCGGATTATCAAGTTGGCACTAGCCCAAAAAGCTTTGACAAGCAAATTGTGCGCGACTATTTAGAAACTCTAGACTGGGACAAAACACCGCCTGCACCGGTTTTACCAAAACATATCGTTGAAAAAACAGCCGAACAATATTTAGAAGTACAACGCCTACTAACCCAAACCTAACCTCATGCAGCTAAGCGGACTCATTAGCAAAATGCACACTAGCCTTAATATGGGCACAGCGCAGTATCAACTGCCAATCGGTGATAAATTACTCAACATGAACGATCTAGTTGACGAACCCATACAGTTAGAATTTAATGGTCAAATCAATTGTGCAAACTGCGGCAAAGCGACCAAAAAAAGCTATTCTCAAGGCTACTGCTATCCTTGTTGTCAAAAATTAGCCAGTTGTGATTTATGTATTATGAAACCAGAAACTTGCCATCACCACTTAGGCACTTGCCGAGAGCCATCTTGGGGGCTGGATAACTGTTTTACTTCACATGTGATTTATTTAGCTAACTCCTCTGGTGTTAAAGTTGGCATTACGCGAAAATCTAATATTCCTAATCGCTGGATTGATCAAGGCGCACTCAGCGCGCTCCCGATACTCGAAGTAGATACTCGCCTTAAGTCGGGGCAAATTGAGGTTGCACTAAAGGCATTTGTAAACGATAAAACCAATTGGCGGAAAATGCTTAAAAATGAAGTCGAAAACATTAACTTGCCGCAGGTGCGCGATGAGCTGCTACCAAAAATCCAATTATTGATTAATGAATTGGGCGCCAAGACCTTAAATAACGAGGCTTTAGAAATTAATTACCCTGTGGTAGAATACCCAAGCAAAATTAGCTCACTAAATTTTGATAAAACACCGCTTATTTCAGGCGTATTGAAAGGCATTAAAGGGCAATATTTAATTTTAGATGTGGGCGTGCTAAATATTAGAAAATTTGGCTCTTACAACATAACATTAACTTATTAGGAAAACACAATGGCAGAACTTATTATTGAAGAATTAGTATCAGGTGAAGGCGCCGCATGTAAAGCAGGTGACCACGTTTCTATGCACTATACCGGCTGGCTAACCAACGGCAAGAAATTTGACTCAAGCGTTGATCGCAACGAGGCTTTTAATTTTCAGTTAGGTGTTGGTCAGGTCATTCCTGGCTGGGATCAGGGTGTTGATGGCATGCAAGTAGGCGGTAAACGCAAACTCACTATTCCATCAAAACTGGCTTATGGTGAAATGGGCGCAGGCAATGTTATCCCACCAAGTGCAACTTTAATATTTGACGTAGAATTATTAGCAATTAAATAAAATGAACGAAGATTTTCCTCGTATTAAACGCCTGCCTGCTTACGTTTTTGCCGTTACTAACGAGCTAAAAGCAGAGGCGCGTGCGCGTGGTGAAGACATTATTGACTTTGGCATGGGTAATCCTGACCAGCCAACACCAGATCATATTGTTGAAAAACTGGTCGAGGCAGCGCGTCGTAAAGACACACACCGTTATTCAACTTCTCGCGGCATACCGCGCCTTAGACGTGCAATATCTAACTGGTACAAACGACGTTTTAATGTTGATCTAGATCCAGAAACCGAAGCCATTGTTACCATTGGCTCAAAAGAAGGGTTGGCCAATTTGGCACAGGCCGTTGTTGGTAATGGGGACACTGTCTTAGTGCCTAACCCTGCTTATCCAATTCACCCGTATGGGTTTGTCATTGCCGGTGCGGATATTCAACATGTACCTTGTGGCCCGGAAGATGATTTTTTTGCAGAACTTGAACGCTCAATCAAAAACACCTTTCCTAAACCAAAAATGCTGGTGCTTAATTACCCATCCAACCCAACCACTGAATGCGTTGAACTGGAGTTTTTTGAACGCGTGATTAAAATCGCCAAAGAACACGAGATTTGGGTAATTCAAGATCTAGCTTACGCTGATATCGTTTTTGATGGTTACGTAGCGCCAAGTATCTTACAAGTTGAGGGCGCAAAAGATATTGCGGTTGAGTTTTTCTCTTTGTCGAAGAGCTACAACATGCCTGGTTGGCGTGTGGGCTTTATGGCTGGCAACCCAACACTCGTTGCTGCTTTGGCAAAAATCAAGTCTTACCTAGATTATGGCATGTTTACCCCAATTCAAGTAGCTGCTATTGAAGCACTAGAGGGTGACCAGAGTTGCGTTAGGGAAATTTCAGACATGTATCAACATCGTCGAGACGTCTTGTGTGATGGATTGCAATCTATTGGCTGGGATGTTACGCCGCCTAAGGCCACCATGTTTGTTTGGGCCAAGATTCCTGAATTCTATCAAGAGTTAGGCTCGTTAGAGTTTACCAAAAAACTACTCAAAGTGGCAAAAGTTGGTGTGTCGCCTGGTATTGGGTTTGGCGATTATGGTGATAACTACGTACGTTTCGGCCTAATTGAAAATGAACATCGAACTCGTCAAGCCGTACGTGGTATTCGCGAAATGTTTAAACAAGATGGGCTGTTGTGAGGCTCTCGGCCAAACAATTTAAACAGTCAAAACATAAGCGTTTAACGCTACTTGGCATGTCAGGCGTTGGCAAAACACACCTGTCAAAACTACTGAGTAATAAAGACAAATGGTATCACTATTCTGGTGATTATCGTATTGGCGCCGAATATCTTAATCAGGCAATTCTCGACAATATTAAACACAATATCAGACAAAATGACTGGCTAGGCAGTCTATTAGACAACCAGTCCATTAGCGTTGAAAACCACATTACTTTTGACAACCTGTCATCTGTTTCTGCTTTTTTGGGCAAAGTGGGCAATCCTGAGCAAGGCGGCCTGCCAATTGATGAATTTACTCGCCGTCAGGCGCTACACCGAGAAGCCGAAGTAAATACTATGTTAGATGTGGCCCAGTTTATTGAAAAATCAGCACAACAAGGGTTTAATCACTTTATTAACGATGCTGGCGGTAGTTTATGTGAGCTTGATGACGATAAGGTGTACCAAAGTCTTGCTGAGCACACGCTGATTCTCTATATTAGGGCTAGCGAAACCAACAAGTCAGCACTGATTGAAAGGGCTCAAACACACCCTAAGCCTTTGTACTACCAAGCTGATTTTTTAAAAAAACAATTAAACACTTATTTAGCCGAAAACAATCTAACTTACATAGCGCAAATCAACCCTGACGCTTTTGTTGGCTGGGTTTTTCCACAATTACTTGCACATAGAACGCCAAAATATGAGGCTATCGCTAAAAAATATGGCTACACCATTGATAGTGAAGATTTGTACCAGTGCAAAAATGCAGATGAAGTATTTGATCTTATCAATGGGGTGCTGGACTAATGCCACTGATTGCTCACTCTAATTTACCGTCATTTAAACGCCTAGAACAAGAAGGAGAAACCATTCTTTCTAAAGATCGTGCCGATCACCAAACCATTCGAGAGCTACACATTGGCCTATTAAACATGATGCCAGATGCAGCACTTGAGGCCACTGAAAGACAGTTTTTCCGCTTGATTGGACACTCAAATCAAATTGCACAATTCTATCTACACCCCTTTACTCTATCTTCAATTAAACGTGGCGATAAGGCACAAGCACATGTTGATACGCATTACCAGAATTTTGACGACATCAAGGCGCAAGGCCTAGATGCGCTTATTATTACCGGCGCTCATATTGAAGCTGCTGACTTACAAAAAGCGCCTTTTTACCAACAACTTAAAGAAGTAATCGAATGGTCGTATGACAATGTTACTTCTACTTTATGTTCTTGCCTAGCCACCCACGCAGTGCTTGAGTTTCGTTATGGGCAAAAACGGACACCGATTGGTGAAAAATGTTGGGGCGTATTTCCACATCAAGTGCTGGATCGCCAACACCCGCTCATGAGTGGTGTTAATACTTGTTTTGATGTGCCACATTCTCGTTTTAATGAAATTACCAAAGCGCAATTTAATAAAGCCGGTGTCAAAATATTGGTCGACAGCAAGGTCGGTGCACACTTGTGTGTTAGTGAAGACCTACTCAGAATTGTTTTCTTTCAAGGGCATCCAGAGTACGACACCATTAGTTTATTAAAAGAATATAAACGCGAAATAATCTCGTTTTTAAATAAAGACAGACAAGACTATCCACCCTTTCCAAGTAACTACTTAAGTGCACAAAACAAAGCCATCTTAAATGAGTTTAAAACCAAACTGATTGATGGCGAATTTAAAATAAGCGACTTTCCTGAGGCGCTAATTAGCCAAACTTTAGGTAATACTTGGCATGATGCTACCAGTGGTATTATTAACAACTGGATTGGCTGTGTTTATCAGGTGACTCATGAAGACATCGACAAACCTTTCATGGATGGCATCAACCCAGACGATCCACTCAATCTGAAATAATGAATTCGATTTCAAAACCACTATTAAAGTGGTTTGATCAGCACGGTCGACATTCTCTGCCTTGGCAAGCGTCACAAAGCAGTCCTCAGGAAGGGCAAGGAAACCCGGCTAATATTTATCACGTTTGGCTTAGTGAGATTATGTTGCAACAAACACAAGTCAGTACGGTGATTAGTTATTTTAATAATTTTATTCATCATTTCCCGAATTTATTAGCGTTAGCCAATGCTAGCGAAGATGCGGTTTTAGCGCAATGGGCGGGGCTAGGTTATTACGCTAGAGCGCGCAACTTGCACAAAACCGCACAAATTATTATGCAGGATTACCACGGCGTATTTCCCGACAATATTGAACAAGTGATGGCTTTGCCTGGCATTGGCGAGTCAACCGCAGGGGCAATTTTATCCATTAGTCATAACCAAAATCACGCCATATTAGATGGCAACGTAAAGCGTGTATTGTCTCGCTATCACCAGGTAAAGGGTCATTATGGTCAGGCCCAAACACTCAAACAGCTTTGGGCACTAGCCAAGCAACACACTCCAAACACACGTAACAATGACTACACTCAGGCGATTATGGATCTGGGAGCAACCTTGTGCACTCGCTCTAATCCAGACTGTAGTCGATGCCCTGTTCAACAAGGATGTCAATCTTATCAGCACAACACACAGGACGAATACCCAAATCCAAAGCCTAAGAAAAATAAGCCCAGTCGCTCAATTGCCATGTTAATTTACCAAAACAAGCAGGGGCAGGTTTATTTAGAAAAAAGACCAACAAAAGGCATTTGGGGCGGGTTATGGAGCCTTAAAGAGTGTGAAGATAGCCCTGAAGAAATCATACGCACCATCCAACAGTTTGACGTAAGTGCTCGCATCAACAGGATGCTTGCCCCCATTAAACACAGCTTTACCCATTACAACTTAATTATTAATCCAGTGGTGGTTGATTGTCCAGAAAATATCTGCGGATTTCAACCCATCCACCAATTAAAAGTTGGTACACCAACACCAGTGAATAAAATCCTAATGCAATTAGATTAAAATAGCGGTTATGAAACTTATTCGTGGCCTTCATAATTTAAAAAAACACGCTGGCAGTGCTGTCACCATTGGCAACTTTGACGGTGTGCACGTTGGCCACGAAAAAATTATCTCAAGACTGGTAGCGTCAGCTAGAAAAATGGGCTTACCTTCGGTGCTTATTTCATTTGCACCAACACCACAATGTTTTTTTGGTCATGAGCAAGCTACACTCAGCAATTTTAAAGAAAAACACTACCTGCTTTCGCGTCTTGGCGTGGATGAACACCTGTTAATTCGTTTTAATCGGGCGTTTTCCAAGATTGAAGCCAAAGACTTTATTCAGCAGATTTTAATAGACAAGCTCGGCATGAAACATTGCTTGATTGGCGATGATTTTCGCTTCGGTAAAAACCGCCAAGGAGATTTGGCATTGTTACAAAGCCTATCAAAAGTCGGTGGGTTTGGTGTGGAAAAAACCCAAAGCGTATTGTGCAATGATTGCCGAGCAAGTAGCTCAGAAATTCGAGCTTTGCTATCTCAAGGTGATTTGGACGCTGCAGCGAAAATGCTAGGACGAGCGTTTTCAATCTCAGGCAGGGTTGTTCATGGGCACCAAAAAGGCAGAACCATCGGCTTCCCTACCATCAATATTCCCATTAAGCGAAAAATTAGCCCGGTTTTAGGAGTATTTGCAACCACGGTTGAAATTGACGGCGTAATTTTTCAAGGGGTATGTAATATTGGCAATCGCCCAACCATTAATGGCACAAAAACCTTGTTAGAAGTGTTTTTATTTGATTTTGATCAAAATGTTTATGGGCTTGATGCCAAGGTTGTATTTAAATACAAAATCAGAGACGAAGAAAAATTTGACAGTTTTGAGGCACTAAAACAACAAATTGAGCTTGATACTCAGCAGGCGAAAGCCTACTTTAAAATCTAGGACGTCAGTTTCCAGCTTAGCGTTTTCCCTGCCATAAATGGCACCACTATTGTATCAGCAAATGGATAACTCTCAGGCACAGTCCAATTTTGTTTCTTTAGTGTAATGGCTTGTGTGTTGTGCGGTAGACCGTAGAAATCAGCACCAAATTTTGATGCAAAACCCTCAAGCTTGTCTAATGCGTCTTGGGATTCAAATACAGTTGCATACAACTCAATCGCACAATGCGCGCTTAATACGCCAGCACAGCCACAACTAGATTCTTTGTCGTGTTTTGCATGTGGTGCGGAGTCTGTACCTAAAAAGAATTTAGGGTTTCCACTTGTGGCGGCAGATAATAATGCTTTTTGGTGTGGATCTTCTCGCTTTAAAATTGGCAGACAAAAATAATGCGGTTTAATGCCGCCAACTAGCATATCGTTACGGTTGGCCAATAAATGATGTGGGGTTATTGTTGCAGCAATACTTTTGTCTGCAGATAAAACAAAATCAACCGCATCCTTGGTGGTGATGTGCTCAAACACAACCTTTAGTTCAGGAAAATCTTGGATAACTTTAACCAATATTCGCTCAATAAAAACAGCTTCTCGATCAAAAATATCAATAGCAGGGTCGGTTACTTCACCATGTACCAATAACGGCATGCCCAGTTGCTGCATTTTCTCTAATGCAGGATAGATGTTAGCAACGTCTGTGACGCCACTATCTGAATTAGTAGTAGCGCCAGCTGGATAAAGCTTGGCCGCCACCACTAGCCCACCATCAACAGCTGACTGAATTTGTTTTGGCGTGGTGTTGTCTGTTAAATACAAAACCATTAACGGCTTAAAACCAGTGTCTTTTGGTAGGGCCGCCATAATCTCTTGATAATATTGTTGCGCTTGATCAGCATTGCTAACTGGCGGGGTTAGGTTGGGCATAATAATAGCTCTGCCCATTTGTATAGCCGTCATGCCGACGACTGATTTAAGCATCTCACCCGAGCGCACATGCAAGTGCCAATCATCCGGACGAATTATTTGCAACGTGTCATTGTGCTGCATGAATTGCTCCTAATATTCTTGCGCCTTTAGCGCCAGTAACTAATGGCAGGCTTGAAGTTTTTCCTGCTAAGGTTTGTTGTGCAAAAAACCCAAAAGCAGCCGCCTCAACATAATCAACCGGCATACCTAGATCGTCGGTGGTGGACACTTCACTATGAGGGTTTAAATAGGCCAAGCGCTCAACTAAAAACAAATTATGCACGCCACCGCCACAAAGGTAAACATCTGAACCTTGGGCAATCTGTTGGCTAATGCTCATGGCTGTTAATTCTACCAAAGTTCTTTGCACATCAACAGCTGTTTCATTACCGGCCAAATGCGATTCAAGCCACGCGAGATTAAAATATTCTGGACCTGTGCTTTTTGGTGCTGATTTTTTAAAATAATCATCCGCCAATAGTGTGTTTAATAACCGCTCATCAACAAAGCCAGACCTTGCCCAAATACCGTCTCGATCAAAATCCAACTGTTTGGATTTTTTAATCCAATTGTCTAACAAAGTATTGGCTGGGCCAGTATCAAAACCAACGACCGAGTCTTTTGAAACCTGTGTCAGGTTGGCAATGCCACCCAGATTAACCACCACACCTTCTTTATCTTTTAATAAGTGCTG
>JAERTA010000040.1 GCA_016845205.1 Gammaproteobacteria bacterium
CGCTTGGAGTGATGCCGTTCTTGCTGTAGAAGAAGTTAAAACTTCTGTTGTCGATGGCCTAGATGATGTCTACTATTCAAATATT
The DNA here is from genome assembly GCA_016845205.1 of Gammaproteobacteria bacterium. GTDB lineage: Bacteria > Pseudomonadota > Gammaproteobacteria > PS1 > Pseudothioglobaceae > Thioglobus_C. The sequence continues at coordinate 86 of JAERTA010000040.1, forward strand.
GAAGGTCGCGAAGGTTACTTATCAACCTTATTGGTTGACTAAATAATTGACAATACATTTTCAGGTGGTCGTCCAATAGTAATGCCTTTATCGGTTTTAACAATTGGGCGCTCAATCAAAATCGGGTGATCAACCATTGCTTGGATCAAAGCATCTTCACTCAGGGATTCATCGGCTAGATTGTTAGCCTTATATGGCGCCTCATGTTGTCTCATTAGCTCTCTAGGTTGCATATCGAGTGCAGTGAGTAAATCTTTTAATTCTTCAACAGACGGGGTTTCACTCAGGTATTTAATTATCTCTATATCTAAGCCTTTTTCTTCTAAAATAGACAAAGTCATTCTAGATTTTGAACATCTAGGATTGTGATATATTTTTTCACTCATGATTCAAATTATTATTAAAAAATTTCTTATTATACTCGCTCTTATTTTTCCTTTATCTCACGTTCAAGCAATTACCGTTGATGAGGCAAAGGAAAGAGTTAAAGCCTTATTGCAGAACGAAAAAACAATTGAAAATGAAAAAGCAATTAAGTTGCCCAATTTCTCAGTGGTTGATCTGAATGGCAATACGCATAATAACGAAACAGTTAAAGGTAAATATTTAGTGGTGAATTTTTGGGCCACTTGGTGCCCGCCTTGCTTAAAAGAAATCCCTGCTTTTGTAGAGTTCTACAGCAAGCATTCCGACAAAGTTGAAATTTTAGGTATGGACTACGAGGAGGCCAACACAGAGGCCGCCATTGAATTTACTGACACCTTTATGGTGGATTATCCAATCATCTTATTTAACGACGAAAATAACGCTCAATTTAGTGCATTTGGCGATGTGTTTGGCATGCCAACAACCTATATATATGATCCAGAAGGCAAGTTAGTTGATTATCACATGGGTGAAATCGATATTGCTATTTTGGAAAAATCAATCCTCTGATGACACCCAGGTCTTAGATTCAGCATTTTCATCACGTACCAATTTCGGTACTAGATAGCCACTGAGTTTTTTTTGCAATTGCTGATGCAATTCAATTGCACAATCATCACTGACTAAAAAATGCTCTGCACCGTCTACTTTATCTAACATGTGTAAGTAATATGGCAAAATGCCGGCATCAAATAACTTCAAATTTAATTGCTCTAAAGCATTTAAATCGTCATTAACCCCTGCCAACAACACCGACTGGTTAAGCAAGGTCACATTTACAAAATTTCCAATATTTTTAACAAATGCCTCTGACATTTCATTTTCATGGTTAATGTGTGTCACCAAAACCACTTTTAACGACGTTTTAGCCAGTATTTCGACCAATTTATCGGTTATTCTGCTTGGTGTTACCACCACAGAGCGAGAATGGATGCGTAACAACTTAACATGTTGAATATTTTCAATATTTTTGATTAATTTTTCTAGCTTTTCATCACTCAAGCTTAAAGGGTCACCACCACTAAGAATGACTTCATTAATAGATTGGTGAGTGCGAATATAGTTTTCAATCGCTAGCCAATTACTCATTGCATCATGAGTGCTATAATCAAAATTTTGCCTAAAACAATATTGACAATGTATGGCACAAACCCTTGATGTGATCAATAAAACACGGTTAGAATATTTGTGAATTAGGCCTTCGACGGGTGCGTTACTTTCATCAGCCAACGGGGAGGCGCTAAAGTCTGGATGGCTGGGTGCATCCTCAGAGGGAATTACTTGTTTTAATAAAGGATCATTCGGATTGTTTTTATCAATCAAATTAGCAAATTCTAAGGGGATCTTGATTGGAAAATGTTGGTCTTTAAACTGATTGCTTTGAAAAAAATCATTACAACTGCTCGCGCCTTTAAGTGTGTTTCTTGCCTTGTGTTGCCAGTTGCTTTGCATAATGATTAGCGCATTAAAAAGCCCCGTAAACGGGGCTTTTTTAAATCATTCTTAATGAATGTGATTAGCAGAAATTTGCAAAGTTTTCGTCTGTTTGCTCTTTGCCATCTTCATAGCCTGCTTCCCACTCGTCAGTAATTCTTTGTTCTTCAAGCTCAGGATTATTTAAAAAACCGGCTACCCAACCTTGAATATAGTTGTCGTTTACGCCCATTTCTTCCATTTTTTTAACACCTTCGTAGTAAGTCATTACTGATACTCCTTAAATTTTGCTTTTAATATTGTTTATAATTTCATACTCTTTAATCAGGCTTCAAATTGCTTGATATCAGAGAAAGGTAATATTATAACCATTTAAAACTCCCAGGCAAGAAAAAATCATGAATTTATCTGAAATTATCGATGGACTTAACGACAAACAAAACCAATCGGTTACTTTGGATGATGATCAAAATGCCTTAATACTCGCAGGTGCGGGCAGTGGGAAAACTCGAGTTTTAACTCATCGTATCGCTTATTTAGTCACACAAAAAAATATCTATATTGATGCTATCCTAGCAGTAACTTTTACCAACAAGGCTGCCAAAGAAATGCGTGAACGACTTGAACTGTTGTTAAGACGCCCTATTAGAAGCATGTGGGTTGGCACTTTTCATGGGTTGGCGCATCGACTGTTGCGCGCTCATCCTATTGAGGCCAACTTAAGTGCTCAATTTCAAATTCTTGATCAACAAGATCAGTTTCGTATTATTAAGCGTTTAATGAAAGAAAACCAAGTGGATGAGTCAAAATTTCCGGTTCGTAAAATTCAGTGGTTTATCAACCAACAAAAAGATGAAGGTATTCACCCTAGTGACATCGATGCTGGGTACAATTTTTTTGTTAAACAAAGTGTTAAAGTATTTGAGCTTTACGAGGCACACTGTAAGGCCAACGAACTGATTGACTTTGCTGAGCTTTTGGTACGAAGCTATGAACTGTTAAAAAACAATACCGAGTTATTAACGCACTATCAAAATCGTTTTGAACACATCTTGGTTGATGAATTTCAAGATACCAATACCATTCAGTACAAATGGATTAAATTACTCTCATCAGGCAGGAATCAAATATTTTGTGTGGGTGATGACGATCAGTCAATCTATGGCTGGCGTGGTGCAAAAATTGAAAATATTCAAAAATTAGAATCTGACTTCCGCCCTATTCAAACCATTCGCCTTGAGCAAAATTACCGCTCTACAGGTAATATCTTGAGCGCATCTAATGCACTTATTGCCAACAACTCTAATCGCCTAGGAAAATCGTTATGGACAGATTCAGGTGATGGTGATTTGATTGATGTGTATGAAGCACGTACAGAAACTGACGAATCAGATTATGTTGTTAGCACCATTCAACAACACATTAACAGCGGCGCACTTCCTAATGAATGCGCCATTCTTTATCGTTCTAACGCACAGTCTAGGAGTTTTGAAGAACGGCTGATTAAATACAATATTCCTTATGTGATTTACGGCGGTCTTCGATTTTTTGAGCGCGCTGAAATTAAAGACGCTTTGTGCTATTTGCGCTTAATGGAAAGCTCGGCTGATAATGTTGCTTTTGAGCGCGTGGTTAATTTTCCGACTCGTGGTATTGGCAACGCTACTATTGAGAAAGTAAGAGAGTTTGCGCGCGACAACCACACCAATTTGTTTCAAGCGGCCATTGCCATATCACCCTCACTACCAACTCGTGCAAGCAATGCACTAAGCGGATTTATACAGTTAATTGAACAAATGTGTGACGACGCCAAACATTTGGAATTGAGTGAAAAAGTGGCTTATTTGATTAAAGCTTCTGGCTTGATTGAACATTATTCAAACGACAAAACTGATAAAGCTGGCAGTAAAAAAGAAAACTTAGAAGAACTCATTGCTGCAGCCAAACAATACGTTCACGAAGAAGACAGTGAGATGAATGAAGTAGTCGGATTTATCTCACTGGCGTCATTAGATTCGAGTGGTGATACCAACGCGCCTGAAAATCAAAATGTACAACTCATGACCATTCATTCTGCCAAAGGCTTAGAATTTCCTTATGTGTTTTTAACTGGCATGGAAGAAGATTTATTCCCTTCAAGGCAAAGCAAAGATGAGCCACACTTAATGGATGAAGAAAGAAGGCTGTGTTATGTTGGCATGACGCGTGCAATGAAAAAACTCAGTTTATCATTTGCAACCAAGCGCTTTTTACATGGGCAGTCTTTGTATGCTTATCCTTCTCGATTTTTAGATGAAATACCAACTGAATACACTAATTCACTCAGGCAAAAATATGGCGCAACCCTACAGAACTATCAAGAAGATGATATTTTTAACCAAGATATTGAACCCGAAGGACAAGGTCAATTATCAATTGGTGTGGCGGTTAAACACGGAAAATTTGGCTTTGGTACAGTACTTAACTTTGAAGGAGAAGGTGACTCAGCTCGTATTCAAATCAAGTTTAAATCTGCTGGCACTAAGTGGCTGATTAGCTCTTACGCCAATCTAGAATATGTTTAATTCAGGGTCTTTTTAAGATCATCGATTGAGAAACTTTGTACGGTTTCTTCATCAGTAAAGACGGGCTTCATCTCGGTATGTGTGCTCGCTTCTTTTTCAATGGCCGTTTGTCTAGAAACCACAATATCTAAACAATCAGTGATCATTTTTTGTGTATCTTCTGTTAATGGATGACGTAAGCCTGGCTTGGTCATGGTGTCTTTTGCCACAGAGATCAGGGTTTTTCTAACAGCATTTAATAAACGAATTTCGAAATCTTGATTGTTGTCTTTGCTCATAATAAACTCTTGATAGTTTCTAGATGTTGTAAATAGGTTATTTTATCGGATTTATACTTCCTATTACCTTTCATTGATTGTAGTTTCTCGCTCAAACCCCAATCTTGATCAACAACTTCTAACACCATCTCTGGATGGTTGCATATCAAAACCATATCACAACCACTATCAAGTGACACCCGAACACGCTCAACAATATCTTTAATAAAGTGTGCACCCTGCATAGATAAATCATCACTAAACACGACACCGCCAAAACCAAGTTGCGATTGTAAGATTTCCTTAATCCATTTTTTTGAAAATCCTGCAGGGTTGTCATCCACTTTAGAATACACCACATGTGCTGGCATTACAGCATCAAGACCTTGATGAACCAAACACTTAAAGGTTGTCATATCTTGATAAACCTCTTTTATAGATCTGTCATCAACAGGAAGGTCTGTATGTGAATCCAATGTTACAAATCCATGCCCTGGAAAATGTTTGCCTACACATTTCATGCCTGCTTCATGCATCCCGCTAATTAGCGCACTGGACAACTTAACCACTGCATCTGGGTTGGAGTGAAAAGCACGATCACCGATTACAGAAGAATTTCCATAATCCAAATCTAGTACCGGTGCAAAAGAAAAATCAATATCAATTTCTAACAATTCATAAGCCAGTATAAATCCGCAAGAATAAGCATATTTTAGTGCTTTCTTAGGTTTTTTGTCATACAGGTTTCCTAACTTTGACATTGCTGGCAGATGTGTAAACCCTTCTCTAAAGCGCTGCACTCTACCACCTTCATGATCAACTGCAATGAGTAAATTTTGATTTGTTAGGCGAATAGATTTAATCAACTCTTTAACTTGCTCGATATTTTCAAAATTACGCGTGAATAAAATCACGCCGCCAATACTTGGCTTTGTCAGTTGATTCTTTTCTTCTTGTGTCAGCGTCAAACCTGACACATCCATCATGATTGGGCCTAGAGTCATATTTTAATCAATGTAAGGTTTGACTTTATACACCAGCCATAGCACTGGAATGCCAATTAAAGTCGTAATTATAAAAAATTCACTATAGCCAAATTGCTCAACCAGTGTGCCTGAATAGCCACCAAATATCTTAGGCAGGAGTGTCATTAATGATGAAAATACAGCGTATTGCACCGCGGTAAATTTGATATTAGTTAGGCTCGATAAAAAAGCAATAAAAGCTGCACCTGCAAGACCGGCTGACAAGTTATCCATGGCAATGGTGACATACAACCAAGTAATATCATGGCCGACATTTGCCAAAACAATAAACAACAAATTGGTAATCGCTGAAAGTGCCGCACCCAGAAATAAAACTTTAAACACCCCTATTCTAATTGCCATCAACCCACCTAAAAAACCACCAGCAATGGTCATAAATAGGCCAAATGTTTTAGAAATGGTGGCAATTTCCACCTTGGTAAAGCCCATATCTTGGTAAAAAATATTAGCCACTACACCAAGTACAATATCACTCACACGATACAAGCCAATCACAGCCAATAACAATACTGCTACACTCATGCCATAACGACTAAAGAAATCTTTGACCGGATCAACATAAGTGTTGTTAACCATAGAACGATTTACAATATTTAGAACTATCAGTACTCTAGCAGCAATATAAGCACCTAAAAGTGCTGTCATCATACGAACTGTACCAACAATAAAACCAGCAAGATGCTTATTATCAAAGAACTCTGTTAACGTTTTTTTGGTGGCACTAACCCAGTCTGCTGTTGTGTTAAACGTTAGGATGAAAGCCGCTACAATCGATAAAAACAATAAGAAAAATCGGGCGTAATCGGTTGTACTATATTCACTCTCTTGTCTTTTGGTGTCAGGCTCGTTAATAATCAGTGTGGTTGTCACACCAATCAACATCACTGCCGCCATCACCATGTAAGTGCCTGACCAGGCATCATAACTATAAAGCGCTTTGGTTGAGCCAAGATAACTAGCAATAAATAAACCACCAGCGCCAGCTACCAACATACCAATACGGTAGCCTGCAATATAAGTAGCCGAGAGCATTGACTGCATATCTTTATCGGCCGATTCAATACGATAGGCATCAATCACAATATCTTGTGTTGCTGATGAAAACCCTAACAACACTGCACCATAAGCCATAATGGTTAAACTATCAACGCTGGCTTTTGGATCAACCGATGACATTAGTAAAATCGCACCCATAATGGCTAACTGCGAAACTAACATCCAAGCACGTCGGCGACCGAGTGTTTTGGTTATAACTGGTAAGGGAAGTCGATCAACCAATGGCGCCCACACAAACTTAAATGAATAACCTAATGCCGCCCAAGAGAAGTAAGTAATGGTTGATTTGGCAACACCCGCTTCATTTAACCAAAGCCCTAGTGTTGAAAAAATAAGTAGAATTGGTATCCCGGCTGAAAAGCCTAAAAACAACATGGTCATCACTCGAGGGTGAATAAAAAGCCTTAAGTTTTCTAACATTGATTCCAAGGCATGCCGTCATGACGCCAGCCGTTGACATTACCACGCTGATCTTGTTCATCAAGATCGCCTTCAAAGCCACTCACCACATGTGACACATTGGTAAATCCATTATCAATCAAGCATCGACCTGCATCGTCAGAACGAAACCCACTACGGCAAATTAAAATAATTTCAGCACTCAGTGCACTCTCACCAATAAAGCGTTTAATTGCAGCAATAAAATCATCGGGGTGTGGCTCCCAATCTGGCTCGTCTACCCAAGGTACAAAAATACAATCAAGTGGTCTGCCAACAAATTTGTTTTCAGCTTCAGTACGTACATCAACTAAAACCGCCTCTGAGTTCGCCTGCAGGCGTTCATAAGCTTTTTTTGGTAAATATTGTACTAGCTGACTCATGACTTTATTATAACGACATCTTCACCTGTGTGAATCTTGTCAAACAACTCAATCACATCCTGGTTATACATGCGAATACAACCCTTGGATCCTGGCACACCTATTGGGGTTTCATCAGGTGAGCCGTGAATATAAATGTAGCGATCTTTAGTATTTTTATTGTGACTCTCAACACCCTCTAACCAAAGGATGCGTGTGAGTATCCAATCTCTATCGGGGTTTTGATCAAACAACGTTTTTGAGAAAACCTCACCTGTTGGCACTCTAGCAACCAATACAGAACCCGCTTTAAGATTCTCACCAATTTTTTCAGCAATTTTAAATTTTCCTAAGGGTGTGCAATAGGAGTTTTCAACTTCGCCCACACCATTTTTTGCACTGCTAATCGAATAGGTTTTATTTTGATATTCTAGTGTTTGATCAGCGATATTAATGGTAATCATTTGGTAAATAGAGCAATTGATTCAACATGTGCAGTTTGTGGAAACATATCCATCACGCCTGCGGTGTCTAGTTTATAACCTAATTCAATCAGTTTGGCGCTATCTCGTGCTAATGTTGCTGGGTTGCATGATACGTATACTAATCTCTCAACACCAAGTTTTGGTAATAGCTCTACAATCTCAATCGCACCCGAGCGTGCGGGATCAATCAGCGCTTTGTTATAAGTTCTACCTCTAAACCAAGGTGCACCTTCAACTTCTTTGAACAAATCTGCCATATAAAAGTCAGCATTGGTTATTTGGTTTTTGTTGGCATTGTGTTTCGCCCGCTCTACCAAGCCCAAATCTCCTTCCACACCAACCACATGCTTGGCATGACGTGCAATCGGCAAAGTGAAATTACCCAAACCACAAAACAAATCAATCACTTCATCTTTATCGTTAAGCTCTAACATCTCAAGTGCCAGGTTAATCATTTTTCGATTTAGATTAAAATTAACTTGAGTGAAATCTGTTGGTAAAAATTCCATTTCAATATCATGATCAGGGTGTGTATAAGTCAGCTCAACTGCCTGATCCAATGGTTTAACCGTATCTTCACCACCACTTTGAGTATAGAACGTAACACCTAACTCATTGGCGCAATCGAGTAATATTTGCTCATCTTTAGCGATGAGTGGCTCAAGGTGTCGTAAGATGAGTACGGTGTTATTCTCAGCAACAGCGACTTCGAGTTGTGGCACCTGTGATTTGATTGACAGCCTTTCTATCGCCCCAGCCAATACTTCAAGATTATCGCCCAAAGATGGATGCAATACCTCGCAACGACTCATGTTAGTAATAAAGCCTGATTTCTTTTCTCTAAAGCCGACTAATACTTTTTCTTTCTTGGCTACATAACGCACACCAAGCCTAGCCTTGCGACGATAACCCCAGCTTTCAACTTGTAATGGTGCTAGCCAGTGTTTAGGCTCAACTTTAGCTTGCCCTTTAAATGCATCCTTAAGCCATTTACCTTTAGCATCAATTTGATCTTCACTAGAGAGATGCTGAAACGAGCAACCACCACAAACACCGAACACTTCACACTTGGGGGTGATGCGACTATCGGCTGGCTTTAATACTTCTTTTACATCGGCCTCTTCAAACTTAGCGCGTGAAAAAGTACGATCCGCAATCACCCTCTCACCTGGCAAGGCACCGCTAACAAAAATCACTTTTTCTTCTAAATGCGCAATGCCGCGCCCCTCATGCGAGAGTGATTCGATTTCTAATTCGTAAGTTTTGGCTTTTGGCTTTCTTCTTCTACCCATTGCTCACACGTCCAATAATTCAATCCAATGTTTGACGGGTATTTTAGTGTCTTTTTGCAAGTGCATTAAACAACCGATGTTTGCAGTGACAATCATTTGTGGATTAGATGCTTGCAAATTCTGTAATTTGTTAATCTTTAGTTCT
>JAERTA010000041.1 GCA_016845205.1 Gammaproteobacteria bacterium
GGTGCTTTATTTTTATTCCTTTTTTATCGTGTTGGCAGAAAGATGACCGCTGATACACCTTCAGGCGCTCAAAACTTTATTGAGAGTATTGTTGAGTTTATTGACGAAAACGTTCGTGGTTCATTTAATGGCAAAAATCCATTGGTCGCACCGCTAGCACTAACGGTGTTTATTTGGATTGTGTTAATGAACACAATGGACCTAGTGCCAGTTGATTGGTTACCATATTTAGCGCAGCAAATTGGCGCATATTTTGGCGCAGACCCGCACCATGTATTCTTTAAAGTAGTGCCAACCACAGATCCAAATGCAACCTTTGGTTTGGCGATTGGTATCTTCTTATTAATGTTGTACTACAGTATTAAGGTTAAGGGTTTTGGTGGTTTTGCTGCCGAGCTAACATTGCACCCTTTTGAATCTAAAAACCCTTTTGTTAAAGTGTTATTAATTCCAGCTAACTTTTTCTTAGAGTTTGTTTCTCTAATTGCTAAGCCGGTATCGCACTCATTGCGTTTATTTGGCAATATGTATGCCGGTGAGATGATCTTTATCTTGATTGCCTTATTGCCGTTTTGGATTCAGTGGACATTATCATTGCCATGGGCAATCTTCCACATTTTGATCGTATTACTACAAGCCTTTATCTTTATGACTTTGGTAATTGTGTATATGGACATGGCCCACGACAAGGGACATTAATTTTTTAAAAAATAGGAGTAAGAAATGACAGAAGTACAAGCAACATTATTTTTAGCAGGTTCAATCTTAATGGGTTTAGGCGCATTGGGTGCGGCAGTAGGTATTGGTATCTTGGGTGCAAGATTCTTAGAAGGTGCGGCGCGTCAGCCAGAGCTTATCCCAATGCTTAGAACACAAATGTTCATCGTAATGGGTCTAGTAGATGCGGTACCAATGATTGCGGTAGGTATCTCAATGTATATCTTATTTGCGGTTGCCGGTTAAATACTTTTTACTTGAAAGCAGGGTTTAAGCTATGAATATTAATTTGACGATGATTGGCCAGTTAATCATGTTCGCCATGTTTACATGGTTTTGCATGAAGTTTGTATGGCCTCCAATTGTTGCCGCCATGGAAGAGCGTAAAAAGCGTATTGAAAGTGGCTTGATTGCTGCAGAGCGCGGCTTATCAGAGCACAAAGAGGCGCAGCAAAAAGCCCAAGAAATGCTTAATCAGTCTAAAGACCAAGCAGCTGAAATTATTGCTAATGCGGGTAGACAAGCATCCATGATGGTTGAGGAAGCGAAAGACACTGCTTCACAAGAAGCGGATAGAATCAAGGCAGGCGCACAAGCAGAGATTGATCAAGAGGCGAATCGTGTTCGTAATGAGCTTAAAGACCAGGTATCTGATTTAGTTATGCAAGGTGTGAACTCGGTATTGGCTAAAGAGGTAGATGCCAAAACCCATAAAGACATGTTAGGCAAGTTGTCGCAAACTCTATAGGACTGATCAGTGGAATTAACAACAATCGCCAAGCCTTATGCTAATGCAATTTTTGAAATTGCCGAGCAAACCAAGTCACATTCAGACTGGAAAGGCGTATTAGAGGCGGGTGCACAGTTGGCTAATGATGCAAGCATGCAAGCGTTTATTGCTTCGCCGAGCACAACCAGCGAGAATAAAGCACAGGCTGTGGCAGCGCTGTTTAAGTCAATCCTAGGCAGAGCATTAAGTAAACAAGAGAATGCCTTTGTTGCATTATTGCTAGACAATGGCCGTATTGATGCATTACCAAGTATGCTTGAGTTGTTTGATTTGATGAGTAATTTAAGTAGTGATGCAAAAGCATTTCATGTGCTTAGTGCTTATAAACTAAGTGCAGCTGAAGAGAAACAAATTGTGAGTGATTTATCTGATAAATACAACACAACAGTAAGTATCGACACGCAAATAGATGAAAATCTAGTGGGTGGCGTAGTGATTAAAGAAGGTGACAAAGTAATTGACTTGTCAATCAAGGCTCGAGTAGATGAGCTAGGTTCACGCTTGTCAATTAATTAATTTAATTTATTAAGAGGAAGGGTTATGCAATTAAACGCCAGTGAGATTAGTGATTTAATTAAAAAACAAATAGAAGGCTTTGATTTTGCAGCTGAAGCACGTACTGAAGGTACAGTAATCAGTGTAAGTGATGGTATTGTTCGTATTCATGGTTTGGCCGACGTTCAGTTTGGTGAGATGCTTGAGTTCCCAGGCAATACATTTGGCATGGCACTAAACTTAGAGCAAGATTCAGTTGGTGCGGTTGTATTAGGCGACTACCTACATATTTCAGAAGGCGACACTGTGAAGTGTACGAACCGTTTGGTGGAAGTTCCAGTTGGCGAGCCAATGATGGGGCGTGTTGTTAATCCACTGGGTAAGCCAATTGATGGTAAAGGCGATATTGATGCTAAAGATTCATTACCATTAGAAATTATGGCACCCGGTGTAATTGATCGTCAATCAGTAGATCAGCCAATTCAAACTGGTGTGAAGGCGATTGACGCGATGGTGCCAGTTGGTCGTGGCCAACGTGAATTAATTATTGGTGATCGTCAAACTGGTAAAACAGCCGTAGCGATTGATGCGATTATTAACCAAAAAGACACAGGCGTTAAGTGTGTGTATGTTGCTGTCGGTCAAAAAGACTCATCAGTAGCAGCGGTTGTGCGCAAGCTAGAAGAGCACGGCGCAATGGAAAATACCATTGTGGTTACAGCTGGTGCTTCTGATTCAGCAGCTCTGCAATACATTGCGCCTTATGCGGGTTGTGCGATGGGTGAATACTTCCGTGATCGTGGCGAAGACGCGTTAATTGTTTATGATGATTTGACGAAACAAGCATGGGCGTACCGTGAGGTTTCATTACTACTTAAACGTCCACCAGGTCGTGAAGCATATCCAGGTGACGTATTCTATTTACACTCTCGTTTGCTTGAGCGTGCATCACGTGTGAATGCAGATTATGTAGAGCAAATGACTAATGGTGAAGTTAAAGGCCAGACAGGCTCATTAACGGCATTGCCGATTATTGAAACACAGGGTGGTGACGTATCAGCATTCGTACCAACCAACGTAATTTCAATTACAGATGGACAGATTTTCTTAGAAACAGATTTGTTTAACTCAGGTATTCGTCCAGCGATTAACGCGGGTTTATCGGTATCACGAGTAGGTGGTGCAGCACAAACCAATATTATTAAAAAGCTGGGTGGCGGTATTCGTCTTGACTTGGCACAATACCGTGAATTAGCGGCATTTGCACAGTTTGCTTCAGATCTTGATGCAGAAACAAAAGCACAAATTGACCGTGGTCAGCGTGTGACAGAATTGATGAAGCAAAATCAATACGCACCAATGTCAGTAGCAGAAATGGCTACTTCA
>JAERTA010000042.1 GCA_016845205.1 Gammaproteobacteria bacterium
TAGTTTTACTATGGGTAGTTATTGTGAATGATGTGTTAAGCGAGACAGCGCTAAAAGCTACACTGTCACAAATTGCTATTAATGTTAAACGGCAGAGAACCATAAGAAACATGTCGCAATTACGTCTTGCTGTAGAAATGGGACATCAAACAGCAGGTTTAATTTCGTGTGCAGAGGCCGGAATTAACAACAAGCACTTCAATATTGAGCATTTAGCAACCATTGCCAAAATTTTGGATATTTCTATTGTTGAACTATTTGATGGTGTGGATCAAATCCTTAATAAAAACGAATAGCGCTTAATTATCAAAAACCCTAGTGGTCAATCCACTTAGGTTTTTGACTTATTCCCCTTTAAAAGCAAATCCAATCATTCTTATCGAAGACAAACGCTAAAAACTTTGCGTGTTTGAGCTAAGTATTATAGGCAAGACCTATAATACTTTAGTGAGTTCAAAGTTTTAGTGAGACGAGATTAGAAAAATTGAGGTTTGTTTTTAGGGCGACCTCTTTTTGGATACTTTTTCTGGTCGTCAGAACAAAGTATCAGGGCCTAAAGAAAAAATTCACAGAATTTTTGAAGAGGGTTTCACCAAAAATTTGGGGAATAATTAAAATGTGCTAAAAATCCTATAAAAACAGGGTGTTTTCGACCTAAAAATGACACTTTGTTGAATAAAAACAGGTAAATATTGTCGAAATTTGAAAAATTTAGGAAATTTTACGAATAGGTAGTTTTTCCAAACTAAATCAGCTAAATTGATATAATGACTGTATAACAAAGGTATTTATGGATGAAAAATTATGACTAGCATTGAAATGAAAGAAGTCTCCAAGGTCGCTGAAGAGTTTTATAAGGCCAACCGTCAAGACTTTATTGCTGACCTTTCTGCACATATAGAAAAGCGCATTAAATCTGGTTTAGCACAATTCAAAAATGGTCAATATATGAGCATTAAAGACTCCAAACAACAATTAAAAAATGAACTGTTTTCAAACAATTCATAAATGCAGAAATTTGAAGTTTATATTTCTGAGCAAGCTCACGACAACCTTAGAGAAATAACCCTAAATAAAATAGCTTACGATGCGCCATCAGCGCTTAAATTTTTCGAAGGTTTTTATGAGGACGTAAAAACACTTGGCCACTTCCCACAAAGAGGCTTTAATTTAATCAACGACCTTAAAGCTAAAATATAAAAAACCACCTAATTATTTATCAAATATCAGATGATAAAGTTAATATTATTGATATTGTCGATCCAAAACAACACTCGTTAGCAAATAAATACTATTAAGACATTGCCGGGGCTGGTGCTTTTTAATTAAATTTAGATTCTGCTCTAGCCAGCGTCATCACGTCGCAATATTTCACCTCTGTATTTTTTAATATGGTTGAAGCCAACTCATTCAAACTTGAGCCTGTGGTCATCACATCATCCACCAACAGAATTCTGCTATACGACATTGGCTTAACACTAAACGCACCTTTAATTTCTTGTTTGCGCTGTTCAGGATTAAGCGCTGATAAGGGTTGCGTGGCTTTAGTTCGATCAACACTATGTACATCAATTATTATGTCGGTTTTTTTTCTGATTACGTTTAACAATTCTAATACTTGATTGTAACCGCGCTCTGCCATTCGATTGCGACTCAGTGGCATGGGAATAATCGCGTCATATTGAATATCTGTACTAATAATAGACTGGTACAGATCAAACAATTGATGTGAAAAATAATCACCAATACATAACTGATGGTGAAACTTAAAAGCCTTGATTAAATCGGCAATTGCGTCTTGGTAATCATACAAAGTATAAGCGCGATTAAACGCTGGCGCATGTGCCAAACATTGCCCACAAAAATCTAACTCCCCTGTAATAGGGTGCGCACAAGATAGGCATCTGGGTTGGTGATTACTAAAGCTAGATTCACACTCGTGACAAACGCAAAACTTTGCATTTTCCTCGCAAAGCACACAAGATTGCTTAGGAATAAGTGCGCTTAGTCGCGAGTAAAAACCCATGTTGATTCGTCAGACATCTCTTGCCTAAATTGATAACCTTCAATATTAAAATCTTTGAGTGATTCTGGCTCGGTTAACCGATTTTTAACCAGGTAATTAACCATCAAACCACGGGCACGCTTTGCATAAATACCAATGATTTTATAAGCATCATTTTTAAGCTCTTTGAAAGCGATATTAATGATTTTAGCGTTGAGTGATTTTTTATCAATGCCTTTAAAATATTCATTTGATGCTAGATTGATAATCACCTCAGACTCATCTTCATTTAACACAGTTGAGATTTTATCGCCCCAAAACTCATACAAATTTTTGCCTTGGCTGTTCTCTAGCTTGGTGCCCATTTCCAGACGATAAGGTTGTATTAAATCCAGCGGCCTAATAACGCCATACAAACCAGACAACATACGCAAATGATCTTGTGCAAACTCTAAATCATCAAGCGATAAACTTGGCGCATTAATGCCATTATAAACATCGCCTTTAAAGGCTAGTAACGCCTGTTTGGCATTGCCTAATGTAAATGGCGTACTAAAGGTTTGAAAACGATCAAAGTTTAATTTGGATAATTTGTCGCTAATTGACATTAGGTTTGCAATCTCATCTTGTGTTTTATCTTTAAGTAAACCAACCAACACTTGTGATTGCTCAATTTGACGTGTTTGTGTAAATACGCCAATCTGTGTCGGTTCAAAATCTTGTGTTTTAGACGGGGAAATAACAGCTAGCATCGATTTGGATAATAAGGTTAAAAAATTAAAAAATATTCTACCCGAAAAATATCGCCAAAAACACCACTAACGTCACGTATTTGAGGCTCAGTCATATAATGTTTTACGTTATAATTAGTGGATTTTTTGCGAATATTATTATCAAGCAACACCCACATGAAAGAACAGTTATTACACCTACCTAAGCCTAGCGGCCTTTACCACCCAAACTTTGAAAAAGAGAACTGTGGTGTTGGATTTATTGCCCATATTAAAGGCAAGCCGTCACATCAAATTACTAAAGATGCGTTAGAAATGCTGACACGTATGGATCACCGTGGTGGTTGTGGATGTGAGTCTAATACCGGTGACGGTGCGGGCATTCTAACCGATATTCCGCACGCATTTTTTATCAAAGAAATCAAAGCAGATTTTGGTGTTGATGTTGAGCCAGGCAACTATGGTATAGGTAATATTTTTCTACCACAAGACGATACTGAAAGAGCACATTGCATCAGTGTGTTAGAAAAAACCATTGCAGATGAAGGGCAAACACTTGTAGGCTGGCGCGACGTGCCAATTGACGCCGATAAAGCTGACGTGGGTCATACTGCTAGAGCTTCTCAGCCAATTATTAAACAGTTAATTGTTACTGGCGCAAACGGCATTGATAACAAGGCCTTTGAACGTGCCTTATTCACTATTAGAAAACACGCATCAAATGCTATTCGCACTGATACCTCTCTATCTCAAGCGCTATTGTTCTATGTTTGTAGTTTATCGACCACAGTCATTATCTACAAAGGCATGTTGATGGGTTCTCAAGTGCTTGATTTTTATTCTGACTTATCCAACCCTGAATACGCCACTTATTTGGCGATGGTGCATTCACGTTTTTCAACTAACACATTCCCATCTTGGGACAGGGCTCAGCCTTGTCGTTACATGTCACACAATGGTGAAATCAATACTCGCCAGGGCAACTATAACTGGATGCGCGCTAGAGAAGGCACGTTAGAAAGTGAATTATTTAAAGATGACTTAGCCAAAACACTACCGGTGATTGAAACTGAAGTATCAGATTCAGGTAGCTTTGACAACGTGTTGGAATTCTTAATGATGAACGGTCGCACCTTGCAAGAAGCGGTACTGATGATGGTGCCCGAAGCTTGGCAAAATGACGATAACATGAGCGATGAGAAAAAAGCATTTTACGAATATTTCTCAAATGTAATGGAGCCGTGGGATGGCCCTGCTTCTATCGCCTTTACTGATGGTCACTATATTGGTGCGGTACTTGATCGCAACGGTTTACGCCCTTCACGTTTTTACCTAACGCATGATGATCGTGTCATTATGGCGAGTGAAGTTGGCGTGGTTGATGTTGAAACTGACAATGTTAAAACTAAAGGCAGATTACGCCCAGGCAAGATGTTCTTGGTTGATTTCGATAAAGGCGAACTGGTAGACGATGAAGCCATTAAAGCTGATTTTGCTGCACAAAATCCATACCAGGACTGGCTTAACGATCAACAAATCCACCTATCAGAGTTCGGTTGCGAAACTGAAGCACACGGCTTTCATCCAGAGTCTTTAATTCATCGATTAAAGGCATTTGGCTACAGCACAGAAACCTTACAATTTATGCTCTTGCCATTGGTTAACGAACTTCGTGATCCAGTCGGCTCAATGGGTAACGACTCAGCACTAGCGTGTTTGTCTGATCAGTCACGTATTATTTATGACTACTTTAAGCAACTATTTGCACAAGTAACCAACCCGGCCATTGACTCAATCCGTGAAGAAGTGGTTATGTCATTGCGTTGTTCTATTGGCCCTGAAGGCAATCTTTTAAACAATAGCGCAGAAAATGCACATCGTTTGGTGATTGATCATCCAATTTTGACCAATGAAGAAACTGCAGCGCTTCGTCACTGCAATCATCGCGGTTGGACCAGTAAAACTATTGATATTACTTACGATATCAATGACAACAAAAAAGCATCAGAATTACTCGATGAGATTTGTCAGCAAGGCTCACAAGCCATTAAAGATGGCCACTCTTTGGTTATTTTGTCTGATCGTAATGTCGGCGAAAACCGTGCCGCTATCAGCGCGTTATTAGCTTCTTCAGCACTACATCGCTACTTAGTTGCCAGTCATGAGCGTACTCAGGTCGGTATCATTGTAGAAACCGGTGAAGCGCGCGAAGTACATCATTTTTGTTTGTTAACTGGTTTCGGCGCAGATGCCATTAACCCTTATTTAGCATTCGAAGCCCTGTGGCAAGCTCGTCGTGATGAAATGATCGACATAGAAAGCGATGATGCAATTATCAAAGCTTACCGCAAAGGCGTGGGCAAAGGCATGCTAAAAGTGATGGCGAAGATGGGTATTTCTACGCTAGAGTCATACAAAGGTGCACAAATTTTTGAAGCAGTTGGTCTAGCGCCAGAAGTCATGGAAAAATGTTTTTTCGAGACTGCGTCACGTATTAAAGGTGTCGGTTTTGATGTCTTACAATCTGAGGTTGAAAAACGCCACCAAAGCGCTTACCAAACTAACGACCTTGACAACCTTGGTCAATATCATTGGCGTAGTGGTGGTGAAAAACACATGTGGGAGCCACAAACCATTGCCAACTTGCAGCTCGCCGCTCGCAACAATGACGAAGAAGCTTATTGGGCATTTTCTAAACGTTCTAATGAAGAAGGCACGCGCAACTGTACACTGCGTGGTCTGATGTCATTCAAACAAGGCAATTCAATTTCAATTAATGAAGTTGAAGATGCTAAAGAAATCGTTAAACGCTTTGCCACAGGTGCGATGAGTTTTGGCTCAATCTCTGCTGAATCACACGAATCACTCGCTATTGCCATGAATCGCTTAGGCGGTAAATCAAACACCGGTGAAGGTGGTGAAGATTCTAAACGTTGGACACCAGATGCCAATGGTGACTCACGCCGAAGTGCGATTAAACAAGTGGCTTCGGGTCGTTTTGGTGTGACTATTGATTACCTTAATAACGCCGACGAGATTCAAATTAAAGTATCGCAAGGTGCAAAGCCAGGTGAAGGTGGCGAATTACCTGGCACCAAAGTTGACGAAGGCATTGCCAAGATTCGTCACTCAACGCCAGGTGTAGGCTTAATCTCGCCGCCACCTCATCATGATATTTATTCTATTGAAGATTTATCACAACTTATTTTTGACCTTAAACGTTCAAACCCTGCTGCTCGTATTAGTGTGAAGCTGGTGGCAGAAGTGGGCGTTGGCACAATTGCTGCTGGTGTTACCAAAGCCAAATCCGATCATATTGTGATTGCAGGTCATGATGGTGGTACGGGTGCATCGCCACTCACCTCGATCAAACATGCGGGTTTACCGTGGGAATTAGGCTTAGCTGAAACCCACCAAACCCTGGTGATGAACGACTTACGTTCACGCGTGGTAATCCAAACAGATGGTCAATTAAAAACCGGACGAGATGTCGCCATTGGTGTTTTACTTGGCGCTGAAGAGTTTGGCTTTTCGACCGCGCCATTGGTAACCATGGGTTGTATCATGATGCGTAAATGTCATCTAAATACTTGCCCAGTGGGTATTGCCACACAAGACAAAGAATTACGTAAGAAATTCACTGGTAAGCCAGAACACGTCGTCAACTACTTATTTATGGTGGCTGAAGAATTACGTTTAATCATGGCGGAGCTTGGTTTCAAAACTGTGAATGAGATGATTGGCCGTGTTGATATGCTAGAGATGGACAAAGCCATTGATCATTGGAAACAAGGCTCAATCAATTTAGATGCCTTATTAACGCCAGCAAATAAACCAAATGCCGATACTGGCACTTACCAAAGCATCTCACAAGATCACCAACTAGAATTACAACTTGATAACAGCCTAATCGAACAATCAAAGGCTGCGATCGAAGGTGACGAGTCTGTACAATTTGACGCAATTATTACTAATGTTGATCGTGCAGTGGGCGCAATGTTGTCTTCACACGTGGTTAAAACTCGTGGCAGTAATAACTTAGCTGAGGGCTCAATTCATATTAATTTTAAAGGCTCTGCTGGTCAATCTCTAGGTGCATTCTTGGCACAAGGCATTACTTTGGAAGTTGAAGGTGATGCGAATGACTATGTTGGTAAAGGTTTATCCGGTGGTCGTGTGATTGTCTATCCACCAAAAAACTCTACTTTTGTCTCTGATGAGCAAATCATTGCCGGTAATGTTTGTGGCTATGGCTCAACCGGTGGTGAAATGTACCTTTCAGGCCGTGTGGCCGAACGCTTCTGTGTGCGTAACTCAGGCGTAGTTGCTGTGGTTGAAGGCGTGGGCGATCATGGTTGTGAATACATGACAGGTGGTCGTGCCATTATCCTAGGTGAAGTGGGTCGTAACTTTGGCGCTGGCATGAGCGGTGGCATTGCTTATATCTATAATCCAAATAACACATTTGAGTCAATGGTAAATCCGGTGATGATTGATCTTGATCCGATGGATGATGAGGCACAAAAAGAGCTTTATCAGTATGTATCAAACCATGCGAAGTTTACCGGTTCTATAGTGGCGCAACGCATTGTTGATCATTGGAATGACGAACTTAAACACTTTGTTAAAGTCATGCCAAAAGACTTTAAACGCGTCTTACAACAAAACGCAAAATAATCCAATAAAAAAGGCTGTTAATACAGCCTTTTTTATTAACTGTTTGACATAGAATTAAATCGGAATAGCATCAATCACATCAGCCGTTTCATCAATTGCCTCGTCAATACCTTCGCCTACAACGGGTATCACTGAAATAACCGCACCGCCAACACGCATAGGCACCGTCACCACTTTGGTGAGTACACAGCTAGAAAGCAATAACATTGATAATGACAAAACTGCAATTTTTAACATGATTAATTCCTTTCTAAAATAGTGAAATGATAAGTATGGGGGTTTTTTTCATCCGGCGTATGTGATTCACGGCTAATTTCACTAAATTCAGATCGGTCAAATTTAGGGAAATGTGCATCCCCTTCATACTCGCCTTCAATTTGAGTGATATAAAGTCGCTCAGCATTCGGCAGCATTTGCTCATAAAAAGAGGCGCCACCCATCACCATCACCTCATCATCAGCTTTGGCCAGCTCAAGTGCTGCATCAATACTGTCTACCACTTCACAACCTTGTGCCTCAAAATCAGCATTACGACTAACCACCACATTGCGCCGATTTGGCAATGGAAAGCCAATCGATTCGTAAGTTTTGCGCCCCATCAGTACAGTTTTTCCGGTGGTGGTTTTTTTAAAATAACCCAAATCAGCAGGCAAATGCCAAGGCAAGGCGTTGTCTTTTCCGATCAGCTGATTGTCATCCATTGCTACAATAATTGATAATCGCATAGAAGAAGTTCGAATAAAGTAAAATGAATCCTATTTTACAAATACCGGTATCACTCGTGTCATTAATTCTCGCCTCATCGTCACCTTTTCGAAAAGAGCTACTTACTAAGCTTGGGCTAGAGTTTTCAATACAGGCACCTGATATTGATGAATCGCGTGCTGATAGTGAAACACCAGAACAACTGGTCTATCGTTTGGCCGAAGAAAAAGCACATGAAGTTGCGAAAACTCAAAATGGCTTGATTATCGCCTCAGACCAAGTGGCGACACTCGGTAGTGGCGCACAAGCCGGTGACGAGATCTTAACCAAGCCACACACGCATGAAAATGCGATAAAACAACTTCAGCAAAGTTCTGGTAATACATTGACGTTAGTTACTAGTTTGACACTTTTAAATACAAATAGCGGAAATATACAAACCATTGTTGAGCCATTTAAGGTGGTTTTTAAAACCTTAAGCACTCAACAAATTGACAATTATCTAAAAAAGGAACAACCTTATAATTGTGCCGGTAGTTTCAAATCTGAAGCACTCGGCATTAGCCTTTTTGAGCGCCTAGAGGGTAATGACCCAAATACACTAATTGGCTTACCACTGATTCAACTAATCAAAATGTTAGAAAATGAAGGCGTGGATATCCTAGAAAGCCCCTAATGCCACAACTTTATTCGCAGGATTCTACACCGTTTAAATCTGGGCAAAAATTTTATTGGGGATCTCTTTACGGTAGTGCGCAGGCACTCGCACTAGTTGAGTTTGCCAAAGCGCAAGATCAAGTGGTTTTGGTCATTGCTAATGATATTAAACATTTTGATCAACTAGTCAAATCCCTTAATTTTTATAATGATGACTTAGATATTCTCAAATTTGATAACTGGGAAGTTTTGGCATTTGATCATTTTTCTCCGCATCCGGACATTACCTCGAGCCGACTCAGCACACTGGCCAAATTGCCAAACTTAACTAAAGGCATTGTTATTACTACGTTAGAGTCATTATTGCAACAATTGTGCCCGATCGAGTTTAGCAAAAAATACAGTTTTAGTTTAAAAACAGGTGATGATCTCAATAGAGATTTCTTTACTGGACAACTGCTTAAAATTGGTTACAACCGTGTCACTACCGTGATGGAGCACGGCGAGTTTAGCATCAAAGGCTCGCTGATTGACCTTTACCCAATGGGTGCAACAACGCCTTATCGACTCGATTTGTTCGACCAAGAAATTGAATCCATTCGTACTTTTGATGCCTCAACTCAAATCTCTATTGAAGCCGTCAAACAAATCAATCTATTACCTGCTAGAGAGTTTGCGACCGATCAAAGTAGTATTGATATTTTTAAAGAAAACTACCAAAAAGCTTTTAATAGCACGGATGATTTTATCTACACTGAGGTTGGCGACTCTCGCTTGCCGAGTGGCATTGAATTTTACTTGTCGTTATTCTTTACACACACCAACACATTATTCGATTACCTGCCAAATGATACGATTGTTGCAACGCACCAAGGGTTTAGCGACCTTGCTGACTTAACCTTTGAGCAAATTAGTGAGCGACATCAACAAGCCAGCAACAATCTCGATCGATTGCCTTTGCCAATAGATCAAGTATTTTTAAGTAAAGAGAATTTATTTAGTAATCTAAAAAAACAACAGCAATTGGTGATTGGAACCTCAAAAATTGAAAGTAGACAAGCTGTCTTAAATTTTTCAAGCCAATTATTACCGCCTTTAAATATTGACGCTCAGGCTAAAAATCCGCTAACAAAATTCTTAAATTTTGAAAAAAAATTTAGTGGGAAAATCCTCATTGTTTGTGAATCAGAAGGTCGACAGAGTGTGCTGAACGAACTGCTCAACAACCATGGGTGCAATCCAAACTCAGTTAATAACTGGCAAGCCTTTATTGCTCAAGAACAGCGCTTGTGCATCACTAATGCCAATCTAAGTGAAGGCTTACTCACTCAAGGTATTGCAGTTATCACCGAGGTCAATTTATTTGGCGCGGATGTGGTTAAACAGCAAAGACGTCGTCGTGCAAAACACAAGGACTTCGATGAAGCCATAAAAAGCTTAGTAGAAATTAAAATTGGTGATCCAATTGTGCATGAGAGCTATGGTGTGGGCCGATATTTAGGTTTGAAAACGCAAACTTTTGATGGTTTGGCCCAAGATTTTCTAATGCTAGAATACGCCAATGGCTCTAAGCTGATGGTACCAATGACTTCACTAAATTTGATTTCTCGTTATTCAGGTGCGTCACCAGACATTGCCCCACTACACAAGCTCGGCACCAACCAATGGACTAAAGCCAAACAAAAAGCCCATGAAGCATTGCATGATATTGCCGCTGAACTGTTAGAAATTTATGCCAAGCGTCAATCACAAACTGGCTTTGCCTTTCCAGAGCCAAGCGATGCTTATGCCTCTTTTGTATCAAGCTTCCCATTCGAAGAAACGCCAGATCAACTCAAAACCATGGGCGAAGTATTGGCTGATATGCAATCCAGGAGACCAATGGATCGATTGGTCTGTGGTGATGTCGGCTTTGGCAAAACTGAAATCGCCATGCGCGCCGCCTTCTTAGCAGTAGAGTCTGGCAAGCAGGTAGCCATCTTAGTGCCCACCACACTATTAGCCAACCAACACCATCAGTCTTTTAAAGATCGATTTGTTAACTACCCCATTGAAATTGGCGCCCTTTCTCGCTTTCAAAGCACCAAAGAGCAAACACAAATTAAACAGCAACTACTCGATGGCAAAATTGACATTGTAATCGGCACACACAAACTCATTCAGGGCAGTATTAAATACCAAAAATTAGGCTTGGTGATTATTGATGAAGAACATCGATTTGGTGTTAAACAAAAAGAGGCCTTAAAAAAATTAAGAGGACAAAGTGACATTCTCACCATGACTGCCACGCCAATCCCACGCACACTGAATATGGCGCTTGGTTCGCTTAGAGAGTTGTCTGTCATCGCCACACCACCACAAGGGCGCAGCGCGATTCAAACTTTTGTTAATGAGTGGCATGATGACACCATCAAAGAAGCCTGTTCTCGAGAGTTGCACCGTGGCGGGCAAATATTTGTTCTTCATAATGATATTGACTCAATTGATAACATGGCTGAGAATCTAAAATCACTCATGCCAAACACCAAGGTTCGTATTGCTCATGGGCAAATGCCAACACGCGAGCTCGAAAATATCATGGGGGATTTCTATCATGGGCGTTTTCAAATATTAGTGTGTACGACCATTATTGAAACGGGTATCGATATCCCGAATGCCAATACTATCATTATCAATAATGCACAAAACTTTGGCTTAGCGCAACTTCACCAATTGCGTGGTCGCGTGGGTCGATCGCACCATCGAGCTTATGCTTATTTAGTGATTAAATCACACCAGTCACTCAGTGCTAATGCCAAAAAACGCTTGGAAGCGATTGAATCATTAGAAGAGCTCGGTGCAGGATTTATGCTCGCCAACCATGATTTAGAAATCCGCGGTGCGGGTGACTTATTGGGTGACAACCAATCTGGAAAAATTAGTGAGATTGGTTTTAATTTGTATCATGATTTACTCAAGCGCACGGTTGAGGCTATGCGCGCTGGTAAAAAAATCAACCTCGATGACCCAATCAATCATGAAATCGAAATTGATACTGGGCTTGGGTGTCTCATTCCTGAGACTTATCTTGGTGATGTGCACGAGCGCTTAGTGTTGTATAAGCGTATTGCCAATGCCAAAAATAACGACGAACTAAAAGACTTACAAATCGAGATGATTGATCGTTTTGGCTTATTGCTAGACTCAACCAAAAACTTATTTGCCGCCACGAGACTTAAACTTTTTTCGGAAAAAATAGGAATTGATAAAATTTCAATCTATGATGACAAAGCACACCTCACTTTTGCTGATAAAACCACAGTTGAACCGATAAAAATCATCAATTTAGTACAAAAACAACCCAAAATCTATCAATTAAAGGGTCAAAACCAGTTGATTATCAAGCAAGAGATGCCGGAAGATATAGAGCGTATTGAGTTAGTTGAAAATTTGCTAAAAAAACTAAATTAGCTTTTCTTTGATTAATATTGGTTCAAAAATTTTCAGTGCGATATAAATAAATACAATGCCGCCAAAAATGTCACTGGCTGCATATGACTGAATAAATAATACTGGATCTGGGATTAGTTTTCCTTGCATTGGATAGACAAATACTTTGGCAAACGTTGCAATTAATGAAGCAAGAATCACTAAGAACATTATATGAGCATAATTAGCCTTACCCGAATCAAAGAAGTCTGATAAATGAAACACTCTCATCATTAATATAGAAACAATAGGTGCTAAACTATCGATAAATTTACCCATGTAACTATAGATATGTACAGACTCCCAAACGAAACCCTTGGTAATAAAGGTGGCTAGAAAATAACCAGAAACCACACCAGGAAAAGATTTAAAACCAAACAACAAAGGCGCCAAAATAGCCGCACCCATAGGCAGCCAAATATAATTAGCAATAGAAATATTAGTGTGGTCAAACGGCACAATAATTAGGCGAGATACAAATACCATTACAAAGGCTATCGCATTAAACCACAGAAACTGCTTCATCGTTTTTCTAGCAATGTGGACAATTTAACCGATGCATAAATAAAGACAAACCCCCCAAGAATATCGCCAATTAGATAGGTCGATATAAAATCAACCACCTTAATATCTTCCTGTAAAACGCCATAAAATAAAGAGAATTTACCCAACGTATTAAGCATTGCTGCTAGTATGACAACAAACACCACATGACGATAGTTAATCAATTTACCCTCAAAAAATTCTGACAGGCCAAAAGATTTCATCATTTGAATGGCGACAATTGGTGCCAACGAACCAATAATAACATGGCCTGAAAAACCAGCAAAGCCGTTGCCAAGCCAGTTGTTCCATAAAGTATAGCCAATTAGCGTATTAGCCAATGCGACGCCTGGCAATACACCATAGCCGAATAACAAATAAGACAAAATCGCCGCACCTAGAGGCAAAAACAGAAGATTGCCATTTGAAAAATCAATATGTCCCATGCCTTCGACCAACAATAACGATACAACGACCAGCACAAAGGTTATAAAATTATGTTGTAATAATAGCATTCATTAAATAATAAGCTAAAAACAGCCTATTATACTAAACTATAAAAACAACAAGGGGGGGTATTAGGCCAATTGCTCTCGGGTTATCCTTTGACTAGTGTTTTAAACACTGAATAAACAACCAACAGCGTCGCCATGATATTGGCTGCAATATAATGAGTGATGAGGCCAGCCTTTATAAGGATACAACATCACTTTTAGCTCTAAAACTACCAACTCAAAGGACAAAATCAGTTAATTATGAATAAATATATAACTGAAGAATCGAGCTCGAAAATTTGCTAAAAAAACTAAATTAACTTAAACTTTCGCAAGAATGGTAATAAAAACTGCAGTACAACAACGACAAACACGATACCGCCTAATACATCACCTATTAAGTAACTCTGTATAAAATTAAGTGCCTCCACTTCCTTGCCATCAATGTCTTCCACTTTATCAATATACAAGAATAGCTTTGTCAATGTATTAATCAGAGATGATAAGATAATTAAAAACACAACATGTTGGAAGATAATCTTGTCTTTATCGAAGAAAGTGGATAAATGGAAGTAGCGCATAATCATTATTGCAAAAAATGGCGCCAATACACCAGCTAGGGTTCCTAATGGGCCATAGAAGGTATTGCCACTCCAAAAATCATATAGGAAGACACCGCTCATGAGTGAGCCCAATAGAACGCCTGGTAATGCCCAGAAGCCAAATATCAAAAAAGCCAAAACTTTTGCACCCATTGGCAACCATAGATAATTTCCAATCGTAATATCAATGCCATACATAAATGACATTAAGGCTGAGGTTGAAAAAACCACTAAGGCAATGATGATGTTATTTATAAACACAATAACTTTTAAGTTTACAAGTTGCCATAAAGGTCACTTTACCTTAAATTTTTAAGTATTAAGTTTGAGAGTTTAATGCCGATATAAATAAAAACAATGCCGCCAATCATATCGCCGACTAAGTAAGAGCCAATATGACCAACTGGATCGGCTAAGAATTTTTCAGCTGTTTGATACACAAAGAAGGTTTTTAACAGTGTGCTAATGACCGCTGAGAGCAATACTAAGAATACAATATGGCCAATGTTGATTTTGTCTTCATCAAAGAAGTTAGACAAACTAAATAAACGCATAATACTGATTGCCATCATTGGCGCTAAGCTCGACATGGTCCGGCTTAAAAACTCTCTTTGGCTAACATCAGCCACACTACCTTCAATCAATACTTCGGCAATCAAATAACCCAATAACACGCCTGGGAAAACTTTAAAGCCAAACAGTAAATACGACAAAATAGCCGCACCAATTGGTAGCCATAAGTAATTGCCAATCACAAAGTCTGGACTATCAAGCCCAGAGATGAGTACTCTAGATAATGCCACCATCATCAATGCAATGAAACTGTGAGAGATAAATTGCTTAATGTTCATAAGCAACCATTATATACGATAGCGCTTATGCAAGCGGGGGGGAGGAATGCGTTTTTATTAAAAAAACGCTAAATCTTAAACTTTGTTAAGGCTTGGTGTTAGCATTGATGCAAACAAAGGTAATAATTTTAATACTGTCCAAATCACTACGATACCGCCGATCATATCGCCTACCAAATAATGCGTTAAAAAGTCTATCGGGCTAATACTAAAGACTTCACTCTTAGCATAAATTACAAATCTGGATAGCGCATGAATAATGGCAGTGACAAAAATCAAGAACAAAACATGTCTGAAATTAATATTTTTCAAATCAGAAAAATCAACTATCTTAAGCTTTTGTATAAACCACATTGAAATCAGCGGTGCCAGTGCACCCATCAGCGCGCCCACAGCACCCCAAGCAAAATTACCACCCCATGAGCTAAATAAAACAACGCCACAAAAAATACAACTGGCCATCACGCCGGGCAACACTTGGCGACCAAATAATAAAAATACCAAAATTTTTGCACCGATTGGCAAATATAAATATGAACCAACTTCTACATCAAAATTTGAAAGATACTTCATGGCAACAGAAGCCAAAAAAATCGCCAAAAAGGCGATTAAGTTATTAATGATCAATGGTTTGTGTTGTTCCATATATATATGACTCTTTTTCTTATTACAAATAGACCTTTCGCCTAATGGGCGATTAGCATTTTATTGTTTATTTTTACGGCTGATTACTTGTTATAAGTCAGGATCATTGCGCGTCTATCAGCGCTTGATTGTGTGGCAGTAATAATGTCGTTAGACAATAAAACACCGACGGCTCTTTTGATGGTAGATAACGAATATTTAGCAAAATATTGGTTTTTAGTCACCGCTGTAATCGTTGCATCTTTTTGATGCATGATAAATTCTAACACGGCTTTTTCTACTTCTGAAAGTTGGTCAAAGCCTAACTCACGCTCGTAGTTGTCTAACGACTCTCTTAACTCAAATAATTTTTTTAATACGCTCATAAAATCCCCTCTAGTTTTTTATATTGATTAGTTGTCTAAACAAAAAGACAAATACATTTTACGCTTGTCATCTTCTGCTTGTTGTGACTTAATCGCACCAATTGATAACAACTTAGCCACCACACGATTAACGGTTGATAATGAAATTTTTGAAAAATATGGGTGCTTCAAAATATCAGAAATTGTGGTTTGTTTTTGATTACTCACAAATTCCAAAACACTACGCTCAATCTCAGAATAGTCTTGAATGCCAAGTGCCATTTCTTGCTCATGTAGCGCTTCTCTTAACTTAAATAGTCTTTCTAATGCTTCCATGTCTTTTAAAAATAGTTTCAACTTGACTGATTATATAATAAAAAATTATTAAATGTATATCATAAAAAAATATATCTACTAAAAACAGTGTTATAATTCATAACAATCTTGGTGTGGGGTTATAAAAAATACTGTTTTTTATCTTCTCTCCTTAATAGAAGACCTACACATCAAGGTTCTTATTTTAAAAGCTATATATATACATATCAATAAAACACATGTTATAATCATGCCAATCTTGGGGATTGGTAAAAATACTTGTCTCTCTCCTTAGAAAAATGAGTTGCTCATTCCCAAGACCTTAATTCAACAAATAGGACAAATATAAAATGAACAAATCAGAATTAATCGATGCAATCGCATCAGAAGCAGGAATTTCTAAAGCAGATGCAACTCGTGCATTAAACGCAACAACAGATGCAATTACTGGCGCTATGGCTAGTGGTGATGGTGTACAGTTAACTGGCTTTGGCTCATTTGTTGTTAGAGATCGTGCAGCACGCACAGGCCGCAACCCACAAACTGGCGCAACTATCCAGATTGCAGCAAGCAAAGTGGCAGCTTTTAAAGCAGGCAAAGCATTAAAAGAAGCGGTTAATTAAAAACCATCGCTTCATTAATAAAAAAGCGCCAATTGGCGCTTTTTTATTACCTAAAGCAATAGTGATTTAAAACAAAGACTCGCCGTAATTTTGTTGGTATAGTTTTTCTATTTTATCTATATCGAATTGATGATTCTGCGTACCTAAATGGGCAATCTTAATCGCGCCCAATAACCCAGCCAACTGGCCTGTGGTTTTCCAATCCATATCATTCATCAAACCATATAACAAACCTGCACGATAAGCATCGCCGCAACCGGTTGGATCTTGTGTTGCATCTGCTTTAGCCGGTGCAATAGCAATCATCTCACCACCAGTATGAATTTCACTACCTTCGCCACCTTTAGTGATAATCAGCGCATCCACCATTGAAGCAATGGTATCAATATCAAGCCCAGTTTTGTCTTGCAACATTTGTGATTCATAATCATTCACCGCCACATAAGTCGCTTGCTTTACAAACGTTGTCAGCTCTTCACCTGAAAACATTGGCATGCCCTGGCCCGGATCAAACATAAAAGGAATATT
>JAERTA010000043.1 GCA_016845205.1 Gammaproteobacteria bacterium
TCATCAACCACAATACCTAAGACCAAAATCATGGCTGCTAATGAAACCAAGTTGATAGTCTCACCACCCGCGCCAAGTAGTGCTACCGTACCCAATAAACTAACCGGCAAACTAACCGATACCCAAAACGCTGTTTTAAACGATAAAAATACACCCAAAACAATCAACACCAACACCAATCCCATCATGCCGTTATTGGTCACAATTTCCAAACGATTGCGCACAATCTTAGATAAGTCTGAGGAGTAAAACACTTGTAGTTGGTTGTCGTATTTTTGGTTTAACTCAAGCATCTCTTCTTTGATTAAATCAACCACTGCAATAACATCGGCCTGCTCTTGTTTTTTAACTCTGAGAATAAAGCCTTTTTTGCTATTAACTCGAACAATTGACTCTTCTTCAACGCTGCCGTCCTTAATGCTTGCAACATCGCTTAATCGCACCACTGGCCCTTCAAAAGTCGACTTAACAATCACATCACCAACGGAATCTGCTTGATCGAATTTAGCCAACAAAACAATAGTTTTTTCATCGGTTTGGCTGTTGTTTTGGCCAACGGTGTAGCGCTTATTACGCTTAGCAATAGCGTCAATGACTTGTGGTAAAGATAATTTATGCTGATACAGTTTTTCAGGGTCAATCTGTATTTGAATTTCACGATCTAGGTAACCATCCTTGACAACTTCGGATACACCCTCTACCAACGCCAAAGAGTCAGCAATATTATCGGTAATATCCCTAAGTTGGCTGTAGGCCAATTCATCAGAACCAATGCTAATTTTGATAACGCTCTTTCTGGCAGTATTTTGGTCTCTGGCAGTTGGTAGTTCTACCACCTCTGAAGGCAGCGACTTAACACGATTAACCGCATTTCTAATATCTTGCTTAAGCGTATCAATATCGCTAATATCTTGCGATAAAGTGATGGTTATATGTGAGCGCCCCTCCCTGGAGACAGAGACAAATTTATCAATCCCTGAGACACTGCTTAATTCATCTTCAATCACGTTAGTGACGTTTTGCTCAACATCTTCGGGTGAGGCGCCTGGATAGATGGTGGTTACCGTCATCACCTCAAAATCAACGGCTGGGAACTGGTCTCTTTGGATATTGCTTAAAGCCATTAAGCCCACAGCAATCACACTCACGGTGAACACCAAGGCTAGTTTTTTCTGACGAACAAAAAACTCAAGAATACTATTCATAACGAGCTAGTATACCAAAAATACTACGTTTTATTTTCTAGTCGGCTTTTTTATTACGCGCTCTTTTGCGCTCAGTTTCACCTAATAGTCGCTTACGAATGCGGATGTTGTTTGGTGTTACTTCTACCAATTCATCATCATCAATAAACTCTAAGGCTTGCTCTAAATCTAGCTTAATGGCTGGTGTTAATACAACCGCTTCATCTGTACCAGAGGCACGTACGTTAGTGAGTTGTTTGCCTTTCATGACATTAACCACGAGATCTTTATCGCGCGTATGAATACCGACCACCATGCCTTCGTAAACATCCGTGTTATGTTCAACAAAGAATTTACCACTCTTTTGCAGGTTAAAAATCGCATAAGCCACAGCTTGACCCTGGTTCATGGAAATCAAAGAGCCGTTATTACGCTGGCCGATTTCGCCTGTTTTTTGTGGTTTGTAAGCATCAAACGTAGAATTCATTAAACCCGTACCTGTGGTTGCGGTTAAAAATTCAGTTCTAAAACCGATTAAGCCACGAGCAGGAATATTAAAATCAAGTTTTACACGGCCATTGCCATCAGGTGCCATGTTGGTTAATTCAGCTTTACGCTCACCGAGTTTTTCCATCACTGTGCCTTGGTGTTGTACTTCTACATCGACACTCAAATCTTCAAATGGCTCGCAAATCACGCCGTCAATTTCTTTTAGAATAACTTGTGGACGACCAACTGCCACTTCATAGCCTTCACGACGCATGGTTTCAATCAGTACTGATAAATGTAATTCACCACGACCCGAGACAATAAATTCAGACGGATCATCGGTATTTTCAACACGCAAGGCAACGTTGTAAATTAGCTCTTTATCTAAGCGATCACGAATATTTCTTGAAGTAATATATTTGCCATCTTGTCCTGCAAAGGGTGAATCATTAACACGAAATGCCATTGATACGGTTGGCTCATCCACACTTAGTGGTGGTAGGGCTTCTGCATGTTCTACGTCACAAATAGTATCTGAAATAGAAATGCCTTCAATACCGGTAATACAAACAATATCGCCTGCTTGTGCACTATTGGTTGAGATTTTTTCTAAACCCATAAAACCCATCAAATCAGCTACTTTTGCTTTACGCTCAGTACCATCGGCACTAATAACTGCCACTTGTTGATTCTTTTTAATCGTGCCACGAGTGATACGCCCAATGCCGATTGCACCCACAAATGAAGAATAATCTAGAGCTGTAATTTGCATTTGCAATGGTGCTTCAATATCGACTTCTGGTGCGGCTACTTTTTCAACAATCGTTTCAAACATTGGCAGCATATCACCCGCGCGTACATTGTCTTCCAAAGAAGCATAGCCGTTAATACTTGAAGCATAAATAACTGGAAAATCTAGTTGCTCATCCGTTGCCCCTAATTGGTCAAACAAATCAAACACTTGGTCAATGACCCAATCAGGACGCGCTGCATCTTTGTCAATTTTGTTGATGACTACGATTGGGTTTAAACCTTGATCAAAGGCTTTCTTAGTCACAAAACGTGTTTGCGGCATTGGGCCCTCTTGCGCATCTACCAATAAAAGCACTGAATCTACCATAGAAAGTACGCGCTCTACTTCGCCACCAAAGTCGGCGTGACCCGGGGTGTCAACGATATTGATGTGATAATCATTCCATTTAATCGCTGTATTTTTTGAGCTAATGGTAATACCACGCTCTTTTTCTAAATCGTTAGAATCCATCATTCGATCGGTTGACTCAAAACGATCATCAAAAGTTTGAGATTGCTCAAGTAGCTTATCTACCAAAGTGGTTTTACCGTGGTCAACGTGCGCAATAATAGCAATATTTCTAAGTTTGGTATTCATACGAGATAAGTGAATGCGAAAAAGGCACTATTATCCCCTAACTCTCCTATAATATTAGAATTTATTAATGTAACTCTAGCTTAAATACTCATGGCAAAAAAAGGCAGTTCTGGTCGTTGGATGAGTGAACATCTGAGTGACGAATATGTAAAAAAATCTCAGAAAGAAGGTTATCGCTCACGCGCTGTTTACAAACTCACTGAGGTGGTTGATAAAGATAAATTTATCAAACCAGGTTCTCGTGTGCTTGACTTAGGTGCTGCCCCTGGTGGTTGGAGCCAAGTAGCCATTAAAATGGTAGGAAAATCAGGCCAAGTCATTGCCAGTGACATTTTAGATATTGAGCCTATTGTTGGCGTGGATTTTTTGTGTGGTGACTTTACCCAAGATTCGGTTTATGAAGAATTATTACAACTAACCAAAGGCCATAAAATGGATGTGGTGCTCTCAGACATGGCGCCCAACATGAGCGGACAACTCTCTGTCGATATTCCAAAGTCAATGTATTTATGTGAATTAGCCCTTGATATGGCAGTTAAAACACTCACACCTCAAGGCTACTTTTTTATTAAAGTTTTCCAAGGTGATGGTTTTGATGCTTTTGTAAAATCTTGTAGAGAAGCATTTGTTAAAGTCACCATTCGTAAACCTAAGGCCTCTAGAGCGCGATCTAAAGAAGTATATCTTTTAGCAAATACGCTAAAATAACCATCTATGCAAAATTTTGAAGACATTCAGAGCCTAATTCAAGACGACATCACTAAGACTGATCAAGTATTGATTGACCACCTTAGTTCTGATGTGGCGCTGATTAACCAAATGAGTGGTTATATTATTGGCGCTGGTGGTAAGCGATTGCGCCCACTACTCTTGTTGCTTTGTGCACGCGCAACCAACTACCAAGGTGAGCATCATCACTTAATGGCAGTAGTGATTGAACTAATCCATACAGCGACTCTATTACACGATGATATCGTCGATGAATCTAACACACGTCGAGGCAAAGACACTGCTAATGAAGTTTGGGGTAATGCTGCGAGTGTTTTGGTGGGTGATTTCTTGTATTCTCGCGCGTTCGAGATAATGGTTAAACCGGACTCTATGCGTATTATGACACTGCTTTCTAAAGCCACCAATGAGATTGCTCAGGGTGAAGTTATGCAACTATTAAATTGCCAAAATTCAGCGTTAACTGAAAAAGAATACTATAAAGTTATCGAGAGAAAAACCGCTGTATTATTCCAAGCAGCAACACAGATTGGCGCTATTTTATCTGATACTGACGAGGCACAAGAGTTGGCACTTAGAGATTACGGCCTGCACTTGGGCAATGCTTTTCAAATTATCGATGATGTGCTTGATTATGAATCTGACTTTGAAACCATGGGCAAAGAAGTCGGTGACGATCTTGCCGAAGGAAAAACCACACTACCGATGATTTACGCTATTGAAAATACCGCTGGTGAACAACGTGAAATACTGATTAACGCCATTGAAAATGCCGACAACTCTCAGATTGATCAAATTGTTGATATATTGTCATCAGTCAATGCTTTTGACTACACCCGACAAAAAGCACAAGAATCTGCTAATTTGGCCAAACAATCTTTATCTACACTTCAAGATTCTGACTACAAAGAAGCCATGATCTTGCTTTGTGACTTATCTTTAGCACGTAAATCCTAGTGTTGTCTGACGAGCTTAAAGCTCAAATTCGCCAATCATTCGAAGCCGCTAAAAATGGCATGTCTGGTTTTAAAATCAGACAAGCACAAAATAAAATGATTGCAGAAATCTCTAAAACCTTGTCAGGTGAATACCCTGATAGCAATCCAATTTTGTGCGTAGAAGCACCCACAGGCACCGGTAAAACCATGGCTTATTTACTCAGTGCCATACCTATTGCCAAAGCGAAAAAAAAGAAGTTGATTGTTTCTAGTGCTAATGTTGCCTTACAAGAGCAACTGCTTAACAAAGACATGCCAGAAGTGCAAAAATACTGCTCAGTTGATTTTGAATATGCATTGGTTAAAGGGCGCTCTCGTTATCTTTGTGTACGTAATTTAATCAACTTAGTTGAGGACAGTGCCAGTGAAAACGAGCTGTTTGATAATGCCGCACTGTGGGATGCGCCACCTGGGCAATATCAGCTCGACCAACTCGGTGAAATGTTAGAAGATTATTCTGCCAAAAAATGGAACGGTGAAATAGATGATTTAGATCAAACGCCTGAGGGAAGTTTGTGGTCAAAAATTGCTTGTAATCGTTTCACCTGTACGGCTAAAAATTGTGAATTCTACAACGATTGTGCTTTTTTTAAAGCGAGAAAACAAATCACCAAAGCCGATGTTATTGTGGCTAATCATGATTTGATTTTGGCAGATTTAACTGCGGGCAATACCATATTGCCAGATGTGGATGAGTCTATCTATATCTTTGATGAGGCGCATCATCTTAACCACAAGGCTTTGTCACATTTTTCGCTTAGTAGCGGTACCGAATTTATCAAAACCAGCATTAGGCAAACCCAAGGCGTGAGCGATCAGGTTTGTAAACTCACACAGCAAGATACGCTTGATATTTCTATCAAATCAATTGATGACTATTTAGTTGATTTAACCGAAGCTTTCAAAAGCCTTGATTTTGACGAAGATATCCATTTGTTTGAACAAGGAGTGGTTGACGCCTCTATTCAAATTATTTGTCAAAACCTACTCAGCAGTATTAGCGCCATTCACACACAGTTTGATGCCTTAAAAGAATCTTGGTCAGATTATTTAAAAATAAAAATGGTAGAAAAATCCATTGCTGATCCGCTTAACAATGCGCTGGGTGAATGCGAACAACATCTATCGTCTATTTTATTATTACTCTCATCTTTTCTACAAGTAGATGAAATTGGGCAGGCGCCACACTCTCGTTGGATTGAAAAATCCATCATGGCTAATAAGAAAACCAACTATATCCTTAATAGCGCACAAATTGATGTCTCTCACAACCTAGATCAACTGATTTGGTCAAAAGTATCGGGCGCCATCCTAACGTCAGCCACCTTGTCTTCATTGGGGAGTTTTGATCGACTTAATCAACAACTAGGTTTGGTTAAAACGGACAATCAATACTTACGCCTGCCTTCACCCTTTAGCTTTGATCAAGTAGATTTTATTGTGGCTAACTTTAAAAACAATCCAACACAGGTGTATGAACACACACAAGAGGTGGCGACACAGCTTTTGAAGCGCATTGATAGCAACGAAGGCTCTTTGGTGTTATTCGCCTCTAATAAGCAAATGCAAATGGTGGCTGACTTGGTCGAACAAAAGCTTGGTTGTGATTTGTTTGTTCAAGGGGAATTTTCTAAAAAACTGATTTTAGAAAAACACACCAACTTACGCAAACAAAACCAAGGCAGTGTGATTTTTGGCCTTGATAGCTTTGCTGAAGGTGTTGATCTTAAAGGCGACAACCTAACCCATGTGGTGATTGTTAAACTGCGCTTTAGCGTACCCACCTCACCGATTGAAAAAACCACACAAGATTATCTGCAATCTCAAAGTCGTAATCCCTTTATGGAAATCTCACTACCTGATGCATCACTTAGATTGATTCAAGCCTGTGGACGACTAATCCGCACCGAAACTGATACCGGAAAAATCACCATTTTTGATAATCGCCTGATCTCTAAGTTTTATGGAAAGCAGTTACTTAATGCCTTGCCAGGCTATAACATTGTGGTTGAATAACTTTAAGAAATTTTTAAAATCCTCTTCAAAAATTTTCCAAATTTTTGCTTTAGGCTCTGATACTTTTCTACTTGTTTAGAAAAGTATCCAAAAGATAACATCCCCTACAAAATTACCAATTCACACTAAATCTCATTCGTTGTATTTTCTAAACTCGTCATCTTTAATGACTCAAACACCGAAAATACCATCACTCATTTCAATAAGTGTTTATTGGTGAATTTTATAAAGGGCGGTGTTTCAGTTTACTTTTTCCATTCGCCGTATTTCTTTTCATAAGCCTTAGCGGCAGCATCTTCTGGAATTTTTGCAATTTCATTCATTAGAAATGTCATCTTTTGTGATGCTAAGTCTGAAAGTTCAACTGTTGATTTACATTTCTTTTTGTAATTCACCGCTCCATAGAGCTCCTTACATTTAACAATTTTTTCACTTAATTTAAGGTTTAAGCTCATAACTTCATCTATAGAGCAATTTTCAATAGGCCCATATTCTGTGCAATTAACGGAAGTTAAGATGGTATTTTTTTTAGCTTCAGACTCTTTGGCTACGACTTCTTCATCACCAATAAAAACCCCGACTAGTATCACCACCACAAACAAAACAACCAATATTTTAAAAACAAATTTAATTAATTTCATATTAAGACCTTATTTTTTAATTTTTGTTAATTGCAAGTATAAATACTATTTTCAGATTTTACGAGTCTTTTTTTATTGCGAAAGAACATAGTTAATCCGCTTTGGTTTTTGACCAATCCCCTTTTAAAAATAAATCCAATCGCTCTTATTGAAGTGAATGGCTGATTTTTCGGTGTTTGAGCGTAGCGAGTTTAGAAAAATCAATGAACGAGATTAGAAAGATTGAGATTGTTTTTAAGGGCGAACTCTTTTTGGATACTTTTTCTATTCGCTAGAAAAAGTATCAAGCCCCAAAGAAAAATCTTTGATTTTTAAAAAGGGTTTAAC
>JAERTA010000044.1 GCA_016845205.1 Gammaproteobacteria bacterium
GGGCTGCATCGATACTGCGTTGATTGCAAAATTCAATCACCGCTTGCTTGTCAAATGCTTGCACATCAAACTGCTCACCATTGATAAACACTTTAAGTACTTCACCATCTAAAAGATAGGCAATGTTGCAACTTGGATGTAGTTGGTAATGTGCTTCAGGTTCAAACGCACCAGACTCAACGTGTTGAAAAATTTGCCTGTCTAACGTATCTGGTTGAGTAACAAAACACGCAAATTCTTCAATACCAATATCAAGTATTTTCTGCGCTTGAGTAAGGGCTGAATCAGGAATAAATGCAGGCGTGTTTTGATAGCTCCAGATAGGGTCATGATAGTATTGGCTTTTATTTTTAGATCGCTGGTCGATTGATTCAAATAATTCTTCAGCTGAATAAGCACGATAACCAAATGATAGGGTAGTGCAGTCATCGTCTAAGCTTATACCATGGTGCGCTACTTTCGGTGGTACATAAAGCACATCTCCTGGCTCTACATCCCACTCTTGTTCTGCCTCAAAGGTGTTCATAATTCTAAGTGGTACATCATCAAGGTAGTTATCTAATTCGCAATGCTTGCTACTAACATGCCAGCGACGTCTACCACTGCCTTGCAGTAGGAAAACATCATAATAATCAAAATGTGGCCCAACACTACCACCCTTGGCTGCGTAGGAAATCATCACATCATCAAAGCGCCAACGCGGAATGAAATCAAAATGAGCAATAAGAGCCTCAACTTCAGGAATAAATCGATCTACTCCTTGTACCAATAACGTCCAATCTTGTTGAGGCAGTTGAGCAAAGGTGTTTTCAGTCAATGGGCCATTGGTTAATGACCATTGGTTATCATTAATTGAGCCAGTGATTAAGCGTGATTCAAACTCTTCTTCGAGTGATAGGCCGGCCAATTCATCCGGAGCAATGGGTGAGATAAAGTTAGGCAGAGCTTGTTTAATAAGCAAAGGTTTTTTCTGCCAATAATCAGATAAAAATTCTTCTACAGATATTGCACCGAAATGAGCCATTGGTAGTTAAAATATTTTTTATACTAAATGTAGTTATACTTAATTTTACCTTTAATCTGGTTTTGAGTAATTCATTAACCATTTTATTGTAACTAATCGTCAAACTTATGGATCCTCTTTCCCAAGCTGTATTAGGCGCGAGCCTGTCACAATCATTCGCTAAAAAATACTCAACTCAGTTAAGTGCTATGTTGGTAGGTGCTTTGGCTGGAATGGCGCCAGATTTAGACGCATTTATACATTCTAATACTGACCCATTGGTGTATTTAGTTTTTCATCGACAATTTACACACTCGCTTATTTTTATACCACTAGGTGCACTAATTTGCGCACTGGTGTTTTATTATCTTTGGTTTAATCGTCAATACTCAAAAGCTAAGTTATCTTTTTTACAAGTGTATTTATTTTCTTTCCTTGGCTATGCAACACATGGATTTTTGGATGCAAATACCTCTTATGGCACACAGTTGCTATGGCCGTTTTCTGACGAACGATTTGCTTGGCATACCATTTCTATTGTTGACCCGTTGTTTACATTGCCATTATTGATATTGATTGTGATTTCTGTTTATCGTAAAACGTCACGTTATGCAAAAATGGCTTTTATCTATGCGATGTTATATCTTGGTACTGGGTTGATTCAACAACAACGTGCTGAGCAATCTCTAATAGAGCTAGCGCAGCAACGTGGACACACAGTAGAACGCTTACTTGTTAAACCCAGTTTTGCTAATCGCCATTTATGGAAAATGATTTATGAACATGATGGGCGCTACTATGTAGATGCAATTAAATTGTTATGGGATAGACAATATATTAAGGGAGACTCTATTAGTAAATTAGATGTGAAACGAGACATTCCGTATTTGCCAAAAGATTCACAATCAGCAAAAGATATAGAACGATTCAGATGGTTTTCTGATGATTTTTTGGCGCTAAATCCCGATAACAACAATCAAATAACAGATGTTAGGAATTCAATGCTACCAAATAGCGTACAGTTGTTATTTGGCATTGAGTTAGATCGAGAAAAACTCGAAAATGATGATTTAAAGGTACATGTTGACTTTATTGCTAACAATAAAATGAATAAGAAAACGAGAGATGTTTATTTAAATATGTTGTTCTAGCGTGTTGCAATTAAAGCCATTTAATTCAGTAAAACCCCTTTAATCCTTGTTACTAGCTATTTCCTTGATGTAAAATTTAGTGATTTTTTAGTTATAAATATAAATATATGATTATTAGTAAAATTAAAGAGTTTATAAAACTTGAGGCAGCAGGCGGAATCTTATTATTTGTAGCTGGCTTGTTGGCCATGATAATTGCTAACTCTTCATTTGATTACATTTATAAAGCTTTTCTTGATACGCCTGTGGCTATTAAGTTTGGTGACTTTGAAATCGCTAAACCTTTATTGTTATGGGTAAATGATGGATTAATGGCTATCTTTTTCTTTTTAATCGGCTTAGAATTAAAAAGAGAATTTTTAGCAGGAGAGTTATCAGACCCTTCGCGTGTTGCACTTCCTGTAATTGCTGCTATTGGAGGAATGGCTGTTCCGGCATCGTTCTATGTTTTACTTAATTGGGGTGACTCGATCGCATTACAAGGATGGGCAATACCCTCTGCTACTGATATCGCATTTGCCCTTGGTGTATTAGCCTTATTAGGAAGCAGGGTGCCAACCAGTCTTAAGTTATTTTTAGCGACTTTAGCTATTATTGATGACATGGGAGCTATTGTTATTATTGCGATTTTCTACACGGCAGAACTATCGGTATCTTCTTTACTTATTGCGCTAGTCGCGATTATTATTTTATATTCGATGAATAAAAAAGGGATTTTAAGTTTAGCTCCTTACGTTTTGATCGGTATTATCTTTTGGGCAGCTGTTTTAAAATCAGGGGTTCATGCGACTTTAGCTGGCGTAATTACTGCATTTTTTATTCCTTTTAAGAAATTAGAAGGCGAGTCAAAAACCCAACTAGAAAAACTTGAATATGACTTACATCCATCTGTTGCATTTGCAATCTTGCCTTTGTTTGCCTTTGCTAATGCAGGCGTTTCTTTTGAGGGTCTTACAATTGATTCTTTGCTCCATCCTGTTCCGCTTGGAATTGCGGTTGGATTATTTTTTGGAAAACAGATAGGTGTTTTATTGTTTAGTTGGGCAACAATTAAGTTCGGTATTGCTAAACTTCCTTCAGGCGGTACATGGGCGCATTTATACGGCGTATCTTTGCTATGTGGTATTGGCTTTACAATGAGTTTATTTATCGGCACATTGGCATTTAATCAAGCCGGTGTTGATTATGCAGTTGACGAGAGGTTGGGTATTCTTGTAGGGTCTTTACTCTCTGGATTGCTTGGTTATTTTTTCTTAAGGTACTTCACTAAAGACTGTACAGAGCAGGCAAAGCCTTAGTAAATATAAGTAGTTTTTATAGTTATTGTTTTAATGACTATAAAAACATGTAAGACTTTCTTTACTGGTGATAATTTGGCGCTTCTTTAGTAATACTAACATCATGCACATGTGACTCAACCATACCCGCTGAGGTGACTTGTACAAATGCAGCATCAGTGCGCATCTTATCTAGTGTTTCACAACCCGTATAACCCATTGATGATCTAACACCACCGACCATTTGGTGAATGATAGGACGGATAGAGCCTTTAAATGGTACGCGACCTTCAATGCCTTCAGGTACTAATTTATCTGCTTTAGAATCAGATTGGAAATAACGATCAGATGAGCCGTGTGCTTGGTTCATGGCACCAATAGAACCCATGCCACGGTAAGACTTATAAGCACGACCTTGATAAAGTTCAACTTCACCTGGAGACTCTTCTGTGCCTGCCAACATTGAGCCTAGCATAACGCAGTACGCACCAGCTGCAAAAGCTTTAGAAATATCACCAGAATAACGAATACCACCATCAGCAATCAGTGGCACGCCTGTGCCTTTAAGTGCTTCAGCCACATCTGAAATAGCAGTGATTTGAGGAACACCAACACCAGCAACAATACGAGTAGTACAAATACTACCAGGGCCAATGCCTACTTTTACACAATCTGCACCTGCTTTTACTAAGTCAAGCGCAGCTGCACCTGTGGCGATATTGCCGGCTATAATATTTAGATTTGGATGCTTAGCTTTAGTTTTTGTTACTCGATCAATCACACCTTGAGAATGACCGTGTGCTGTGTCAATAACCACAACATCTACACCAGCCTCAACCAATGCATCGATACGTTCACCGGTGCCAGCAGCCACACCAACAGCAGCGCCAACTCTAAGTTGTTCTTGTTCATCTTTACAAGCGTTTGGGAAGTCAGTTGATTTTTGAATATCTCTAACGGTGATCATGCCTTGAAGATCAAATTTGTCATTGGTGATCACCACACGCTCAATTCTGTGTTGGTGAAGTAATGCCCTTACTTCGCTCATATTAGTACCTTCAACAACGGTAATTAATTTGTCTTGTGGTGTCATTAGATTTTCAACCAGCTCATCTAAGCGAGTTTCAAATCGTACATCGCGGCCGGTGATCATGCCAATAATAGTGTTATTTTCGACCACAGGAAGTGCAGATATTTTGTGTTGCTGTTGCATATCAAAAACATCTCTTACCGTTGCTTTTGGAGAAATGGTAATTGGCTCACGAATAATGCCTGATTCAAAACGCTTAACCTTGCGAACCTCTTTTGCTTGTTCCTCAGTTGACATGTTTTTATGAATAATACCAATGCCACCTTCTTGCGCCATAGTAATAGCCAGTTTGGCTTCAGTGACTGTATCCATCGCTGCGGATAAAATAGGTGTGTTGAGCGAAATATTTTTTGTTAGTTGTGTTTTTAAACTAACTTCCTTTGGCATGGTGGTTGAGTGTGCTGGCACCAATAAGACATCATCAAAAGTTAATGCAGTTTTTAGTAAGTTCATTTTAAAATCTCCTTTGATTTGAGCGTTTTGGGAAGACAAAGCCCATGATAAATCCAAAAAATAAAACCAGTGCACCAACGATAAACCAGTTTCTAGAGCTAGACTCTTGACCAGCGATATTGTTGTTTTGCAATAATTGAATCTCAGTTTTTAACTGTAGTGCTTCTGTTTTTAGTTTCTCGTTACTGTGTTCAAGTTTGAGTGCGTCTTTGTAAACTTGCTCAATGTGTTCTTTTTCGGCTTGTGATTTTCCTGTTTGCACAGAAAGCAGTGTGTTTTTAGTTTTTAATGCTTGGACTTGCGACTCAAGCTCGTCATTTCTTTTTTTCTGTTTTGTAATTAGTAACTTATTGGCGTTATAAGTTTGTCTTAGTTTTTCAAGCTGCGCTTGTGCAGGGGCTTTAGAAGTTAAATAACGAGAGATCATCCAACCAATGGTTTTTTCGTACTTAACTTTGGTCCAGCCATTTTCAGTAGACAGTATTTCTAATTTGGTGCCAGAAGGTAGCATTTTTAGTAGATTGGGTGGGTTTCTCTCAATCTTATTACTTGATCGCATTGGAATGTCTACTGTGTCGGTAACGTACACATACGACTGCGCATTCGCTAACGAATGCGTTAATAATAGTGAAATTAATAAAATTTTATTTAATTTCATAATTTGGCTATTTTCTCCAATTGTGCAGATAAATCAGCAATGGCATTTTCAACTGAAGCTAACTTTTCTTTTTCTTTATTAACAACCGCTTCAGGTGCGCCGCTGACAAACTTCTCGTTGTTAAGCTTACCTGCAAATTGCGCTCTTTGTTTGTTTAATTTTTCAATTTCTTTGTTGAGTCGAGCTGCTTCTTGGTCTTTGTCAATAAGACCGGCTAATGGAATTAGTACTTTCATATCGCCAACCAGTGCTGTAGCTGACTCTGGTGCTTCATCGTTATCGCTAAGCTGATCAATATTTTCTAGTTTGGCCAAGCTGCTTAATATTTGCGTGTGCGTGTTTAAGCAGTGTTGATCACTATCACTGATATTTTGCACAAAACAAGGTAGCGGTTTAGAAGGGGGGATATTCATTTCACCACGAATTTGACGAATACCTAAAATAAAGCTTTGTAACCACTGTACTTCTTCTTCAGCTTGGATAGAAATCAAGTCTTCTTCTACCAATGGGTAGGCTTGTGTCATTAGGCTTTCGTTATTGGTGTTTGTTAGTGTGCAACACTGCTCGTATACTTCTTCAGTAATAAATGGAATAACAGGGTGTAACAAGGTCAAAATCTCATTCAAAACTTTCAGCAAAGTTGCCTGAGTACCGGCTTTGGTTGCATCATTTGCTAATAGCGGCTTGGATAATTCTAAATACCAGTCACAGTAATCATGCCATACAAACTCGTATAGTTCTTGACTCATTAGGTCAAGACGGTAATCGTTTAAGTGTTTTTCAACATTGGCTTTAGTGGCTTGTAGGCGCGATAGAATCCACTGATCTGAAGTAGACAAACTGGCATTGGTATCAATGTTTGCATCTTCAAGTTTCATTAGTACAAAACGAGAAGCGTTCCACAATTTGTTACAGAAATTGCGATAACCTTCAACACGTTTTAAATCAAACTTAATATCACGACCAAACGAGGCTAGTGCTGCAAAGGTAAATCTAAGTGCATCAGTGCCAAAAGCAGGGATACCATCTGGGAATT
Organism: Gammaproteobacteria bacterium; assembly: GCA_016845205.1. Lineage (GTDB taxonomy): Bacteria > Pseudomonadota > Gammaproteobacteria > PS1 > Pseudothioglobaceae > Thioglobus_C. Next base: position 6,669 of record JAERTA010000044.1, read on the forward strand.
CACCCATGGTTTGTTTTTTGATTTTTTCAGCCATTTTTGGCTGCATCATGCCTTGTGTTCTTTTAACCAATAAATCATCTAGGCTAATGCCGTCAATCAAATCAATTGGATCTAAGACGTTACCTTTAGATTTGGACATTTTCTGCCCTTGTCCATCTTTAATTAATCCGGTGATGTAAATGTCTTTAAATGGCACGTCGCCGGCAAATTTTAGCCCAAACATGATCATGCGAGCTACCCAGAAAAAGATAATATCAAAACCAGTCACCAATACATCGGTAGGGTAGAAGCGAGATAACTGTGGCGTTTGCTCTGGCCAGCCTAGGGTTGAGAATGGCCATAATGCAGAAGAAAACCACGTGTCTAGCACATCATCATCTTGCTTAAGCACCACACCTTCGCCAGCTTGTGCTTGTGCCTCTTCTAATGAATCTGCTACATAGACATTGCCTTTGTCGTCATACCAAGCAGGAATACGATGGCCCCACCAAATTTGGCGAGAAATACACCAATCTTGAATGTTATCCATCCAATTAAAATAAGTTTTATTCCAATTGTCTGGAATAAAGCGAATATCACCATTTTTAACCGCGTCGATTGCAGGCTCAGCGAGTGGTGCAATCTTGACAAACCATTGGTCAGTCATATAAGGCTCAATTACTGCATTGGTCCTATCACCACGTGGCACCATTAAGGTGTGCGGTTCAATTTTTTCTAGTAAGCCTTGCTCATCTAGATCTTTAACCATTTGCTTGCGTGCATCAAATCGATCCATGCCAATGTAAGCACTTTTAACCGTGTCATTAATTTTGGCATCATCTGTTAGGATGTTAATCACGTCTAAATCATGACGTTGACCCATCTCATAGTCATTAAAGTCATGAGCAGGGGTGATTTTTACACAACCAGTACCAAACTCCATATCAACGTAATCATCAGCAATGATGGTTATTTTTCGATCAGTGAGTGGCAAGTCAATGGTTTGGCCAATCAGATGTGTGTAGCGAGTATCTTCTGGGTGCACGGCAACCGCACTATCACCGAGCATGGTTTCAGGGCGTGTAGTGGCCACTACCATTACCTCATCAGTACCAGTAATAGGATAGCGCATATGCCACAAAGAGCCTTGCTCTTCTGTGCTAATCACTTCAAGATCAGAAACAGCCGTATGTAGTACAGGATCCCAATTAACCAGTCGTTTACCACGATAGATTAAGCCTTCGTTGTAAAGCTGAATAAAGACTTTATGTACCGCATCTGAGAGTCCGTTATCCATGGTAAAGCGCTCTCTTTCCCAGTCAACCGAAGCACCGAGACGGCGCATTTGTGAAGTGATGGTGCCACCAGAGTGTTCTTTCCAATCCCAAATCTTTTCAATAAATTTTTCACGACCGACATCGTGGCGGGTGATGTCTTGTGCCGCAAGTTGGCGTTCAACCACCATTTGCGTGGCAATACCCGCATGATCTGTACCTGGCTGCCAAAGCGTTTGATCACCTTTACCACGATGGTAACGAGTTAATACATCCATAATCGTATGCTGGAAAGCATGACCCATGTGTAGACTACCCGTCACATTTGGTGGCGGCAGCATAATGCAATAGGCGTTTTCGCTAGTGGCGTTTGAATCAGAAGAGAATAGATTTTTATCTTCCCAAAGTGAGCGGTATTTCGCCTCAATTTGTTCGGGATTGTATGTCTTTTCCATTAGCGTATAAAGATGGATAAAACTGTGCAATTATACCAATAAAATCATCTAGCAAGTATAGAAATAAAATGCTTTAGCTATCGGGTTTTGGCGTGTTTTCAAAGTGAAAGAAATCATGATTTAAATATTGAGCCACATCTTCTTCATCGTTTGGCATCCAAAAAATACCCAAAGCACTCACACAAGTTGATATTTGCCATCTAATATCATCTAGTGATTGCATAGAGGTTCCGTCACTGATAGGCACCAAACTGTTATCATGACATTTTTGACATTCTTCAGTGTATAAAACTTCACCGTCAATCAAAACTCTTTGGTCTATATCATCCGCGTAGAGACTCTCAGTAATCAATAAAGATAGAGGCACAAGTAGTTTTAACATACGCTTAGTTTATAACAATTTTTAAGATAGAATGCTCACAATGCACTTTAATGTTTGTACAAATGGTTAATGAAAGTCTTTGGGTGGTCTATTTGTTACGCTGCGCTGATGATAGCTTGTATTG
>JAERTA010000045.1 GCA_016845205.1 Gammaproteobacteria bacterium
CCGTTCATGCTGACCCAGTTCTTAATTCCAGTTTTGAGCAAATCAGCTGATGCGCGCGTGTTATTTTTATCATCATCAGTAGGGCGAAGCGCAAGAGCTTATTGGGGTGCTTATGGGGTGAGTAAATTTGCCATTGAAGGCTTGAGCAAAACCCTAAGCGAAGAGTTAGAAAAAACCAATATTAAAGTCAATTCACTTGATCCAAAACGCATGCGTACCAAAATGCGACAAATTGCTTACCCAGCAGAAAATGCAGACAACAATCCAACACCAGAGAGCATGTCTCCAGCGATTGTATATTTAATGGGTGAGAGTGCTAAAACCCTAAATGGCGAGCAGTTAAGCCTAGAAAACTAACGCTGTAAGTCGGCTGTCAAATGCGGGTGAATGGTTTTTAAAATAGCTTTAAAAACTTTTTCGTTACCAGCGACTACATTGCCAGTTTCTAGGTATTTATCTCGACCTGAGAAGTCGCCTACATAGCCACCTGCTTCTTTGACCAAAAGCACACCGGCAGCAATATCCCAGATATTAAGTTTAATTTCCCAAAAGCCATCCATGCGACCAGCAGCCAAATAAGCCAAATCAAGCGCTGCAGAACCTGCGCGTCTAATGCCGGCTACTTGTGGGTGAATCGCCTTAAACATCGCCAAATAGGCGTCTAAGTGTTGTGGTTCTTTGAATGGAAAACCTGTGCCGATTAAAGTGTCTTCAAAGCCTTGTGTATTGGTAACACGCAGTCTTTGTTCATTAAGGTAAGCGCCTTCGCCTTTTGAGGCAGTGAACATTTCTTCTTTGAATGGATCGTAAACCACAGCATGGGTTGGTTCGTCGTTTTCATATAAAGCAATTGACACAGAGTATTGAGGAAAGCCATGAAGGTAATTAGTGGTACCGTCTAAAGGATCAAGAATCCAAACAAAGCGCTTGTCTTTGCCAATAATTTCGCCGTTTTCTTCACCTAAAATTGAATGATCCGGAAAGGCATATTTCAATTCATCTATAATAGCATCTTCAGCAGCTTTATCAACTTCTGAAACAAAATCATTAGCCGCTTTGTTTTCAACTGTTAAAAGATCAATCTGATTATGATATCTGAGAATGATGTCACCAGCTTTTCGAGCTGCTTTAATGGCGATATTAAGCGTAGGATGCATAATAGATAGATAAATGGAAAAAGAAATGAATTATACCTTTGATAGTGTACGTGTGGTTATGGTTAACACGACCGAGCCAGGCAACATTGGTGCCGCTGCTCGAGCAATGAAAAACATGAGTTTATCAAAGCTGTATTTGGTTAATCCAAAAGGCTATCCATCGGCCGTTGCTACAGCCAGAGCCAGTGGTGCGGATGATTTACTGGCTAATGCTATCATTTGTGAAACTCTTGAAGAGGCCCTGCAAGGCTCGCACTTAGTGATTGGTGCTAGTGCACGTCAACGCAGCATTCAATGGAAGCAAATGGATGTTGTAGATGCTTGTGGTGAGATTCAAAAAACCACAGCTATAGAAGGGCAAGAAGTCGCCGTGGTGTTTGGTACTGAGAAATATGGCCTTACCAATGAAGAGCTAGATTTATGCCAGATACTCATGACCATCCCTGGCAACCCTAATTACTTCTCCCTTAATGTGGCATCAGCCATTCAAGTATTCGCCTATCAAAACTATGTTTATAACACCACCACCGAGTTTGAAAAAAGCAGCAATGAAACAGCCAGTTATGTTGAGTTAGAAGGTTTTTATGCGCATCTTGCCCAAGTGCTAGAGCACATTGAATACTTTGAAGATAAACGCCCTAAAGAGTTGCTTATGCGTCGTTTACGTCGATTCTTTGGACGAGCAGAGCCTGAAAAAGAAGAGGTGGCTATCTTTAGAGGAATTTTGAGAAATATTAAACCCTTTCAAAAATAACAAAGCCCGAATAAATCGGGCTTTGTTGTTAACTTGAATATAGATTAATTGATTAGTTTATTCATGCGTTTAACAAACTCAGCCGGCTCTTTAAGCTGACCGCCTTCGGCTAAAACTGCTTGATCAAATAAAACCTTAACTACATCTTCATCAACGTTGGTTTTGAGTTTTTCAACCAATGGATGAGTTGGGTTGATTTCAAGAATTGGCTTAGTTTCTGGCACGTCTTGACCAAGAGATGCCATAATTCTTTCCATATTACCACCCATTTCATTTTCATCAGCAACCAAACAAGAAGGGGACTCGCTCAGGCGATTAGAAATCTTAACTTCTTTAACTTGGTTATCAAGCAGTTTCTGCATTTCTTTAATCACTTTCTTAAAGCCTTTGGCAGCCTTTTCTTTTTCTTTTTTCTCTTCTTTTGAGTCTAAATCTTCTAAATCACCCTTGGCGATTGATTTAAGGTTTTTGCCTTCAAACTCGGTAAAGTTGTTCACCATCCATTCGTCCACACGATCAGATAGTAGTAGCACTTCAATGTCTTTTTGTTTGAAAATTTCTAAGTGTGGAGAACCTTTGGCAGCACCATAGGTTTCAGCAGTTACGTAGTAGATGTCTTTTTGATCATCACCCATATTTGCAATATAATCGGCCAGCGATACAGTTTGCTCTTCAGAGTTGGATTTTGTTGTTGAGAAGCGTAGTAATGAGGCAATTTTGTCTTTGTTACTTGGGTCTTCAACCACACCTTCTTTCATGACCATGCCGAATTCTTTCCAGAAGGCTGCATATTTCTCAGGCTTGTTTTTAGCCATTTTTTCTAATTCTTTTAAGATTCTAGAAACTGAGGCTTTGCGAATGGTATCAACGACTTTGTTGCCTTGTAGGATTTCACGAGAAACGTTAAGTGACAAGTCAGCTGTATCAATCACACCTTTAATAAAGCGTAAGTACATCGGCATGAGTTCTTCATTATCTTCCATAATGAACACGCGCTTGGCATAAAGTTTAATACCGCCTTTACGTTTTGGCTCCCACATGTCAAATGGCGCTTTAGAAGGGATATAAAGTAGTGATGTGTAATCTAACTTACCCTCAACACGATTGTGCATCTGAGTGAGCGGCGCTTCAAAATCAAAAGTTAATGATTTGTAAAACTCATCATAATCTTCTTGCTTAAGTTCTTTTTTGTCTTGTGTCCAAAAAGCATTCGCCTTATTTACAGTTTCATATTCAATCGTATCATCGTCTTCTTCAGAAGCCTTAATCATCATAATTGGTACAGTGATATGGTCTGAATATTTTGAAATAATCCCGCGCAAGCGATAATCATCTAAAAACTCTTTTTCATCATCTTTAATGTGTAATGTAATCGTGGTACCAAAATCTTCTACTGTGGTGGTTTCTAGCGAGTAATCGCCTTTGCCTTCTGATGACCAAACGGTACCATTTTCTTTATCATCGCCAGCTTTGCGCGTGGTTAATGTGACTTCATCAGCCACAATAAAGGCCGAGTAAAAACCCACACCAAACTGGCCAATTAAGTTGGAATCTTCCGCTTGTTTTTCATCAAGACTTTGTAAGAATTTCTTAGTGCCAGAGTTAGCAATCGTACCGATATTTGCCATCACTTCGTCTTGTGTCATGCCGATACCGTTGTCACTAATGGTGATAGTGCCAGACTCTTTGTCTACATCTACATGAATTGCTAGTTCTTCTTTGCCCTCAACTAAGGCATCATTTGATAGCGATTCAAACTTAAGTTTATCAACTGCATCTGAGGCATTTGATACCAATTCTCTAAGGAATATTTCTTTGTTAGAGTACAAAGAATGAATCATTAAATGTAGAAGCTGGGAAACCTCAGTTTGAAAAGCGTGAGTTTGTTTTGTCGCCATTTGTTTATTCCTGTTTTGTGCGTAAAATACATTGATATGGGCAAAGTTATAAAAATCAAGTGAAAAAACAAATTACACAGTTTCTGTTGTATTTACGTGTGGAACGACACTATGCAATCAACACACAGCAGGCTTATCAGCGCGACTTACAACAACTACTAAGTTTTGCAAATCAGCAAGGAGTACACAGTTGGATTGATTTAAGTAGCGATCATCTGAACTTATTGGTGATGAAAATGCGCCATGCCAACAGTAGTGGTCGTACCATTCGTCGTCATTTGTCTTCTATTCGTTGTTTTTTAGCCTATCTTGTTGATCAAAGCTATTTGCCAAGTAATTGTGCGCTGGGACTGCAACCACCTAAGATCAATCAAAATCTACCTAAAACATTAGATTATGACCAATTAACACTCATGCTTAATCCAAGGTCTAATTCGCTCTCAGAACTACGCGATGTGGCTATTATTGAGGTGATTTACTCATGCGGGCTCCGTGTGTCAGAATTAGTTAGTCTTGATATGAACGACATTGATACCGAGCAGGGTTTTTTAAAAGTAATGGGCAAGGGTGGCAAGATGCGCCACACCCCATTAGGTGAATCCGCGCAAAAGGCGATTGGTCATTATTTGCAAAAAATAGGCATTACTCAAGGCGCTTTATTTTTAAATAATCGACAAGCCAGAATAAGCGTTAGGGCCATACAAGAAATGATCAAAAAGCGTGCACTTGAAGTTGGTATTAAAATTAACGTACACCCACATATGTTACGCCATGCAGCAGCAACGCATTTTTTACAATCAAGTCATGATCTGCGCTCTGTACAAGCTTTTTTGGGACATGAGAGTATTAAGTCAACTCAGGTGTACACACATCTTGATTTTTTAGAGTTGTCTAAAGTGTATGACCAGTGCCATCCAAGAGCCAAAAAAACTTCATGAATTTTAAAGCCAGATTAGCATCGCAACATTTAAAAGTAGGTGGGGTGATTTCACACCCAACTGACACCATTCAAGGTTTGGCTTGTTTGCCGTATTTTGAGCAAGCCATGCAGCGTATCTTACAGCTAAAGCATCGCTCTGCTAACAAAGGCATGATTTTATTGGCCAGCGATATTCGCTACTTTGCTGATTATGTAGCAGATGTATCTCAATTGGATAAAATTAAAACAGGTAGTGTGCCGACAACCTATTTACTTAAAGCCAATCAATATGCTTCTAAATTATTAACTGGTGGACTTGAGACCATTGCCCTTAGATTAACCAACAACCCTTTAATTATGCAATTGTGTCAAGCAAGCGATAGTGCATTGGTTTCTACCAGTGCAAATACGAGTGGTAGAAATACCGCAACAAGCATTCTTGAATTAAATCGTTTTTTTAAACAAGAATTAGATTTTATTATCGCGCCACAAAACTATAATAGCCAACCATCACAAATTATTAATTTGCAAACCGGGGAGCGCCTTAGATGAGTGAAAAAACAATGATTGATCAAATTAAAACTTATTTATTGAGCTTACAACAAGATATTTGCAATCAGTTGGAAGCGGTTGATGGCAAAGCTAGCTTTATTAAAGATGAATGGCAAAAGCCAGATAATAGTGGTAGTGGTATTACACGTGTGCTAACTAATGGCACTGTGTTTGAGCAAGCTGGTGTTAATTTCTCTATTGTGCATGGTGATAATATGCCCGCTTCAGCCACTCAGCTTAGGCCAGAGTTAGCAGGGCGAAGTTTTAGCGCTTTGGGCGTGTCTTTGGTAATTCATCCGCTTAATCCCTACGCACCTACCTCGCATGCAAATGTGCGTTTTTTTATTGCTGAAAAAGCAGGGGAAGATCCAATCTGGTGGTTTGGCGGTGGCTTTGATTTAACACCTTATTATGGTTTTGATGAGGATGCGATTTTTTGGCATCAAACTGCTAAAGATGCTTGTGATCCATTTGGCGAAGATGTGTATCCAAAATACAAAAAATGGTGTGATGATTATTTTTACTTAAAGCATCGTGACGAGCAACGCGGCATTGGCGGTTTGTTTTTTGATGATCTTAAC
>JAERTA010000046.1 GCA_016845205.1 Gammaproteobacteria bacterium
GATATAGTTTACGAAATCCTAGAAGTGCAATATTTGTAAATATTTTTGCATTCTGCTTTGTTAGAATAATTTCTATTTTCAGTCATGTGCTAATTGCACACTCCTTCAAATATCTCTCATTCTGCCGCACAGAATACTAAAAATCTTTACAAATATACGCGTTTTGAAAATTTGTTAAATTTTTATAAAACAGCGTCTAAAGTCGTTAAAAATGATTAAATTTAAGCCTAAAATAGGCTAAATTACTATAAAAGTTGTTAAAATTCAGTAACTTTTTATGTTATTCTTAAAATTTCCTAACTTTTACAAGTATTTTTTATTGTCGCCTTGTAGAAAGGAAAAAGACGACGTAAAAAATTAGCCTCTTGGGTGGTGTTTAGAGTGTTGTGACTTTAATTGCACATTTTGAATATGTGTATAAATCTGCGTAGTAGATATATCACTATGCCCCAGCATGAGTTGTACTGATCGTAGATCGGCACCGCTTTGCACAAGGTGGGTGGCAAAGGCATGGCGAAGCGTATGTGGGGAAAGTGGTTTATCAATGCCGGCTTTAGTGGCGTAAGCCTTGATGATATAAAAGAAGTTTTGCCGACTCATGCCCGAGCCACGATTAGATAAAAAGTAATGATCGGTTTGCCCTGATTTGAGTAAAAAAGGTCGTGCTTTTTGCTCGTAAGTATTTAGATAGTCCATTGCCATCTCACCCATCGGCAAGAGACGCTCTTTATTGCCTTTGCCATGAATACGGATGTATTCTTCATTTAGATTAATATTATGATAATCTAGGGTAATGAGTTCTGACACGCGCAAACCACACGAATAAAGTAATTCCAACATAGCGCGATCACGCATACCAAAGACGGTGTTTTTATCGGGTGCATTAAGTAGTTGATCTACTTCTTCAATGTTAAGAAAAATGGGTAGTTTTTGTGTTTTTTTGGGGTGGCGTAATTTGGTGGTCGGGTTGGTTTTGATTAATTGTTGCGTGATTAAATATTGGTAAAAAATACGAAAACAAGTAAGAATTCGCGCTTGCGTAGCAGCGCTAAGGTTTCTATGTTTAAAGTAGTTATTAATAACGGTACCATCAACATTAGAAATGTCATTATCCAAAAATTTTGAAAATAGTCTAAGATCTGAGCGATAAGCCAACAATGTATTTTGACTGGCGCCAGAGGAGAGCCAATAATAATCTAGAAATTTTTCAATTAAGGTAGTATTGTTCACAGTTTGAAATTATGGCATAAAAAATGCCGGCAAAGACCGGCATTTTTACTGGAAAAAATTAAGGCTTACTTTTTGGCCAATTTTTCTTTAATTCTAGCTGCTTTACCCGTTAGGCCACGAAGGTAATATAACTTCGCTTGGCGAACTTTACCATGACGCTTAACCTTAATTGAATCAATCATGTTTGAGTGTGTTTGAAAAACTCTTTCAACACCTTCGCCGTGAGAAATTTTTCTAACGGTAAATGCAGATCCGATACCACGATTTTTCTTAGCAATAACAACACCTTCGAAGGCTTGTAGTCTTTCACGGTTGCCCTCGCGTACTTTAACTTGCACAATAACGGTGTCACCTGATGAAAATTCAGGGATATCTGATCTTAGTTGTTCGTTCTCAATTTGATCAATTAAATTCACGATTGCCTCTTATCTAAAACTTGAAAAGAGACGTATTATACCGTTATTTTTTTCGATAAACAAGAAATAATATAGGCTAAATATGGCATAATTATGTGCTTTAGTTTTAGCGTGTTTGAGAGTAATGGGAAAAGTAACCGGCTTTAAAGAATTTGATAGAAAAACTGAAGATTATCGTCCAGTTGAACTACGTATTAAAGATTATGGTGAAATTTTCACAGGCACGCATGATATTGCACACCTGCAAGAACAAGGCGCCAGATGTATGGATTGTGGTGTGCCATTTTGTCAGTCAGACAATGGTTGCCCGGTTGATAACTTAATTCCTGAGTGGAATGACTTAGTTTATAACGACAAATGGCAAGAGGCATTAACCCGCTTACATAAGACTAACAATTTCCCAGAGTTTACTGGCCGTGTTTGTCCAGCCCCTTGCGAAGGTTCTTGTGTATTGGGTATGAATAATCCAGCAGTTACCATTAAAAATATTGAACAATCCATTGTTGATCGTGGTTTTGAAGAAGGCTGGATTCAGCCGAATATGGTTGAGTATCGTACCGGTAAAAAGATTGCCATCGTTGGCTCTGGCCCTGCATTGTTAGCTGCGGCAGACGAGCTTAATAAAATTGGCCATAGTGTCACTGTATTTGAGCGCGATGATCGTATTGGTGGTTTATTGATGTACGGTATTCCAAATATGAAACTTGGTAAAGAGGTGGTGGATCGTCGTGTGAATTTACTCAAGGACTCTGGTGTTGAATTTATCACCAATGTGAATGTTGGCCAAGATGTTACAACTGCTAATTTACAAAAAGAATTTGACGCTTTAGTGTTTACCACGGGTGCAACACAGGCGCGTGATTTACCGGTGGATAATCGTGATGCTAATGGTGTCCATATGGCAATGGAATACTTAAGTAAAAATACCAAGGTGTTATTAGATACCGGCCACGGTGATGATTCTGATTTGTCTGCCAAAGGTAAAGATGTCATTGTGATTGGTGGTGGCGACACAGGTACAGATTGTATTGGTACGGCGCTACGACAAGGGGCTAAATCAATTGTGAATTTTGAATTAATGGGTAAGCCACCCCAAGACCGTGCAGATAATAACCCTTGGCCACTATGGCCACTGATTTATCGTGTGGATTATGGTCATGCAGAAGCGGCACAAGTCTTCGGCAATGATCCAAGGCAGTATCATTTAATGACCAAGTCTTTCATTAAAGATGAGGCAGGCAAGGTCACGGGTCTTAATACCATTAATGTTGATTTTAAAGACGGACAATTAATTGAAATCCAAGGTAGTGAAAAAACATGGGATGCACAGCTCGTGTTATTGTCCATGGGTTTTGTTTCACCTGAGCACTACTTAAGTGATGATGCTAATATTGAGCTTGATGCACGTGGTAATTATCAAGCCAACCACGGCGAATATAAAACTTCTCAAGAAGGTATCTTTACTGCAGGGGATTGCCGTCGTGGTCAGTCATTAGTCGTATGGGCAATCAACGAAGGTCGTGGCGTTGCTGCTAAAGTTGATCAATATCTTCAGTAGTTAATTTAAAAATAAGAGAACTTATTTCTGCACAGGTGAAATCCCTCGATCAAGGTAGCGTCCAAACAATGGTATTTGTATATTGATGTTGACTGAATTTAGCGTAAGGAATTACCTTATATATCCCCTAAGGGGTAGTCAAAAATACCACTAATATACTGCCAAAAATTTAGGTAATTTCTTGTATTCGGGTATAATTTGTCTCGTTCACATCTTCTTTTTTATAAAGATTAGAAGATTTATTAAATATACTGGAGAGATAAAATGGCAAAAGAGCTATACAATACCCCCAACCTCGATGAGTTGGAAAATGGTCCATGGCCTTCGTTTGTAACAGGCCTTAAGCGTTTAGCACAAGATGATCACGCAGGTGCAAGCATGGTGCGCGACGTTTTAGCAACATTAGAAACATCATACGTAACTAAAAAAGGTTACTGGAAAGGTGGCACAGTAGGTGTTATCGGTTATGGTGGCGGCGTGATTCCACGCTTTAATGAGCTTAAAGATGAAAATGGTGACTTTAAATTTAAAGATGCAGGTGAATTCCACACATTAAGAATTCAACCACCAGCAGGCATGCATTACACATCTACTTTATTAAGAGATATGTGTGATATGTTTACTGATAATGGTGGCTCTGGTTTGATTGCATTCCATGGTCAGTCAGGCGATATCATGTTCCAAGGCGCAACTGAAGAAACAACACAAACTATTTTCAACGAACTTAACGACTATGGTTTTGATATGGGTGGCGCAGGCCCTGCGGTACGTACTGGTATGTCATGTGTTGGTGCAGCACGTTGTGAAATGTCAAACACAAACGAGCAAGCAGCATTACGTACATTAGTAAACGCATTCTTAGATGATATGCACCGTCCAGCATTACCATACAAAATGAAATTTAAAGTTTCAGGTTGTGCGAATGACTGTATGAACTCAATTGAGCGTTCAGACTTCTCAACCATCGGTACTTGGAGAGACGATATTAAGATCAACCAAGACGCATGGAAAGCAATGGTTGCAGACAAAGGCATGGATTATGTGGTTGACAACATTACATCACGTTGCCCAACACAATGTATGAAAGTTGAAGGTGATAACTCACTAACAATTGACAATAAAAACTGTGTTAAGTGTATGCATTGTTTAAATGCAACTTCGCCGTTATCAGCTAAATACAATGGCGGAAAACCAGAAGCTATCTTAGCAACAGGTGATGACAAAGGCGTAACGATTTGTATGGGCGGTAAGCGTACATTGAAGATCGGCGACTTATTCGGTACCGTTGTTGTACCATTCATGAAGCTTGAGACTGAAGACGATTACGAAGCAATCGAAGAGTTAGCAGGTGAAGTAATTGATTTCTTCGCTGAAAATGCACTAGAGCATGAAAGAACTGGTGAAATGATTGAACGTATCGGTATTGTTAACTTTATGGAAGGTATTGGCTTAGATGTTAATCCTAACATGGTTGATTCACCACGTTACATGTCTTATGTAAGAATGGATAAGTGGGACGAAGAAGCAACTAAGTGGTTTGAAAACAAAGCCGAAGCAAACGCGTAACACAGACTGTAATTTAAGTAACAATTTTTAGGGCGAAATTTCTTCGCCCAACACTATATATTTAGGAGAAATACTATGGCTGAAGCACCAAGAATGCCTATCGAATCTGGATGTCCAGATCCTATTCAATACATGCACCCAACAATGCGTCGTAACTACGGCCAATGGGCTTATCATGACCGTCCACGTCCAGGTGTATTGCACCACACTTCAAAGAATAATGAAGAGATTTGGACTGTTCGTTGTGGCACACAAAGACAAATGGATGTTTACACTATTAAAAAATTAGCAGATATTGCAGATGAGTTTGGTGATGGTTATATTCGTTTTACCATCCGTTCAAATGTTGAATTTATGGTTGATGCTGAATCTAAGGTAAACCCATTAATTGAAGCGTTAGAGTCTGCTGGTTTCCCAGTGGGTGGCACAGGCCCTACGGTCTCTATGATTTCTCATACACAAGGTTGGTTACACTGTGATATTCCAGGTACTGACGCATCAGGTGTTGTAAAAGCACTAATGGATGAGATGTATGATGAATACAAGAAAGAAGAGATGCCTAACCGTGTACACATGACAACTTCATGTTGTCAGATTAACTGTGGTGGTCACGGTGATATCGCGATTAACATCCAACATACTAAGCCGCCTAAGATTAACCATGACTTAGTTGCTAACGTATGTGAGCGTCCAACGGTTGTTGCACGTTGCCCAGTTGCTGCGATTCGTCCTGCAATGGTTAACGGCAAACCTACATTAGAAGTTGACGAGAAAAAATGTATCTGTTGTGGTGCATGTTTCCCGCCTTGTCCTCCAATGCAAATTAACGATCCTGAAAATTCTAAGATCGCTATCTGGATCGGTGGTAAGCACTCTAATGCTCGTTCTAAGCCTTCATTCCAGAAGCTTGTAGCGGCAGGCCTACCAAACAACCCGCCAAGATGGCCGGAAGTTGGTTCTGTGGTTAAGCAAATTTTAGCAGTCTATAAAGATGATGCTCGCGACTGGGAGAGAGTTGGTGAGTGGGTTGAGCGTATTGGCTGGCCGTCATTCTTTGAGAAGACTGGTTTGCCGTTTACTAAATTCCACGTTTCTGACTGGAAAGGTACTCGTCATCAGTTAAATTCATCTGCTTACATTCGTTTCTAAAGGTTAGTTAAATGAAATTTTCTATTCAAATTAACGAGGGCCCGTATCAGCATCAAGCGTCTGATACGGCGTACCAATTTGCTAAGGCGGCGATAGCAGCGGGCCATGAAATTTTTCGTGTGTTTTTCTATCATGATGGTGTTAATAACGCATCACGCTTTACTGTTCCACCACAAGATGATCGTAACGTTGTTAACCAATGGGCTGAGTTAGGCATTAAGAATGCTGAAGGTGAGCCTGAGCTTGTCGTTTGTGTAGCAGCTGCGCTTCGTCGTGGCATGTTAGATGAGTCAGAAGCAAGTAAAAATGGCGTTGAAGGTAATAACATTCATCCTGCGTTCCGCATTTCGGGCTTAGGTCAATTGATCGAAGCTGGCATTCAGTCGGATCGATTAGTGGTATTTGGAGACTAAGATGGCAACTAAGAAATTTATGTATTTAAATCGTAAGGCTTCTTACGGTACGGTATATGCAATTGAATCTTTAGAAGTAGTGTTAATTGCTGCTGCTTTTGAGCAAGATGTATCTTTAGCCTTTATTGATGATGGTGTTTACCAAATTGTTGAAGGACAGAACACTGACGGTATTGGCATGAAAAACTTTTCTAAAACATTCCATGCTTTAGGTGATTACGACATCAATAAGTTATACGTATCAGCTGAATCTCTAGAAGAAAGAGGTTTGACTGCAGACGATCTAATGCCTTTAGTATACGAAGATGAAGACGATGATTGGGAAGAAAAACCAAGTGTTAAAGTTGTTTCAAATGCTGAACTTTCTAAAATTATGTCTGATCAAGACGTTTGTCTAAGTTTTTAAGGGAGGTTGACTATGTTACATACAGTAAATAAATCATCTTTCGAGCGTAATTCATTACAGTCTTGTTTAAACGCAATTGATGACACGAGTGTTATTTTGTTGATTGAAGACGGTGTGATTAGTGCTGCGAATAACGCAAATTCATCAATGCTTTCAGATCTTGCCGCTCAAGGCAGAGTTTATGCATTGCAAGGTGATGTTGATGCGAGAGGAATTTCATCAAAAATTGCAGATAATATCAAATTAGTTGATTATGCAGGTTTTGTTGATTTAGTTGTTGAACATGGAACTGCGGTTTCTTGGGTTTAACGTAATTTATAAATAGGAGTAAAAAATGGCTGATATTTTAGGCGCAGAAGTAGATGAAGAAGGTTTTTTAGTAAACCTAGGTGATTGGACAGAAGAGATTGCTGTTGAAATGGCAAAAGGTGACGAGATTGAGTTATCTGAAGAACATTGGGATGTTATTAATTTCTTACGTGGTTACTTTGAAGAGTATCAAATCGCACCAGCGGTACGTGTACTAACTAAAGCAATTGGTAAGCAATTTGGTAAAGAAAAAGGAAACTCTAAGTACCTTTACTCTTTATTCCCTTACGGTCCTGGTAAGCAAGGTTGTCGTTTCGCCGGTCTTCCAAAACCAACAGGTTGTATCTAAACAATACAAGCACTAAAGGCACTCGCTTTGGCGGGTGCTTTTTACATTAACAATACATTGAGTTTGAGAGCAATATGTCTGCAATAAGCACTTTTTTTACGGCTTTATTTTATTTATCTTTGGCTATTTTCCTAATTGGAATGGCAAGAAAAATTTATCAATACTGGGTTACTCCCGCTCCCCTTAAAATTCCGACTGCACCAACCCCATTAACACAAACAGGTGTGGTTATGCGTATGGCACGTGAAGTTGTCTTATTTGAAAGTTTATTCAAATCTAATAAATGGACCTGGTTGTTTGGCTGGTTATTCCATATTGGTTTATTATTGGTTTTAATTCGTCATGCACGTTATTTTTGGCCAGGTGATTTACCTGAGATTTTTTTACTAATTCAGCCCTTTAAGTATGCCGCTTTTGCCATGGTCATTGGTTTAGTCGGTTTGGTTGGTCGTCGTATCTTTGTTGAACGTATTCGTTATATTTCAGCGCCATCCGATTACTTAATGTTGATTATGCTATTGGTTATTGGTGTGAGTGGCGCCATAATGACTTTTACTAACAACCATACCGATGTTGTCATGGTTAAGGAATTTGCCTCAGGTTTAATCACATTTAATTGGGCAGATATGCCAACTGAAATTAATCTCTTGGTACATCTTTTCTTAGTATTTGTGTTGATGGCAATTTTCCCAATTTCAAAATTATTACACGTACCTGGTGTGTTCTTTAGCCCAACGCGTAACCAAGTAGACGATGCTCGTAAAAAACGCCATATTTCACCATGGGCGCTTAAGCAAGAACAGAGCCATGAAGTTAAATTAGGTGAAACATTAGGTGAGGATAAATAATATGGCTGCTAAAGAATTTGATATCCCGGCATTACCAACTTATATAGAAATTCCTGAAATTAATGAAGGCATTATGGAGGGCGATGGCCCCTTTAAATCTTCTGAAGAGTTTCAAGATCCACTTGGATTTCCAGGGGAAAAAGTAGACAATTGGCAAGAGCTCGCTATTGAAAAAATGGGTGAGCTTAAGTCTAAGTATCGCTCGGTGCAAGTTTTCTTAGATTCTTGTGTTAAGTGTGGTGCCTGTACTGATAAGTGTCATTACTTCTTGGGCTCATCTGATCCAAAGAACATGCCTGTTGCACGTCAAGACCTATTCAGAAGTGTGTATCGCCGTCACTTTACTTTTGCAGGAAAATACTTTCCTAAGCTGGTTGGCGCTAAAGAGCTAGATGACAAAATGCTGGATGATTGGTATAACTATTTCCACCAGTGTTCACAGTGTCGTCGTTGTTCTGTATTTTGCCCATATGGTATTGATACGGCTGAGATTTCTATGGCTGCCCGTGAAGTACTTGATGTTGTTGGCGTGGGGCAAAAATATTGTAACCAGATTCTAGGTAAGGCAATAACTGTTGGAAACAACCTTGGATTACCTGAGCCAGCACTTAAAGATACATTACTGGATCTTGAAGAAGAGATTGAAGAAGAAACAGGTATTGCAGTTAAATACCCTTTAGATGTTAAAGGTTCAGAAATTTTACTAATCACTCCATCAGCAGACTTTTTTGCTGAGCCACATATTGATGGTTTAATTGGTTATGGTAAAGTTTTTCACCAAGATGGCGTTAGTTGGACGATGAGTTCTTATGCATCAGAAGGTGCAAATTTTGGTATGTTTATTGGTTCGTACGATGTAATGCGTCGTGCAGCATTACGTATTCGTAAGGCAGCACTTGATTTAGAAGTTTCTCGAGTGATGGTTGGTGAGTGTGGCCATGCTTGGCGTGTTGCTTACAGTTTTTGGAATACATTAACTGGTGTTGGTGCAGGTGCAAGCGATGAGTTTGGTTTGAAATTACAAAACCAATTAGATTCTCGCTACCCACAACCACAACACATTATTGAATACACACATGATTTAATTCAGCGCGATAAATTAAAATTTGACAAGTCTGAAAATGATGACCGAACAGTAACTTTCCATGATTCATGTAATGTTGCACGTGCAACCAATATGGGCGGTATTCCAAATGGTCAGTTTATCTTGCCAAGAGAAGTAATCAAAGCGGTCTGTAACAACTATGTTGATATGGAACGCTCTACCATCATGGAGTCAACGTTTTGTTGTGGCGGCGGCGGCGGCCTATTGACAGATGACCTTATGGAGATTCGTATTAAGGGTGCTATGCCAAGAATGCAAGCGTTGAAAGAAGTAGAAAAGACTAACGGTGTTGATACATTAGTAGCAATTTGTGCTATCTGTAAATCACAGTTTTCTAAAGTTTTACCAAAATTTGATTTTGATCCATACATGATTGTTAGTGCTCACCAATTAGTGAGTGAGGCAATTATTATGGATAAACCACAAACAGACGATTCGGCTTCTGAAGAAGCTGAAGAAGTAACAGAATAATAGTTAAGGAGAATTGATATGCAAAAAAATCCATACGGACAAATTTATAAGGGTGATAACCATACTTTCAGAATGTTTAAAGACGAAGGTGATGATCAAGGAACAGTGCCATGGAATCAAAAGATTTTTCAAAACGATACTTCTTATAAATGTCCAACGTATGTGAGTCAAACACCACCTTGTCAAGGCTCATGTCCTTCAGGGCACAATATTCGTGGTTGGTTAGACATTGTTCGTGGCATGGAAACACCACCAGGTGAAATGACTTGGCAAGAATACGCATTTAAGCGTTCAACTGATGCAAACCCATTCCCATCAGTTATGGGCCGTGTATGTCCAGCACCATGTGAAGATGGTTGTAATCGTAACGAGGTTGAAGACACAATTGGCATTAACGCGGTTGAACAATTTATTGGCGATAATGCAAAAGAGCAAGGCTATAAATTTGAAATTGACGCTAAAGATACAGGTAAAAAAGTAGCCATCATTGGTGGTGGTTGTGGTGGTTTAGCAGCGGCATTGCAATTACGTAAGCAAGGCCATGCAGTCACTGTATTTGAAAAATACGACCAATTAGGTGGCATGATGATGTATGGTATTCCTGACTACCGTGTACCACGTGATGTATTACAATATGAGATTGATCGTATTTTAGAGACAGGTGTTGAGACAAAAATGAACACCAAAGTGGGTGTTGATGTTACTGTTGAAGAATTAGAGAAAGAGTATGACGCTGTGTTATTTGCAATCGGTGCAATGAGTGGCCGTTCACTGCCAATTCCAGGTGGCGATGCAACAAACTGTGTTTCTGGTGTTGCTTTCCTTGAAGCATACAACCAAGGCCGTTTGCAGCATATTACAGGTAAAGTGATTTGTATTGGTGGTGGTGATACCTCTATTGACGTTGTGTCAGTTGCCCGTCGTTTAGGAAACATCACAAATGTTCCAGAAAAAGACAGACCAGAAAACATTATTTTTAACGACACAGCACACGATGTAGTTGATACTTCTAAGCGCTTAGGTGCAGACGTATTATTAACAACTCGTTCTACAATCGAGAATATGCCTGCAGCACAAGAAGAAATTGATGATGCAAATCGTGAAGGTGTTGAAATTCAAGGACAACTAAGTCCAGTTGAAGTGATTAAAGGCGAAGATGGTCGTGCAACTGCACTACGTTTTGTACGCTTAGAGGACGATGGTTCTACGCCAATTGAAGGCTCTGAATTTGATGTTGAATGTGAGTTAATTGTTCCAGCAATTGGCCAAGGTGTTGATTCTGAAGGCATGGATGATTCATTCTTTAATGAGCACGGTTTTATTGATGCTGATAGAAACTATCAGGTTCCAAATAAGCCAGGTTTCTTTGTTTGTGGTGATGTGGTTCGTCCACACTTATTAACCACTGCAATTGGTCAAGCAGGCATTGTTGCTGAAAGTATTGGTGACTATCTTGCTGGTAAAGATCAACAGGCTCGACCTAAGGTTGACGTGCATTACTTTGATTTGATGGAAAAATTAAACGAGTGGGATCTTGCTCCATCTGAAGACTATGATTCAGAAGGTGCACCAGGTGAAGGTACTGATACAGCTAAATACGCTGTTCATAACTATGAAGACCGTTCATTTGCTTCAATCATTCCGCATACTGAGTTGTTCTTAGGTCATTTCGATGAAGAAGAGCGCAATGCACGTAATCATAAATTGGTCAACGTTGATAACGTCTTGGGTAATTTTGATGAGCGTTTAATTGGCTATACTGAAGAAGAGGCACAAAAAGAAGCAGGTCGTTGTATGTCTTGTGGATTGTGTTTTGAGTGTGATAACTGTGTGATGTATTGTCCTCAAGATGCGGTATTCAAAGTTAAGAAAGACGAGTCAACACTCGGCCGTTACGTTGATACTGATTACGCTAAGTGTGTTGGTTGTCATATTTGTGCCGATGTTTGTCCAACAGGTTATATTCAGATGGGCTTAGGTAGCGATTAATCCAAATTAATTAGAGAGAGAAAGTATGTATCGTTTTTTAGTTGTTTTCATTGGCTTTGCTTTTATGAGTATTGCCAATGCTTATGAAAATCCATTAACAGGTAATTCAGAAGCTGCAAAAAGTTCTAAACAATATCATGAAAATGTTTCGGTCATTCGTAAGATGCACCCTGAATTTTTAAATCACAAACGCGACAAAACCCTAAGACAAGGTGTCCGAACTGAAGAAAATTCACTTAAAGGGTGTGTTAACTGTCATGCTAACAAAGATGAAACAACTAATGAATACCACTCAGTAAACGATAAAGATCAATTTTGTTCAGATTGTCACCAACAGGTAAGCGTAAGTGTTGATTGCTTTAGTTGTCATCGCACAACACCAGGTGCAAGTTACAAAGGGGTTAGATAATGAGTAAAACATTAAATCGTCGTGATTTTATTAAAACTACAACAGCAACAACTGCAAGCGTAGCAACGATTGCTAGTGGCATTACATTGACTACATTTGCAGCCAATGCAAACGAGAACCCGGTAACCAATGAAAAACGCTGGGGAATGTTGATTGATACTAATAGACTAACTGAAGCTAATATCGACGGCATGGTCACTGCCTGTAAAAAAGAACACGGATGGGGTAGTGAAGCTCATTCTACTGGCGACCAAAAGTCTAACTGGATTAGAAAGTTAAAAGTTAAAGACAAGGCCACAGGAAAGGTGACAAGTCTACCTTTAATGTGCCAACATTGTGAAGAACCACCTTGTGTTGACGTGTGTCCGACTAATGCCTCAATGAAACGTGAAGATGGCATTGTATTAGTAGACAGACACCTTTGTATTGGTTGTCGTTACTGCATGATGGCGTGCCCATATGATGCACGCTCATTTGTCCATGAGGATTTAACTGATCAAAAAGAAGACATGCCTCGCGGTAAAGGAACAGTAGAGTCTTGCACTTTGTGTGTACACAAAGTTGACAAAGGTGAAGCACCAGCTTGTGTTGCTAGTGTAAATAGTGACGCCGTTATCTTTGGTGATTTGTATGACGCCAATAGCAAAATTAATCAAACGCTCAAAAAAGTGCAGAGTGCACAAATCAGAGCAGATTTAAATCTGAACACTGGTGTGCGTTATAGCGGTATTTAAAGGTAACTGTAATTTAGGAATTATATGAACATTCGTTACGAACAAATTCAAGGAAGAAGCTTAGGTTTTTATGCATTGGTTGCAGGTCTGGGTGTACTTATTTTAGCTGCACTTGGTGCCGTGTGGCATATGGAGCACAATGGTCACTGGGTTACTGGTATGAGTAATCGTATTGTGTGGGGTATGCCACACGTGTTTGCGTTGTTTTTAATTGTAGCAGCCTCTGGTGCGCTTAATGTAGCTTCTATCTCTTCTGTATTTAATAAGAAATTATACAAACCTATGTCGCGACTATCAGGATTGGTCTCGCTTGCTCTATTAGCTGGCGGCTTGATGATTTTAGTGTTAGATCTAGGTCGCCCTGATCGTTTGATTGTAGCAATGACTGAGTACAACTTTAAATCAATTTTTGCATGGAATATTATTTTATATAACGGTTTCTTTGTTATTGTTGCTATTTATTTGTGGATGATGTTTGAGCGTCGTATGAATAAGTTTAGCTCTAAGGCTGGCTTGTCAGCATTCACATGGCGTTTAATCTTAACCACTGGTACCGGCTCTATTTTTGGATTTTTAGTAGCGCGTCAAGCATACGATGCGGTGATTATGGCGCCGATGTTTATTATTATGTCGTTTGCCTTTGGTTTGGCTTTCTTTATTTTGATTTTAATGGCTAGCTATAAATGGACTGATCGCCCACTAGGTGACGTGGTGGTTAATCGTTTAGGTAATCTTTTAGGTGTATTTGTTGCAGCGGTAATGTATTTTGTTGCAGTGAAGCATTTGGGTAATTTGTACCTAGCTGAAAACGCTGGCGTTGAAAACTTTATTTTGTTTGGCGAATATGTTTATTCAGACTTGTTCTGGTATGGGCAAATCATCTTGGGTGGTTTGATCCCAATGGCGCTTATTTACCATCCAGCGCTTAGAAGTAATCGTTCGACTCTAGGCTTGGCTTCGGTTCTAGTACTTATTGGTGGCGTGATTCAGCTCTATATTATTATTGTTGGTGGCCAGGCTTACCCAATGGAAATGTTCCCTGGTAAAGAGATCTTAGAAGGTTATGGTGGTATTGCCGCTTACACGCCTTCATTAGCTGAGATAATGCTAGGTGTTGGTGGTATTGCTGTGGCATTAATTGCTGTGACTTTCTTGGTGAAGTTTTTACCGTTCTTACCTGAGAGTTTGGCAGATGAGGTTTCCGACCCTCATCACAAATCTTAAATTCTGACTTAGACAACCCCTTATACACTTTATAAAATCATTCGGCATATGAGTAACTATGCCTACATGATTTAGCTTTGTGAATAAAAGTTTGTCGTTGTCATAATTTAAGATTGAAACTCTTTTTGATATAATAGAAGCATGGCTTCATCTATCTACCTTTCTGCTGCACACAAATCCTCAGGTAAAACCGTTGTTAGCCTGGGATTGTGCGCGGCATTTAAAGCGCAATCACTAAACGTTCAGGCTTTTAAAAAAGGCCCAGATTATATCGATCCGATTTGGTTGTCTCAAGCCAGCGGCAACCCTTGTTACAATCTTGATTTCTACAACATGTCTGAGGGTGAAATTACTCAGCTGTATCAACAATATGCAGCCAATAGTGATGTTGCTATCATTGAAGGCAATAAAGGCCTGTATGACGGCATGAGCGTGGCTGGTGGCGATGCAAATGCTGATATGGCAAAACTATTAGACACAGGCGTTATTTTGGTGATTGATACCAATGGCATCACACGCGGTGTTGCGCCACTTGTTAGTGGTTATCAAGCCTTTGATGCTGATGTTAAGATTAATGGCGTTATTTTAAACAAAGTAGCAGGTGAGCGCCATGAATCAAAATTAGTCCAAGCCATTGAGTATTACACCGATACCCCAGTAGTGGGCGCTATTCGTCGCTCTAAAGAGCTGATTATTGATGAACGCCACTTAGGTTTGATGCCAGCTAATGAAACCCCTGAGTCACAAAATTTTATTGATCGTGCCGCTAAGCATATTGCCGATCAAGTTGATTTATCAGTATTATTAACATCAAACAAAACAACGATTAAATCTTCATCGCCTGTGATCAGCGCCACCACAGAAACACTCACAGTGGCAGTAGCGAAAGACAGCGCTTTTGGTTTTTATTATCAAGATGATATCAATACTTTTGAATCCCTAGGCATTAATTTGGTGTATTTTGATACGCTAACAGATGGTCAATTACCCAAAGCTGATGCTTTGTTTATTGGTGGTGGTTTTCCAGAAATGCAGCTTGATGCGTTATCAGCAAATCAATCTTTGTTAGCCGATATTAAAACCAAAATTGAAGCAGGCTTACCTACTTATG
>JAERTA010000047.1 GCA_016845205.1 Gammaproteobacteria bacterium
TGGATTTTTGCCATTAAATGAACCACGAACGTTTTCGTCAATAAACTCAACAATACTCTCAATAAAGTTTTGAGCGCCTGAAGGTGTATCAGCGGTCATCTTTCTGCCAACACGATAAAAAAGGAATAAAAATAAAGCACCCAGAATAAAAGAAACACCAAGTGTATCTAAATGCACAGCCATAAAGCCCATTTCTTTGGCCTCGGCAGCCGTGTGTGCTAACCCCCAATGACCGTCAGGAAACTGACCATAAGTTAGGTTCTGTAGGTGGTGTTTAATATAATCGCCAGAAGCGATAAGTTCATTTCCTGCTGACATTACTTTTGTAAAACCTTGTCCATTAAAAAACCAATTAACCCTAAAATTAAACTAATAATGAGTGCGTCTGATTTTAACTCTAGATGAAAATATCCTGCTAAAGTTAAACCAACCACCATTGCCATACGCATTATTACACTGTATGCCATCATCCCAACACTTGCTTGGGCGCTCATTGTCGTTGTCTTTTGTTTGTTTGTATGCCGATCAACCAACCAGGTATTCACCAGGCTAACCAACCCCCCATAAGCTGCAGACTCCCCCGCACCTAATGTGGAAAAATAAGCGATAGCCCCTAATATAACAGCTATTTGAATCTTTGGCAGCTTACTATTCATCGCCAAAACTCCAATATCACAAACCCACAAAATTGTGAATTATACAGTCTTGATAATAAAAATTGAAGCCGTTTTTGCCTAAAAACTGGTTTTCTTACATAGAATTAACAGGCAACGATGTCCTTATATGTTTGACAATAATGCCGACTCTATTAATAAGTGGTTTTTATGCACTTTGTTTAATCATTTCCTCGGCTGCCTTGCGCGCCTTTTCAGTGATAGTGGCACCGCCCAAAATACGTGCAACCTCGTTCACACGCTCATCAGTCGATAGCTGTTCAACGGTTGTTTGTGCGCCGTCGTCTTGTTGGGCTTTGCTCACACGCAAATGCTGCTGCCCAAAACTGGCCACTTGTGCCAAATGGGTAATACAGATTACTTGGTAGTGCTTGGATAGCTGCTTAAGTTTTTGCCCCACCACCTCAGCAACCGCGCCACTAATGCCAACATCGACCTCATCAAAAATCAAAGTTGGTGTATATTCACTATCGCTACTCACCACCGATATTGCTAGCGATATACGAGACAGCTCACCGCCCGATGCGACTTTTTTCAAAGCTTTAAAATCACTGCCCATATTGGTCTTGACCAAAAAGTCAACACCCTCATTGCCGTTATAATGAACACCCGTTTCTTTGCTTGGCAAATCAACCTTAACCTCGCTACCTGGCATGCCCAATACTTGCATAGCCTCAGTCACTGCGTTAGACAGGTGTGCTGCTTTTTCAGTGCGGGCTTTGCTTAAAAGCTTGGCTTTAGTTTGATACTGCCCAGACAGTTTTCCTTTTTTCGCTTGCAGGGCATCAAGAGACGCACCAGCGCCACCAATAGACTCTAACTCATCAGCAACTTTGTCTCTAGCAGCAATCAATTGGGTTATTTGGCAATTGTGTTTACGCGATAAATCGTGCAATTCACTTAGCCTTGCCTCTAGTTCGGCTATTGTTTGTTCGTCCACCGATAAGCTAGACAAATAATTGGTTAACTCATAGATGCTTTCTTGAGTTTGCACTTGTGCACTTGACAGTAATGTTGATATTGGAGAAAGTTTCTCATCAGTTTCGGCCGCTATACTCAGCTCATAACTCAAACTATTGAGTTGTTCATTAACGCCAGATTCTTGCTCAAGTTGAGCAAGAATGGCAGAGGTTTTTTCAATCAAACTACCTGCATTTGCCTGTGTTTTAAAATCATTTTCAATATGGTCAAGTTCGTCTTGGGTTAGAGCTGCGTCTTCTAGTTCTTGTAACTGGTGTTGTAATAGAGTTTTCTGCTGCTGTTTTAAATCCTGGTTGCTGCTAAGTTCATCAATCTGATTGCTTACGGTGTTATATTCTGCAACGATTGCGTTAAGCTGGGCACACAGTTCATCGCTTTGTGCGTAAGCATCGAGCAACGCTCTTTGCTGATCGGGTCGCAATAATAGTTGATGTTCGTTTTGACCGTGCATATCAATCAATAATTCGCCCACACCCCTTAAGGTCGACAACGGCACGCTTGCGCCATTCACAAACGCTTTTGAGCGGCCATCATTACTAATAACACGGCGCAAAACACACTCACCCTCATCTTCTAATGATTGGGCTTGCAAATAATGCTGAACTTTTTTCTGATTGGCTACGTCAAATACCGCACTTACTTCAGCCTTGTCTTTCCCATGACGCACTAAAGTAGAGTCACCGCGCCTACCAAGCGTTAAATTAAGCGCTTGCAGTAGTATGGATTTTCCGGCGCCAGTCTCACCCGTTACGGTAGACATGCCTGACGAAAAGTCTAGATCTAGTTTTTCAACAACCGCAAGATTTTTAACCGATAACTGAGATAACATAATCGATATTGCGCACTACTTAAAGCTTAGTACTCCAGTGTAGCTTTGAACGAATAATTTCAAAGTAGTCGTAGTTTTGTGGATGCAATAGGTGAATAAAGCTACCATGTTGACGCACACGAATATCTTGCCCAGAGGCAATTGCTACTGAAGTTTGGCCGTCAAAAGTCACCGTTGCACCTTCGTCAGATTCTTTTACGCGTATGACCACTTCACTGCCGCCCGGTATTAATAAAGGGCGATGACTCATCGTATGTGGGCAAATTGACACCAAGCCGATTGCATTGACACCAGGGTGCATAATCGGGCCACCACTTGATAGCGCATAAGCAGTTGAGCCTGTCGGTGTGGTAACAATCAAACCATCAGCGCGTTGATTGTTAACAAACTTGTCATCAATCAGCACGTCGAATTCAATCATCTTCAAAGTTTCTTTTCGGTGAATGACCACGTCGTTTAGCGCCAAGTGTTGGTCTAGTACATTACCATTTTGTTCAATTTGACATGAGAGCAAACAACGCTCTTCTTTAGTAAAGTCACCATTGAGCACCTCAGCAACAATATCCAACATATTGGTTACCGACACATCCGCCAAAAATCCAAGATGGCCTAAATTGATGCCTAAAATTGGAATGTTATTATCTACAAAAGAGCGTGCAGTATTAAGCAAAGAGCCATCACCGCCCACCACAATAATCATATCGGCCTGTTCAGCAATTTGCTCTGATTCAAACACCGCGCTTACGCCTTGCTCTTCAAGGAAAGCGCTCAGCTCTACAGCCTTGCCTTCGCTGATCGGATCGTTCGGTTTAGTGATGATGCCAATTGTGTTAAACATTTTATTTTTTACGCTTGATTTCTTTAAAATAGCCACTATATAACTAGCTATAAACTAGCTACAAATATACATTAATTGGACACCAAAATGACAAAAAAGAAAGTGCAAGACGAAACAGCTGAAAAAGTAGAAGACAAAAACATTGAAGCAAGCGAACAAGACAACCAAAAAACCGACCTACAAACGCAACTAGAAGAAGCCCAACAGTCTGCCAAAGACAATTGGGACAAAGTGCTTCGCGCCCAAGCAGAGATGGAAAACCTTAAGCGCCGCAATGCTAAAGACCTTGAAAACGCCCACAAATTTGCCCTAGACGGTTTTGTTAAAGCTTTGCTTGAAGTCAAAGACTCACTCGCCATGGGGCTTAAAACTGCCAACGAAGAAAAAGCCACCATTGAGCACATCATTGAAGGTTTAGAAATGACTGACAAAGTATTTTTGTCTACCATGGAAAAGTTCGGCGTTGAAGTGATTAACCCAACAGATGAGGCTTTTAACCCAGAGTTCCACGAAGCAGTGACCATGGTGCCAATGCCTGACAAAGAGTCTAATTCCGTATTAGAAGTAGTACAAATTGGCTTTACCCTTAACGGCCGTTTGGTGCGTCCTGCGATGGTAGTTGTGGTTCAATAAGATTATTTATAAATCTTATCGCGCCTATCAACTTCAACCACTAATACAACGCACTTATCGTCAATTACTTTATAAATTAAACGATAGCCTGCCGACTGTAGTTTAATTTTGTAGTGCCCCTTATAATCCCCATGTAGGCGATGTTTTTCTATTTTTGGCTTTTTTAATCTAGCCTTTAATTGTTTCTTAAATTTATCTCTGGTATCTGGGTTTAGTTTTTCAAAAGCCTTGAGCGCTTTTGGCAAAAATTGTAATTTATAGCTCATCAATATTTACATCAACCGCTTGAGATAAATCCATATTTTTAATACGCTCCAAAGCCTCCTTATCGGCTTTCATTTCTAACAACTCATCCAGCAACTTGGGTGGCACCAAATAAGAAACCAAATCTCCATGATTAAAAATAGCGGTAACTTCTTGTTTCGCTTCTTTAATAATTCGAGTGGGTGACTTCCTTAAATCAGAAACGCTACTATACAAAGATGCGTGGTTAATATTCATAAATTACTCCAAAAAAAATAGTACATTATTTTGTACTATATTATAGACGTTTTTTATAGGCTATAGAATTGTTGTGTTCCACAAATGGTAGCTGCGTCTTAACAAGGGTTTGTATTAAACGGTCTCCTTCCCCTTTTTTTTATTTACTATAACCTCCATCTTTTTTAACCTTTACTGGTTTGTAGCCTTTTTCAAACATACAGTTTTTAAGAGCAATTTTCTTTGCACTAACACCTGAAAAATGAGATGAAAGAATAGGTTTGACATATCTATTCTCCAAATGTAATGGTGTTGTATATTCAGTATTGGGGCTTGAGCCTCCTGTACATTCGACAGTATTGCTAAAAGATGATTTTTTACAATCTAGTCTTGTAGAGTAAGAAGGGTTAAGAGCCCTAATTCTCTTCTCTTCTAGTTCAATTCTCTTTTTTTCCAAGTGCTCAGACTTTGATTGGTTGTTATATCTTTGCCTTTCCTTTTCATATGCCAAGTCTGCAATATGATTGCAGTATTCAGCAGCATCAAGATATGACATTGTTGGCTCTTTATAACTAACAGGCTTATATACTGTTTTATAACCACCACACCCAGTTAAAAATACTGCAATAATTAAAACAGATCGAACTTTATACATATTTATACTCGTTTATTTGGTAATATTTTGTCACGAATTTCTTGACAGTATACATCGTCTTGATAATCAAGACAAGATGAAAAA
>JAERTA010000048.1 GCA_016845205.1 Gammaproteobacteria bacterium
GTATTGTCAATTATTTAGTCAACCAATAAGGTTGATAAGTAACCTTCGCGACCTTCAATATTTGAATAGTAGACATCATCTAGGCCATCGACAACAGAAGTTTTAACTTCTTCTACAGCAAGAACGGCATCACTCCAAGCGCTTAAGTTTTTAAATTCTGCGATTGATAAGGCATTGTCAGTAAATTCATTAATCCAAGCCAGACGCATAAAAACAGGGGCAAATGCTGCATCAATCATATTAAATTCATCGCCATTAAAAAAAGCACGATCACCTTTGACTGCTTCAATTTTTGCTAACTTATCAAATAAAGCATTTTTTGAGCTATTGAATTTTTCCTCATCGCCAGTTACCATACCAAATAAATCATCAAATAGGCTTGATGAAAAAGCCATCCATGATCTGTTGTTGGCCTTTTGAATAGGGTTTTCAGGGTGAGTGCTCTTACTGCTAATATCATTGATAAATTCAGTAATAACATTAGATTCGAAGATAATTTGATCATCTGCTTTTAATAAAGGCACCTGTCCAGTAGGAGAAATTTCCTTAAACCAGTCAGGTGGATCCATAGGGTTAATGTAAGTTATTTCAAAATCAATATTTTGCTGATTAAGTGAAATAATAGCGCGTTGAGCAAATGGACAAAGTTTAAAGCTAATAAGTTCTAATTTCATAATGATATTTATTGTTGTTTGATGCGATTATACCGCCAGCCATTCGCAATATACCACCAACCATTAGCAAGCATTTTATTCTCTATGGTAGGGGTGGTTGGTTAATAGCGAATGCGCACGGTAGATCTGCTCGACCGCTAGCAAGCGCGCCATAGAATGTGGCAGTGTCAAACTTGATAATCCCCATAACGTTTGAGCATGTTTTTTAACACCATCGCTTAAGCCGTCTGCACCACCAATCAGCAAAGCGACGTTATCACCATTTTGTTGCCAATTTTCCATATTTTTAGCAATGCCTTTAGTGCTGTGTTGTTTGCCTTTTTCATCAAAGGCAATCACTAGATTTGACCCTTGTGTGGCTTTTATTAGTAGTTCACCTTCTAAGGTTTTAATTTGCTCAATATTCTTGCCTTTACGTTTTTGCGTATCAATTGTAATGAGTTCGAAATTAAATGAAGCAGGCAGTTGTTTTTGATAATGATTAATGCCGGTTTGTATCCAATCTGGCATTTTTTTTCCAATCGCAATCAGCCTAATTTTCATTTAAATTAGTCGTTGGCGCTCTCAGAGCTAGACCAAAGTTTTTCGATTTTGTAGAACTCTCGAGTTTTTTCTGTCATCACGTGCACAACCACTTCAGCCAAATCAACCAATATCCAGTGGCTTGTTTCTGTGCCTTCAACACCAACAACTTTCATACCCAAACGTTTGGCTTCAATTTTAATATTATTGGCAATACCACGTACATGCTGTGTTGAGCGGCCAGTAGCAATCACAATGGCTTCAATATCGGCACTTTGCTCCAAAACCTTTAGAGTGATAATATCTTCGCCTTTTAATTCTTCAATCGTCTCAGTAACGACTTTGAGTTGATCTTCTAATTTCATAAGTGTTGTAAGTAGTGGATGATGGATTCTGGCAATAAGCCAGATAAACTTTGTTGTGCGTCTATTTTACTTCGAATTTGTGTAGATGAAATGTTAACCAATGGCGCTTTAGAAAAATAAACATCTTTATTATTGGTTTGTTTACTGCCTATTCTAGGTAGTACTACTAAAGTTGCATAATCACTTAGTTGTTGGTATTTTTTCCAGCTGGTGATATTATCAAAACTATCAGCGCCCATAATAAAAAAAATTTTGTCGTTAGGGTGCTCTGTGTGAATTTGCTTGAGAGAATCAATAGTATAGGAGGGCGATTGTTTGTCAATTTCTCGAGTATCGATTGAAAGCTCGCTAAATTCTTGTACGGCAAGTCTGAGCATGTCTAGTCGCTGTTTGGCGCTAAATCGAAGCTTAGATTTATGCACAGGGGTTGCACAAGGCATTAAAAACAACTCGGACAGATTAAGTTCTTTCTTAATCGTGGTTGCATTTTTTAAATGACCAAAATGTATGGGGTCGAATGATCCACCAAAAAAACCAATCATAATAGGGCGTTAAGTTCTTGTTGGCTTACTGGCTGCATCGGATAAGTGCGAGAACCATCGTGAATCTCATTACGATAGCGTACAAAATCAGTCTCATTGTCAATCATTAAAAATGGATTACCTGATTTTTGCTGCGCCATCGTGGTGGTAATTTCTGCGCCATAATCATGCCCGCAATGTAGTAATACATCATCAGCCACTTGTTTTAATTTTTGCAGTGAATGAAAAAACACACCAGCATCGGCGCCCGGCATCGCGCAGTGACCCGCGCCATACACAAACAAACTATCACCTGCAATTAGGTGTCCATCTAGTAAATAGCAAATACCGCCAGCTGTATGCCCTGGCGTATTGATAATGGTGGCTTTGGTGTTGCCTAAAGTAACTGTGTCATTATCCTCAACCGTTGTTACTGCATGTCTAAGGCGTAAGTAGCGGGTTTCATTTACACCAACAGTGATTTTCGCGCCAGTTTTTTCAGCCATTTCATCCACCGCATTGATATGATCTCCATGCCAATGAGTAAGCCAAATATCCGTAAGCGTATAACCTTTATCAGCGATTTTTTGAATGAATAAGTCTGCTTCCCAAGCGGGATCAATAATGGCGCAAGTTTTGCTTGCATGGTCAAAGACAAAATGAATAGAATTTTCGTAAGTGCCAACATGATAGAGTATCTCCAAAGTATAAGTTTCTTCAGTAAAGGTTTTTTCTAACATGAGAATTTTCCATAAGCGTTGTGCAAACATTTTACCAAACTAGCCTTGACTAATTTGTCTTAGAGACTATAATTTACATCTTTTGCTTGGCAACCAGTTTTGGGGCTATAGCTCAGCTGGGAGAGCACGACACTGGCAGTGTCGGGGTCAGCGGTTCGATCCCGCTTAGCTCCACCATAGCAAAAAGATTTTTGTCCGGTTCGTCTATCGGTTAGGACCCAAGGTTTTCATCCTTGTAAGAGGGGTTCGATTCCCCTACCGGATGCCATATTCCAAAAAAATAGCTTAGTGTAAAAACTAGGCTATTTTTTTGTCCATTAAATGAAGTAAAATACATTTTGTCCCGTTCGTCTAGCTGGCCCAGGACTCCAGGATTTCATCCTGGCAACAGGAGTTCGAATCTCTTACGGGACGCCAAA
>JAERTA010000049.1:0-2500 GCA_016845205.1 Gammaproteobacteria bacterium
ATACTCTGAATAAACAACTTTCACTAATTAAATATTTCGTCCATAGGGATGCCTTTTAATCTTCCATCTCGATGGGCATTCAAACGTCTTTGTGCTTCGTCAGCCCAAATTTTATCTAACTCATGATCAGGCTTATCAAGGCTTTTTAATATGCCCTCAACAAGCATAAAGCGTTCTTTTGATTTAAGATTGATTGCTTCACTTAAAACTTCTGCAGTATTCATATCACACTCTTAAAATTATTAATACATTTGTTTTAAACAAAAAAATACCCCAACACTCATTGAATGTTGGGGTATTTGATTTTTGCATTATATTTAATGCAGTGATTTTTAGAGTTTTACTAGGCAGATGACAAAAAATACGATTGAACATAGATAACACTATGTGATTGAGTATTTTTTATCGTCTAACAACGCAAAAACTAAAAAGCACAAAATTAAAAGCCTAGCAATGTCCTACTCTCACATGGGGAGACCCCACACTACCATCGGCGCTAAGTGGTTTCACTTCTGAGTTCGGGATGGGATCAGGTGGGTCACACTCGCTATTGTCACTAAGCAAACTGGTTGTAAGTAGCTGCAAAAATGCAGCACTTACGAATTAAAAAGTTTTTATACCTTGATTGTAAACAATCAGAAGATATAACAATTAACACATGTCATAAGTTTGTCACTGTACATCAGTGTATTGCATGACACACCAACACAAAAACTATGGATTGAATAATAAATTATTCAAATAATTTGGGTGTTATATGGTCAAGCCTCACGATCAATTAGTACATGTTAGCTTCACGTATCACTACGCTTCCACACCATGCCTATCAACCTCGTAGTCTTCGAGGGATCTTTAGGATATTTAAAATATCAGGGAGACCTAATCTTGGGAGGGGCTTCCCGCTTAGATGCTTTCAGCGGTTATCCTTTCCACACATAGCTACTCGGCAATGCGACTGGCGTCACAACCGAAACACCAGAGGTGTGTCCATTCCGGTCCTCTCGTACTAAGAACAGCTTCCCTCAAGTCTCCAACGCCCACGGTAGATAGGGACCGAACTGTCTCACGACGTTCTAAACCCAGCTCGCGTACCACTTTAAATGGCGAACAGCCATACCCTTGGGACCTACTTCAGCCCCAGGATGTGATGAGCCGACATCGAGGTGCCAAACACCGCCGTCGATATGAACTCTTGGGCGGTATCAGCCTGTTATCCCCAGAGTACCTTTTATCCGTTGAGCGATGGCCCTTCCATACAGAACCACCGGATCACTAAGACCAACTTTCGTTCCTGCTCGAGCTGTCACTCTCGCAGTCAAGCACCCTTATGCCTTTACACTCTTGGTACGATGTCCGACCGTACCGAGGGTACCTTTGTGCTCCTCCGTTACTCTTTAGGAGGAGACCGCCCCAGTCAAACTACCCACCATACACTGTCCTCGGCTTAGCCTGAGTTAGAACCACAACAATAACAGGGTGGTATTTCAAGGATGGCTCCATACAAACTAGCGTTCATACTTCATAGTCTCCCACCTATCCTACACAGTTATCATCAAGGTCCAGTGCAAAGCTGTAGTAAAGGTTCATGGGGTCTTTCCGTCTAGCCGCGGGTACACTGCATCTTCACAGCCATTTCAATTTCACTGAGTCTCGGGTGGAGACAGCGTGGCCATCGTTACGCCATTCGTGCAGGTCGGAACTTACCCGACAAGGAATTTCGCTACCTTAGGACCGTTATAGTTACGGCCGCCGTTTACCGGGGCTTCGATCAAGAGCTTCGCTTGCGCTAACCCCATCAATTAACCTTCCGGCACCGGGCAGGCGTCACACCCTATACGTCCTCTTTCGAGTTTGCAGAGTGCTATGTTTTTAATAAACAGTCGCAGCCACCTGGTCACTGCAACCCCCTTCCGCTCCACCCGTAAAGGGCTTCACGTAACAGGGGCGTACCTTCTCCCGAAGTTACGGTACTATTTTGCCGAGTTCCTTCACCCGAGTTCTCTCAAGCGCCTTGGGATTCTCACCCTGCCCACCTGTGTCGGTTTGGAGTACGGTCACTTACTACCTGAAGCTTAGAGGATTTTCTTGGAAGCAGGGCATCAATCACTTCGCTCAATATAGAGCTCGTCAGTCACGCCTCAGGATTGTGTTCCCGGATTTTCCTAAGAACACTCCCTACACGCTTAAACCGGCAACCAACAGCCGGCTGATCTAGCCTTCTCCGTCTCCCCATCGCTGCAATAAGTGGTGCAGGAATATTAACCTGCTTCCCATCGCCTACGCCTTTCGGCCTCGCCTTAGGGGCCGACTAACCCTGCGCTGATTAGCATTGCGCAGGAAACCTTGGGCTTTCGGCGAGGGGGCCTCTCACCCCCTTTATCGTTACTCATGTCAGCATTCGCACTTCCGATACCTCCAGCAAACCTTACAGTTCACCTTCGCAGGCGTACGGAACGCTCCCCTACCATGCGTGTAAACACGCATCCGCAGCTTCGGTACA
>JAERTA010000049.1:7500-12471 GCA_016845205.1 Gammaproteobacteria bacterium
TTCACGATGTCTCCTTAAATGAAACAATCACGCGAGTACCTTCATCAACTTCTGTCTCGACCTCAATATGGGCGCCAATTCTTCCAGCACGTTCTTTCATAATGTTCATGCCAATATTATTCCCCATTACCTCGGTGTCAAACTGATCTTTTTTAAAGCCAACACCATCATCTTCGATTAACAACTGACAATTTGGCTCAGCAGAAAGCAAAATTCTCACATTGCGCGCTTTGGCATGCTTACGAATATTAGACAACGCCTCTTGGGTGATGCGCATAATTTGCATCTCGGTTTCTGGTGCAAGGTTTAGTTTGCCTTCAACTTGCAAGTAAGTTGCAACACCTTCTTCAGTTTCAAATCGATTGGCTAGATTTTCTAACGAAACTTCAATACCTTTAGGGTCGAGTGGTACACGGAAATTGCACATCAACTCTCGTAGCTCTTGATTAGCTTGGGTAATATTAGACTGTAAACTAGCCACTTTTTCACCTGCATCAACTTTGTCACCCTGTTTAAGCATGTCGTCTAATACAGTTACTTGCAGTTTTAAACTATAAATGGTTTGTGCCAAAGAGTCGTGAATCTCTTGTGATAAAAACAAGCGCTCTTGCGAAAGTGCCATGCGTTTGGTTTCCTCATCGAGTCTGGCTTTATCTAGGGCGATAGCAATATTGTCTGCAATTGATTCTAATAGTGCGCGCTCATCAAAAGCTAGAGATGGCTCAGTATCAAAAAATAAGTTAAAAATGCCCAAAGTCTTTCCGTGGTATCTTAGTGGAATAAAAATTGTACCGACATTGTCTTTTGCTTCAGATTTGTCGCCCACGCACTTGGCACAAGTATGCACACTAAACTGCACATTCACGTCTTGTGCCATGGCTACTTCACCACAAAAGCAATCACTACTAAGGACATCAGCCACTTGCCCTTTTTTATCAATCACACCGCGCTGTGCGACTAAATGCAGCTCGCTTTCGTTACTCAAACGACGTGCAACACCAGAATCAGCACTGGTCATATTCATAAAAATATCTAGAAAATGTTCAAATAACTCTTCAGTAGAGTGCATTGAATTAAGTTTTGACGAAACGCCGTAGAGTGTTTCTAATGACGCCGATTTTTTACTCAATCGTTGAATTTGCTTTTGCAAAATATCTTCCATGTCATCGTATAAATGTTGATTCTCTTCAATCAAATGATTAATTGCAGTTGCCACTGGTTGAAAAGTGGTTTTTTGTTCATCATTCAAACGTGCACTTTGGTCAACATTGTAATCGCCAACCCATTTTTGCAAATCGTTAAACGGCAATAAGAAATCTTTACGAATCGCAAGATACAAACCCAAATAAACCAACAAAATCAATAAGACTAGGGCAATATCAAGCCCATTAGGTGAGCGATAAACCAAAACCACTTCGCTCACCAGCAAAGGCGATAAAGCAATGGTTACCAATAGGTAGAGATAAAATTTTGTTTTAATGCTCATAGATATTAACTATTTACCAATACAAAATGATGAGAAAATTTCGCCCAACAAGTCATCTGATGAAAACTCACCGGTGATACTACCTAAATATTGCGCTGCTTGGCGCAAATCTTCAGCAACTAACTCACTGGCGTTACTATTAAGCTGATCTAGCGCATGACGAGTTGAGCTTAGGGCAGATTCCAAGGCAATAATATGACGCTTTCTGGCGAGTAGCACACCTTCTCCGGTATCACTCAATCCAGCAATATCTGAGAGTTCTTGTCTTAGTAAATCAAGGCCTTGTGATTGTTTGGCTGAAAGTGATAATTGGATCTGGTTATTTTGATGCGTTATGCCAGTGGATTCGCCAGTTAGGTCTACCTTGTTTTTAATTAAGATAATTGGTTTACCTTCTATGCCACTTGGCAAAATTGACAAATCTGGGGTTTTATCTTGCGCATCAAACACCATTAAAACCACATCGGCACGTTCAATTTCTAAGTGTGCTCTTTTAATGCCTTCTTGCTCTACTTTGTCTTTACTTATATGTAGACCAGCCGTATCAATAATATTAAGTGGCATGCCATTAATATGGATTGTTTCTTTTAAAACATCGCGCGTCGTGCCGGCGATGTCTGTCACAATCGCACTAGAGACTTGAGTTAACGCATTAAGTAAGGACGACTTTCCAGCATTTGGTTTGCCGGCAATGGCGATGGTTAATCCCTCTCTAAGAATAGCACCTTGTTCAGCAGAGCTCAAGATACTCTGAATGTCTTTTTCAATTTGCTCTACTTTAAGCTTCACCTCGCCAGAGGCCAAAAAATCAATCTCCTCGTCAGAAAAATCAATGGTGGCTTCAACAAAAACTCTAAGTTCAATCAGTGCTTGAGTTAATGCGTTTACCTGATCAGAAAATTCACCTGATAAAGATCGTAGTGCTGAGCGAGCAGACTGCTCGGAGCTGGCGTCAATAATATCAGCCACCGCTTCAGCTTGCACCAAATCCATCTTGCCATTCAAAAAAGCGCGCTTTGAAAATTCACCTGGCTCTGCAGCAATTGCGCCTAGCGCCATGGCCGACTCTAGTAAAGACCGCATGACCAAGATACCGCCATGGCCCTGTAACTCCAGTACATCCTCACCGGTAAATGAATGTGGCCCAGGGAAAAATAAGGCCACACCTTTGTCGATCTCAACGCCTTTATGATTAAAAAATGAACCATAATGCGCATAACGTGGTCTTGGAATATGGCCTAACATTTTTTGTGCAATCTCAATAGAAGCAGGGCCTGAAACACGTACTACACCAATACCACCTTGACCTAGGGCGCTTGCTAGTGCACAAATAGTATTTGTATTACTCATCAGAAAAATAACGGGCTAAGTAGTCGTCAAAGCTTAAATTATCCGCTTTTTCTATTTCAAGTTGTTTCTCACAAGAGGTCTTAACTTGTTGATCCAAATAATTAAAATGATCTGAGTCGACTTTTTTTGCCAAAAAATCTCTTCGATGTTGTTTAGATAGGGTGTTGGTATAGTCAAAAAATCCTTGATTACGATTTTTCATCTCATTTAGTGTGACTGCCGAAGGGGTTAAGTCTGCATTATTAATACGTCGTGTCATTTGTTTAACGGCATCTTGATACTCTTCGCCCAATAACTCAGCAGATAAATAAATTTTATTCATAATGTCTGAGCCCAACTCTTCTAAGGCGATAGCCTGGCCTTTATGAATTAAATTTAAACCAGGTTTTCGGCCTTCATGCGCAATCAACTGATCATTATTATCAATATCAAATTGTTCACGGCTCGAAATCGCGCTCGATGTTTCTAACAAGCAAAACAACATAAAGGCTTCTAAAAAATGAATTTGAGTTTGATCAATACCTAACGGCAAGAATGGATTAATATCGAGTGAGCGTAATTCAATGTAACCAATGCCTTGATCTTGCAATGCATCCAATGGCTTTTTGCCATCTAGTGCCAATGGCTTAGGGCGAACTGAAGCATAATATTCATTTTCAATTTG
Source organism: Gammaproteobacteria bacterium (assembly GCA_016845205.1). Taxonomy (GTDB): domain Bacteria; phylum Pseudomonadota; class Gammaproteobacteria; order PS1; family Pseudothioglobaceae; genus Thioglobus_C. The sequence goes on from JAERTA010000049.1 coordinate 11,001, forward strand.
TAGAATATTGGTGTTTAACTGTTGGTATTCACCTTGTACTTTAAACCCAATATCTTCATATTCACGACATGAAGTTTGCATACCAGATTTAAGACTGTGAATATAGTGGCTCAATGAGTTATAGCTGGCTTTAACACCAGCCTCATCCTCACGTAAATTTTGATAGCCAATATCACCCATGCGTAGTGATGTAGCATATGGCTCATATAAAGTAGAATCATTAAACTCAACTAACGAGTGTTGATGATAACCTTTTAAAAATGACTTGCAAACCGAAGGCGATGCGCCAAATAAATACGGAATCAACCAACCATAGCGCACCACATTGCGAGTAAGCCCCATGTAGCTTTGATCAGTAAAATCTCGCAGGCTTGTATTGGGTGCTTTATTAGCTCGATAGGCTTCAAAAAAATCAGCCGAAAATGAATAATTAAAATGAATGCCAGCAATGGTTTGCATCACACTGCCATAGCGATTAGCCAGACCTTTTCTATAAATCGTTTTCATCATACCGCGGTTACTTGAACCGTACTGAGCAATAGGGATGTAAGTTTCCCCACGAATCACACAAGGCATAGAAGCAGGCCAAAAACTCTGATCTTTTGGCAAGTGATGGTATAAGTATTGCTGAGTTTTTGATAGAAATGACAATACTGATTCAGCACTACGCAATGGCGGGGTGACTAACTCAATCAACGATTCAGAAAAATCAGTAGTAATATTAGGATGCGTTAGCGCACAACCAAACGTCTTTGGATGGGGCGCCTGGGAAATTCCGCCCTTTCTAGAAACCCTTAAACCTTCCTTTTCAATACCCATCAAATTATCTTTGAGTAAGGTGGCGTGTGGTTTTAATATTTGAATTTTATCCGCTAAGTTCAAATGCTTGCTCAATGCTAAAATGCTATCATTTTACCATTAGGTCGTTAGAATGAAGATAATCAAGGCAGTTGTTGGTGTTTTACGCAATGACTCTGAGCAAATACTCATTGCCAAAAGGCAAGATCATCAATTCATGGCTGGATTTTGGGAGTTGCCCGGCGGCAAGACTGAAGGCGACGAAAATACCAAACAAACCCTTATTAGAGAACTTGGTGAAGAATTAGGTATTAAGGTTAATAACCTAAGCTTACATCAAACAATGCAACACACTTACACTGATAGAATAGTTGAACTAACGATTTATAATATTGATGAGTATCAAAATACACCAACTGGCATGGAAGGACAACAAATTGCCTGGTCGTCTATACAAAACTTATGCAATTACCAACTATTACCCACTATGAAAGCTTTTATTGACTCAATCACGCTACCAAACAAATATTGGATTACCCCTTCAAGTAACCACCAAAGTGATGAATGGGTGGCTAAATTTAATGAAAAAATGACACAGGATATTGAGCTTATTCAACTTAGAAGTAAAGTTGACCTAGATATCGACTTTATTGCAGAACTTCACAACAAATGC
>JAERTA010000050.1 GCA_016845205.1 Gammaproteobacteria bacterium
TAGAAACAGGGCTTTCACAGGAAAAATTTGCCGAAAAAGTAGGGTTATCTATGCGTTCAATTTCACTGCTTGAAACTGGAAAGCAACAACCAACATTACCTACCCTTAATAATATTGCTAAAGCACTAGACATTAAACCGAGTGAATTATTAAAACTTATCGAAAACTAAAGCGGTTAATCCGATTTGGTTTTTGACCAATTCCCTTTTAAAAATAAATCCAATCGTTCTTATCGAAGTGAATGGCTGATTTTTCGGTGTTTGAACGCAGTGAGTTTAGAAAAATCAATGAACGAGATTAGAAAGATTGAGATTGTTTTTAAGGGCGAACTCTTTTTGGATACTTTTTCTATTCGCTAGAAAAAGTATCAAGCCCCAAAGAAAAATCTTTGATTTTTAAAAAGGGTTTAACCAAAAAATTTAGCAAATTTTAAAAATGGCCAGTCAAAATGCTAAACCGACAACCAAAACCATTCAAAAACATCTGTTTACAAGCCGAAAACAGCCTATTTAAAGGATTTTCAATTGAAAAATAAGGGTTTTCCTAAGTCAATACAAAAATTTAGCAAATAGTTCAAATGGCGTATTTTTTTATTCTACAAGACAAATTCAAAAATATTTGATTGAGCATAGATAAAACTATGTGATTGAGAATATTTTTTGGATTTAACGCAGTAGAATGGAAAAATTAAAAGCGCCAGAAAGCTTTATGTAGTAATGCCATCAACGTCAAAATCTCCAAACGCCCAAGTAACATTGAAAAACTCAAAATCCATTTTGCTGAATCACTCACGCCACCATAATTAGCTGCCACTTCGCCTAAGCCTGGGCCAAGGTTATTAATACTTGCTGCCGTTGCTGAAAAGGCCGTTGTTTGATCTAAGCCGGTAAACATCAGTGCAATTAAGATAATAATAAAAGCAATCACATACAGCGAAAAGAAACCCCAAACAGATACCAAGGTGTTCTCAGCAACACTACGATGATTAAGCTTGATGTTAATTTGCGCGTTTGGATGAATCAATTTTTTGATTTCTTTCATTGCCAATTTAAACATCAAAAGCACTCTAACCACTTTAATACCGCCACCCGTTGAGCCTGCACAAGCACCAATAAAACTGGAAAAAATTAATAACACCGGTAAGATAAACGGCCACTGTGAATAGTCGGTAGAAGCAAAGCCTGTGGTGGTGGCAATAGAAACGGTTTGAAAAATAGCTTGCCTTGCTGATTCACTTGCACTTGGATAATAACCACTTTCAAATAAAAATGTACCAATAACAATGGCGGTGACAAACAAGATAAACAAATAAGTTTTAAACTCTGAATCTTGTGAATAAGTAAAGGCGTTTTTCTTTTGCCAAACAAAAAAATGCAGGGAGAAATTAATACCTGCCAAAAGCATAAACACAATGGCAACACTCTCAATTGCACCCGAATTAAAGTAGCCGATAGACGCGTCATGAGTAGAAAAGCCACCAATCGCCACGGTGGAATAACTGTGGCCAATTGCATCAAAGGCATCCATACCTGCTAGGTAATAGCCCAGTGCACAAACCACAGTAAAACTGATGTAAATCTTCCACAGTGCTTTGGCAGTATGTGTGAGTTTTGGGGTGAGTCTTTCTTTAGATATGCCGCTAGACTCTGCATGATAAAGCTCCATACCACCGACACCCAGCATGGGCAATATCGCGACCGCTAAAACAATAATACCCATACCACCAAGCCATTGCAGTTGCTGACGATAATACAAAATCGCCCTAGGTAGATCATCTAAGCCTGCCAATACCGTGGCACCTGTGGTCGTTAGCCCTGACATTGACTCGAAAAATGCATCACTAAATGACATTTTGAGTGATTCTGAGAGTAAAAATGGAATGGTTGCAAACAGTGACAGTACAAACCAAAAACTAACAACAACCAACACACCTTCGCGAATCCTAAAGTCTTTTTTAGTATTTCTAAATGGCGCCCACAACACAAAACCACTCAGCAGTGTTAGTGAAAAAGCCGAAATAAAAGACGCTGCTTCATTCTGTTGGTAAATAAAATCAACCAATAATGGTGGAAGTTGTGTCAAGCTAAACACCATCAACAATAAGCCAATGGTTTTAAAAACAATACTAAATTGCATGGCTACTCATTAGTCAAAATATCCTTCAAATAACGCCTCAACTTCGTGAATTTTACTCACATCACTCAGTACAATCAGCACATGATCGCCTTCTTCAATCACCAACTTGCGTGATCCCATAATCACTTCGTTGTCTCTAACCACTGAGCCTACAACCACGCCATCTGGCAGGTTAATTTCTTCAATAGCCCTACCCACAACATCAGAATGTGCTTGGTCACCATGAACAATAATCTCAATTGCTTCAGCCTTGCCTTGACGCAAAGAGTGCACCATCATCGTATCACCTCTGCGGATATGTGCCAAAATACCACTGGTGGTAATTTGGTCTGGTGAGATCACCATGTCTACATCATCACTTTGCTCAGCCAAGTCTTCATAAACATTACGCTTAACCAAAGCAACGGTTTTATATGCGCCTAGGCGCTTGGCCAAAATAGACACAATCACATTAATTTCATCAGAATCTGTGAGTGCTAAAAATAAATCAGTACCCTCAATACCCTCTTCTAACAATAGCTCTTCATCAGAAGCATTGCCGTGCAAAACCAAAGTATCTTCAAGTTGATCAGCAATATGCGCCACCCTGTCTTTATTCATTTCAATGATACGAACACGGTGATTTTTTTCCAAATGTTTGGCCAAACTAAGGCCAATATGTCCACCGCCAGCAATAATGATATTTTTATAAGCTTTGTCGAGTCGTCTAAATTCTTTTAAAACTTTTGATACGCTTTCTTTTTTAGTAACAAAATAAACACGGTCGCCGTCTTTAATAACGGTGTCACCATAAGCCGGAATTGCCCTACCATTACGATACAAACTAACAATACGCATACGTGTTTTTGGTAAGTGTTTGTGCAGCTCTTTAATTGGATGACCAACAATGGGTGTGCCTGCATAAGCTCGGGTTTCTACCAATTGTACTAAGCCGTTTTCAAATTCAAACACCTGCTCTGCGCCAGGCTCTTCAACAACACGCTTAATGTAATTAGTTACCAAGCCTTCTGGGGTAATAATAAAATCAATTGGAATGGCGTTATCAGTAAACAGCTCCTTGCGATGCAGATATTCAGCAGTACGAACACGTGCTATTTTTTTATCCACCTGATATAGCGTATGTGCCATCTGACAAGCCAGCATATTGCCTTCGTCAGATTTGGTCACAGCAATCACTATGTCCATTTTTTTAATACCGGCTTCTTCTAAAACATTAGGATAAGAGGCGTGACCACAAACAGTTTTAATATCTAAATGACGTTGTAATGATGATAAATTAGCTTCATCCTTATCAACAATGGTAATGTCGTTTTCATCATCAGAACCAAGATATTTAGCCAATGATGAGCCAACTTGGCCCGCACCCAAGATTAAGATTTTCATTTCTTGTCAATCCCCAAATCTTTTAATTTACGATACAACGTTGTACGCTCCAAACCGGCTAACTCTGCTACTTTAGCGATGTTGTTGTTATTTTCTTCTAAATGGTGTTTGAAATATTGAGATTCGAAAATATTTCTAGCAGCTTTTAGTGGCAAATCAAAATCAATGCCACTGATTTGTTGCTCTGGCGTGGTAGCTTGCTCAGATAAAAGTTTGCGTACCAATGGTAAAATATCATGCAAAGGTTTTTTTAAAAAATCAACCGCACCCATTCGAATTGCCTTTACCACATCCTTGTGCTCAGCATGGCCAGACATCATTACCACTGGCATTGAAAAGCCTTCACTCATCCATTCTTCTAATAAAGACATGCCATCTTGACCTGGCATCCAAACATCCATCATCACCAAATCAAACGTTTGGTCTTTAACAATGGTTTTGGCTTGAGCAGCATCTGTTGCTAAAACCACGTTGTAATTCACATCCTCTAATGTATCCTTCATTGTTTCAGAATTAATACTTTCGTCATCAATAATAAGAATATTACCAATAATCATGTGTCCTCCTTTGTGCATTCAAATTCAATGGTAATAATAGCGCCATTTGGCTCTACATTACCAGCAAAAATTCGTCCGTCGTGTTGTTCAATAACGTTTTGTACAATTGCCATACCCAGTCCACTACCTTTGACTTTGGTGGTGACATAGGGCTCAAATACGCGCTCAATCACTTCCTCATCAAATCCATCGCCATTATCTGCAACGCTTAAGCGCACTACACCCTCGTCATCTAAATATTGAGTAGTAATATTAACCGTCAAATTGCGATCTTCTTCAACCGATTCAGCTGCATTTTTCACCAAATTAATTAACACTCTAGAAATACTATTAGCATCTAAAAGCAATTCTGGCACATTACCTGCAAGGTCAAACTCGATGGTGATGTTACTTTGCGCATCATAAAGCGCAATAGATTGATTAATTATTGTATTAAGGTCTGATGGCTTGCGCTCAATTTGTGGCGTGTTGGCATAGTCTGCAAAGGCGCTCACCATGGCATCCATCGACTTCACTTGATCAATAATCACAGTGGTGGTTTTATCAATAATTTCTAAATCCTTACCTTTCAGTTTTTCTAAAAACTTGTTTCTAAGGCGTTGGGCAGACAATAAAATCGGTGTCAATGGGTTTTTAATTTCATGCGCCATGCGTACTGCCACCTCACCCCAGGCCGCTTTTTTCTGCGCCCTATTCAAGCTTGAAATATCTTTAATGATAATCACATAGCCCAATGCCTGATTATCAGCATCTAATGCCGCCCCTTGACAAGACAATAAAACATGACGATTTGGTAAAGTTAGTTCAACTTCTTCATTCCATTCTCCCAACGCTTGCTCAAATCTTTCTTGTGCCATTGAAAACAAAGGCTCTAGATAAGTATTTTTTTCTGAAATTTTTCGACATAAGCCACCAACAAATTGCTGCTCATCGTCAATGGCTAATATCTTGCCAATCATTGGATTAATGAGTTGAATATTGCGATTTTTATCTAACCCAATCACACCAAAGGAATATCTCAAGATAGTTTCTAGATATAAGTTGTGGGTATCCAAACCTTGTCTTGAGGTTTTAATTTGCCTAGACATCTCGTTAAATTGGCCAATTAACTCACGCATATCCTTGCTTTGTTATTGATTGTGCATTAAGACGTCATAATTACCTTTGGCAATTTCTTTTGAGGTAATCGATAAATTATGCATTGGTCGCATTAATTGATCAATCATCTTAAAGACGATAAGCAAAACACTAAGAATGGTTAATAAAACTGTTGAAGAGAAATCTAATAAAAAATTCTTTTGTGTAAGCGAGGTATTAACACTAAA
>JAERTA010000051.1 GCA_016845205.1 Gammaproteobacteria bacterium
AGTATTTGGGATGAATTAAGCATTGACTAAGATGCTTAACAAAGTATAATTATCGTTTTTTCGGAGTGTAGCGCAGTTTGGTAGCGTATCTGGTTTGGGACCAGGTGGTCGGGGGTTCAAATCCCTCCACTCCGACCAAAAAACTTTTTCCTAGGGTTTTAAAAAATGCGCCCATAGCTCAGCTGGATAGAGCAACGGCCTTCTAAGCCGTAGGTCTCACGTTCGAATCGTGATGGGCGTGCCACTAAAAAGTTTATGGCGGGAATAGCTCAGTTGGTAGAGCCCCGGATTGTGATTCCGGTTGTCGCGGGTTCGAACCCCGTTTCTCGCCCCACTTCTGTTAGTCGTGTTGTTCAAAAATTTAATCGCCAAAAACAGGCAATCTTGTAAGCAGAGCTCCGCTCACAGGCCTTACCCCACTATTGTTTAGAAAAAATACGATCTAGATCTTGCTCATTAAAAAACAGGTGCTCATTGCAAATTTCATTATGAATGGAAATCTCGCCGCGTTCTTTAAGTAAGTTGCGTGCGTCTTCCTCTCCTAAATCAAAGATAATTTTTTCAAATCGCTTTCGATCTTGTTGACACTCATAATCAACTTCATCTTGGGCAAATAATTGCACAGTCTCTTCATGAAAAAGTCGATGGAGTAATTGCTCTGCATCTAAGCTACACAATTCTTCATCGGTTGTTGTACTTGCAAGCGCTGTTATTCTATTCCAGCCCTCTTCATCATTATTTTTAATTTCTGGCATTTTTTGAATCAACATGGCGGACAAATTATCTTTAGTTGATGACACCCAAAGCTTTGAATCCAGCTGCTCTGATTGTGAAAAATAATCCTCAAACGTTGGTATTAACCCCAGTGAATTTCTAGGAATAAGCGATTGAAAACTATGCTCAGTTTGTGCATTGTATAAAGTAACTACCATTTGCCCTTCACCTAGTATGTCATCTAGGTTGTCACTTTCTTTAATAACACCATCAGATCTCACCATGCCGCGTATCTTCATATCATGCGTCACTTCTACCAATAGTAAACTCACCACGCCGTCACCTTGATATTGCATGGTTAGCTTGCCTTTATGTTTTAAGCCATTTGCCAACATTATGGCTAACGCACTAAGTTCGCCAAACAGTTGTCTAACTTGTGTTGTGTAACCACGATCCTCAATTAGTGATTGCCAAGTTTGATTAATAGACAAGTGTTGGCCGCGTATATTGAGATCTTTAAATAAAAAACGTTGAATATTGTTCATACCACGATATTTTAAATGGCTTTGGTATTAAAATAAATTTTATGCAGCGCATCATTGAACAAAAAATTATCAACCAATCTGATCAAGCCCTACTAATTGATGTGTTGGCTGATGCTACCTTACTTTCAAAACAAGCACTTAAGTCAGCCTTAGATAAAGGCTGTGTTTGGCTAAAAAGTGGAAAAAAAACCAACCGTGTTCGTCGTGTAAAAAAACCACTTAAAACTGGAGATGAGGTTTTTATTTATTTCAATGAAAAAATTCTATCTTCTACTCCTAATGAGCCCGAATTATTACTTGATAAAAAAGACTACAGTATTTGGTTTAAGCCTGCAGGTGTGTTTGCCCAAGGATCAAAATGGGGGGATCACTGTTCACTAACCAGATTGGCAGAAAAATCACTGAATAAAAATAGCTTTTTAGTACATCGACTTGATCGTGCCACCAGTGGCATCATGATGGTTGCACATACCAAGCGCGCAGCCAGAGATTTATCAAAACTTTTCTCCGATCGAAAGATAAATAAAACTTATCTGGCTATTGTTGAAGGTAAGTTTAATAACAATACACTAACAATCAATAAAAAAATTGATGGCAAACATGCGATTAGCCACATCAAATTATTAACTTATGTCAACAACAAATCTTTGCTTGAAGTACGTATTGAAACTGGCAGGAAACACCAAATTAGAAAGCATTTAAGTGGAGTTAATTATCCTATTATTGGTGACAGACTTTACGGTAGTGCAGATAAAAGCTACCCAGAAGATTTACAACTACAAGCCGTACATTTAAATTTCACTTGTCCAATTAATAATCAAGATATAGTTGTTAAACTACCCAGTCAGCAAAAACTATCGCTTTAGAACTATTCACAATCTCTTTCAACTTCGCGATCCCAAATAGCAGGAATGATAATAGTCAAACACTCAGTAACACTTAAATTTTCACAAATAGCGGGCTCATCATCCCTAAGCGGGTGCTTGTGTTTTGGTACGATTGGCGTGTTGGTATCTTTTACAACCACGTTCTGATCACTCTTCTGATCTTCACAACCAGACAACAACAAAACCAATAGTAAAAAAACTTTAATCATTAGTATCATTGTAACCCAACAGACTTGAATCTAGTTGATAATACCCCTATATATTAAGTTAACTGACTAATAAGGAAAAAATCCATGAAGCGAATCTTTCTATTTTTAATGACCAATATCGCCATTCTTGTCTTACTCAGCATTACGCTAAGCTTGCTCGGCGTCGAGGGAATTTTAAAAGACAATGGTTCTGATTTAGACTTGCAAGCGCTGCTTATTTTTTCTGCTGTATTTGGCTTTGGTGGCGCCTTTATTTCACTCTTGGTTTCAAAGTGGATGGCAAAACGCATGACCGGTGCAGTCGTTATCGAGTCACCAAGTAGCAACCTAGAAAAATGGCTGATTGAAACTGTTGAAAAGCAAGCAAAAATTGTTGGTATTAAAATGCCAGAAGTGGCAATTTTTCCATCGAATGCAATGAATGCTTTTGCCACTGGTGCTAGCAAAAATAAAGCCTTAGTTGCTGTCTCTCAAGGCTTGTTAGATTCAATGAGTCAAGGCGAAATTGAAGCGGTGGTTGGCCATGAGATGAGTCATGTGGCTAATGGCGACATGGTGACTTTGACTTTAATACAAGGCGTGGTTAACACCTTTGTGATTTTCTTCTCACGAGTGATTGGGCATATTGTTGATCGTGTAATTCTAAAAAATAACCGAGGCCATGGTATTGGTTACTTTGTTACTACTTTGTTCGCACAAATTGTTTTATCAATTCTTGCTTCCACTATCGTTATGTATGTCTCTAGAAAACGTGAGTTTGTTGCTGATACTGGTGGTGCAGACCTAGCAGGACACCAAAATATGATTAATGCATTAAAACGCTTGGGTCAAGTAGAGCCTAACGCTCTGCCCGAGCAAATGGCGGCATTTGGTATTGATGATAAAAAAGGTTTTGCTTCGTGGTTTTCATCACACCCACCGATAGAGGCACGTATTGAAGCATTAGAAAAGCGCGCAATGGGGCAACAATAAAACAAATGGCAATCGCAATAAAATCTAAAGACGAGATAGCAAAAATGCGTGTAGCTGGCCACTTAGCTGCTGACGTATTGGACATGATCACACCAATGGTTAAAGCGGGCATCACCACGGATGAACTAAATACAATCTGTCATGATTATATTGTCAATACACAAGACGCAATACCTGCGCCGCTAGATTATCACGGTTTTCCAAAATCAATTTGCACCAGTGTTAACAATGTGGTGTGTCACGGCATCCCTGGAGATAAAAAATTAAAAAAAGGCGATATTGTTAATATTGACATCACAGTAATTAAAGACGGCTATCATGGCGACACCTCTAAAATGTTTATTATTGGCAAATCTAGTGTTAAAGCCCAACGCATTTGTCGGATTGCACAAGAATGCCTTTATATAGGCATTCAGCAAGTTAAACCGGGTGTCCGACTAGGCGAAATTGGAAAAGCCATTGGTCAACATGCAGTCAAAAACAACTGCTCTATCGTTCGTGACTATTGTGGACATGGCATTGGTCGAGAGTTTCATACAGAGCCTCAGGTTAATCATTACGACAACGGGCTTACTGAACAAAGCCCCACTCTTGAAGAAGGCATGACTTTCACCATTGAACCCATGGTAAATTTAGGTGGATTCGAAGTGGCCACCTCCAAGATAGATGGTTGGACTGTAACAACGAAAGATAGGTCTCTTTCTGCACAATGGGAGCACACAATTTTGGTCACCAAAGATGGCTATGAAATCCTTACACTTAGAAGTGAAGAAAATATCTAGCCTGTGCTAAAATAATGCTTTTATTATTAAGTGACTAAGCGTTGAAAAACCTAAGAAACTATTTTATCTCCGGCTTACTTTTTTGGATTCCATTAGGGCTAAGTATTGTCGTTATTAAATTCTTTTTAGAATTAGTTAACGACATTGTTCCACCTGAATATTTACCTGAAACATTGTTCAACCTTGGAGACTCAATTCCTGGTTCTGGCATTATTTGGGTAATATTAATTATTGTGGTTACTGGTGCCTTGGTTAGCAATTTTATTGGCAAAAAATTGCTTGCGCTTTGGGAAAAACTCCTCAATAGAATTCCAGGGTTTCGTGGTATTTATAATGCCCTTAAAAAGCTATCAGACACAGTTTTAAGCACCTCTGGCGATAGTTTTAAAAAAGCCGTATTAGTTGAATACCCACGCAAAGGTATGTGGACTATCGCCTTTCAAACCGGCAATTACCATGGCGAGGTTGAAAAGAAAATTGGCGAAGAGATTATCAATATTTATGTACCAACGACGCCCAACCCAACTTCTGGATTTTTCATCATGCTACCAAAAAATGATGTCATTGAGCTAGACATGAGCGTTGATGAGGCATTTAAACTAATTATTTCTACTGGTGTGGTTACACCAAATTAAACAAGGATGGACTAAAAATGAGAACGCATTATTGTGGTGAATTAAACAAAGACAACATCGGCCAAACGGTTGAAATTTGCGGCTGGGTAAATCGTCGTCGCGACCATGGTGGTGTCATATTTTTGGATATGCGCGATAAGCGCGGCATTGCACAAGTGGTTATCAACCCTGATAATGCCGACTTCATACTAGCAGAATCTATTCGTAATGAATTTGTCTTGAAAATTACTGGTCAAGTGATTGCCAGAGGTGAGGGTTTGGTTAATCCAAAGTTAGCCACAGGAGAGATAGAAATTGTCGCAAATAATATTGAAATTTTAAACGCCTCTAAACCAGTTCCATTCCAAATTGATTCAACTGACACTTCGGAAGAAGTGCGTCTTAAATATCGCTACTTAGATTTACGACGCGACGAGATGCAGCAGCGCCTTCGCTTGCGTTCTAAAGTGACGCATTTTATGCGTGAATTTATGGATAGCAATGACTTCTTAGATATTGAAACCCCTTTTTTAACCAAGGCCACACCCGAAGGTGCACGTGATTATTTAGTGCCTTCACGTACGCATCCAGGTGATTTTTTTGCGCTACCGCAATCACCTCAATTGTTCAAACAATTGTTAATGATGTCGGGCTTTGAGCGCTATTATCAAATTGTTAAATGTTTTAGAGACGAAGACTTGCGTGCTGATCGCCAGCCGGAATTTACCCAGCTTGATGTTGAAACTTCATTCATGGATGAAAATGAAATCATGGCAATGATGGAAGAAATGACACGCGGCATGTTCAAATCTGTGATTAATGTTGATTTGCCTAACGAATTCCCAACCATTACTTATGCAGACGCCATGAGTCTATATGGAGTTGATCGTCCTGATATGCGTATCCCAATGCAAATTACTGATATGGATAAGCTTATGCAAAGTGTTGACTTTAAAGTATTCTCGGGCCCTGCTAATGATGCCAAGAGCCGTGTAGCCGCACTTAAAGTACCTGGTGGTGCAACCATCAGTCGTAAAAATATCGATAAATACACTAAATATGTCAGCATTTATGGTGCCAAAGGTTTGGCTTATATCAAACTTAATGAAGACGGGCCTGCTTCACCAATCTTAAAATTCTTAGGCGATGAAGTAACCGCCAAAGTTATTGAAATGACCGGCGCACAAACCGGTGATATTATTTTCTTTGGTGCAGATAAAACTAAAATTGTTAACGAGGCATTAGGTAACTTACGCGAACAACTGGCTAAAGATCTAGACTTATTCGAATCTGAATGGGCGCCAATTTGGGTGGTAGACTTCCCAATGTTTGATGTAGAAGATGATGGCTCTTTAAATGCAATTCATCATCCATTTACCGCGCCTAGTGTCGATGCTAACACACTAGAAACAACAGCTGATAGTGCGCTTTCTCGTGCCTATGACTTAGTTATTAATGGCTCTGAAGTCGGTGGCGGCTCTATTCGTATTCACCAAGTTGAAATACAGCAAACGGTATTAAAGCTTTTGGGTATTTCTGATGATGAAGCACAAGATAAATTTGGTTTCTTGCTTGATGCGCTTGAGTATGGCTGCCCACCTCATGGTGGCATGGCTTTTGGTCTTGATCGCTTAGTTATGATCATGACTGGTGCAGATTCAATTCGTGAAGTAATTGCTTTCCCTAAAACTCAAACGGCTGCTTGTTTGTTGACTGCTGCGCCTGCCGGTGTACCAAGAAAAGTTTTAAGAGAACTTAGTGTTAAAGTGAGTTTGCCAGAAAAAGATTAAATCAATAACGTGTCAATTCAAGATCAAATAAAAGCTGAACTTAAGGCTCGTAACGCTGTACTGGTTGCGCATTATTATGTCAGCGGTGATTTGCAAACCCTAGCAGAAGAAAGTGGCGGCATTGTTTCTGACTCATTAGAAATGGCACGTTTTGGACAAAACTGCGATGCCGACACCATTGTTGTTGCAGGGGTTAAATTTATGGGGGAAACGGCTAAAATTCTCTCTCCTGAAAAAACCATTTTAGTGCTTGATGAGGCCGCTACTTGTTCATTAGATGAAGACTGTCCTATTCAAGAATTTTCTGATTTTTGTGACAAACACCCTGATAGAAAGGTAGTGGTTTATGCCAACACTTCTGCCGAAGTCAAAGCAAGAGCAGACTGGGTAGTAACTTCAGGTAGTGCGCTCACTGTTGCTAAACATTTACACGAACAAGGTGAGAAAATCCTTTGGGCGCCTGACAAACATTTAGGTCATTACGTGCAAACTCAAATAGGTGCTGACATGGTTTTATGGCAAGGCTCTTGTGTAGTACATGAGCGCTTTAAAGCAGACGCACTAAAAACACTCAAAGCAAAACACCCCGAAGCAGCTGTATTAGTACACCCTGAATCACCGAAATCAGTGGTTGACTTAGCTGATGTCGTAGGTTCTACCACGGCACTCATTAATGCCGTTAGAGACAGAGATGAATCCATCTTTATTGTAGCGACTGACAATGGTATTTTTCACAAAATGCATGAAGTGGCACCCGATAAAAAACTGATTGAGGCCCCTACTATGGGCGTTGGTGCAGACTGTGAATCTTGTGCCCATTGTGAATGGATGGCAATGAACACTTTAGACAACTGCTTAGACACCTTAAAAACTGGAAAAAATGAAATACTCATTAATTCAAATGTTGCTAAAAAAGCAAAGGAATCCATACAAAAATTACTCGACTTTACTGCATAAAAGGTAAAATCTTGGTTTATTAATAAATTTAAAGAAATATAGATTTTTCATCCTTTATAAAAGGATGAAAGGCTGGATTTAGGAGCAATAAAATGGCAGGACATTCTAAATGGCACAACATTCAGCATCGAAAAGGTGCACAAGATGCCAAGCGCGGCAAGATATTTACCAAGTTAATTAAAGAGATTGTTATTGCTGCTAAAACCGGTGGTGGTGTGATTGAAAACAATCCTGGACTGCGCATGGTCATTGATAAAGCCTTGGCTGCTAACATGAAGCGTGACACCATTGAAAACGCAGTTAAACGTGGTAGTGGTGATCTAGAAGGTGAAAACTACGATGAAGTACGTTATGAAGGTTATGGTTTAGGTGGTACCGCAATCATGGTTGACACTTTAACAGATAATCGCAACCGCACCGTAGCTGATGTAAGGCATGCATTTTCCAAACATGGTGGTAATTTAGGTACTGACGGCTCTGTGGCTTATTTATTTAACAAGCAAGGCTTTATTAGCTTTGCCTCAGGTGATGAAGACCAGATTATGGAAGCAGCACTTGATGCTGGCGCAGAAGATGTGATTAGCAACGACGATGGTTCAATTGATGTCATCACCACACCTGAAGATTTCTTTACCGTAAAAGATGCACTGTCTGATGCAGGGCTTGAGGCAAGCCACGCTGAAGTGACTATGGAGCCAGCCAATCGTGTTGAGCTTAATCTAGGCGACGCAGAAAAATTCATGAAACTCATTGACCGACTAGAAGACCTTGATGACACACAAGAAGTCTATCATAATGCTGATATTTCAGACGAGGTGATGGCGCAATTATGATCCACACCCATCAAGGTATTAGCGCTCTTGGTGCTTTTAAAACCAAAGCTTTACAAACAAAAATATCGAAAGCACAACCTGGTTTAAACTTATTATCAGCCGAATTTATTCACTTTGCTGATCTTAACGAAGCACTTAGCGAAGTAGAAACGAGTCACCTTGATCATCTACTGTCTTACACACCAGCATTGCCGGCTAATTCAGCACAATCGAGTATTGTTGTTATCCCTAGATTGGGTACTATTTCACCTTGGTCATCTAAGGCCACTGATATTGTGCATTTATGCGATATTAATAAAATTAATCGTATTGAACGTGCAACTATTTACCATTTTGATGCCAAAATTACCGAATCAACACAGGTGTTGTCTGCCATCATGGACAAAATGACCGAATCAGTATTAGATTCGATTGACGATGCGCATACTATTTTTGATAATTTTGAGCCACAACCCTTTGCTGGCGTTGATATTCTAGCCAACGGTAAATCAGCCTTAGAAAAAACCAATATTGAGCTTGGTTTAGCGCTCAGCGATGGTGAGATTGATTACCTAGTCGAAAGCTTTACAAAATTAGAACGAAACCCAACTGACATTGAACTGATGATGTTTGCCCAAGCAAACTCAGAGCATTGTCGTCACAAAATATTTAATGCTGACTGGAGTATTGACGGTGTTGAACAAGCCAAGAGCTTATTCTCGATGATTCGCAACACTTATCACAAACACCCAGAAGGCTTACTTAGTGTTTATTCCGACAACTCAGCTGTCATGGAAGGCTTTGAGGGTGAGCGTTTTTATGCTGATGAAAATGGAAAATACATTAGCTCAAAAGAACATAGGGCTATCTTAATGAAGGTTGAAACGCACAACCATCCTACTGCAATTGCCCCGCATCCAGGTGCGGCTACCGGCTCTGGTGGTGAGATTCGTGATGAAGGCGCTACAGGTCAAGGCTCAAAGCCAAAAGTAGGCTTATGTGGCTTTAGTGTTTCCAACCTTAAAATCAACAATGCTCAACAACCTTGGGAAGTGGATTATGGTAAGCCTAATCAAATCGTCTCAGCACTTGATATTATGCTTGAAGGGCCAATTGGCGCTGCTGCATTTAATAACGAATTTGGCCGACCAAATACTTTGGGTTATTTTAGATCTTTTGAACAGCAAACGCCAAATGGTGAAGTGCGTGGCTATCACAAGCCAATCATGTTGGCTGGTGGCCTAGGGCATATTCAAGAGCAACACATTGAAAAAGGCAATATTCCTGCTGGCAGTAAGATTATTGTACTTGGCGGCCCAGCAATGCTGATTGGCCTCGGCGGTGGTGCTGCATCCAGTGTTAAAAGTGGCGAACAAAGTGAAGACTTGGATTTTGCTTCTGTACAGCGTGCCAACCCTGAAATGGAACGACGTGCTCAAGAAGTGATTGACCGTTGTGCTAATTTAGGTAATAACAATCCAATTATCTCAATTCATGATATTGGTGCGGGTGGCTTATCAAACGGTTTACCAGAATTGGTGAATGATTCAGGTCGTGGCGGTCGATTTGAGCTACGCAATATTCCGAATGATGACAACCAAATGTCACCATTGGAAATCTGGTGTAATGAGTCTCAAGAGCGTTATGTGCTTGCTATTGCACCTACCAGCTTAGATTTATTTGGTGATATTTGTGAGCGTGAACGTGCACCATTCGCCGTACTTGGTGAATCAACCAAAGAACAAGAATTGGTTTTAAGTGACTCACTGTTCAACAATAATCCAATTGACATGCCGATGGGTGTTTTATTAGGCAACCCGCCAAAAACCAGTATTGATGCACAAACCCCTATTGACAATCTTAACGCACTAGATGTTAGTAGCATCAAACTTGATGAGGCAATTACTCGTATCTTGCAATTACCAACCGTTGCTAGTAAAAATTTCTTAATCACCATTGGTGATCGAAGTGTGACTGGTATGGTTGCTCGTGATCAATTTGTAGGCCCGTGGCAAGTGCCGGTGGCTGATTGTGCAATTTCATTGGCAGATTATGTCGGCTATCAGGGTGAGATTATGTCTATGGGCGAAAAAACACCATTGGCATTAGTAAATGCTGAATCTGCCGCCAGAATGACCATTGGTGAAGCGCTAACCAATATGCTCGGTGGTTATGTTGAAGATATTCACCATATTAGCCTAAGCGCAAACTGGATGAGTGCTAGCGGCCACCCAGGCGAAGACGCTAAATTATTTGAAGCGGTTAAATCAGTTGGTATGGACTTATGTCCAGAGTTAGGCTTAACCGTGCCGGTTGGTAAAGATTCAATGTCAATGAGAAGCTCTTGGGTTGAAAATGATAAAGACAAAGCCGTGACTGCACCGCTATCATTAATCATCACCGCATTTAGTAAAACGCCAGATGCAAGATTACAAATCACACCACTACTAAATACAGACGAAGCTTCTGAACTTTGGCTAATCGACTTGGGCTTCGGCCAAAACAGAATGGGTGGCTCATGTCTAGCACAGGTGTACAATCAAGTTGGTAATATTGCGCCAAACCTTGACGATGGCTCGGTATTTAAAAACTTTTTCAGTGTCATTAATCAGCTTAACAAAGATGGATTGATTAATGCTTATCACGATCGAAGTGATGGTGGTGTGATCACCACGCTACTCGAGATGGCTTTTGCCTCGCATTGTGGCCTTGATATCCAAACCTCTGAGCAAAACATCACTGATCTGTTTAATGAAGAATTAGGTTGCGTTATTCAAGTAAGTAACAATAACAAAGACGCTGTAACGCAAGCTTTAGCAACAGCAGGGTTGAGTAATTGCACACGCCACATTGCCAACATTAACGATACAGATAATATCCAAATTCATGCAGACGACAAAGTACTGTTTAAACAATCTCGTACACAATTGCAATCTTTATGGTCATCTACTTCCTATGAAATAGCCAAATTGCGTGATAACCCTCAGTGCGCTGAAGAGGAATTTGCAGGCATTGTTGAAAACTCAGAAGGTTTAAAAACTAGTCTCTCTTTTGATCACAATCAATCAATATCGGCGCCATATATTGCCACTAATGCCAAACCCAAAATCGCCGTATTAAGAGAGCAAGGCATTAATGGTCAAGTAGAAATGGCAGCGGCTTTTAATAAGGCTGAATTTGAAGCGATCGACGTGCACATGAGTGACATTCTATCGGGTCGTATATCACTATCAGATTTCAAAGGTTTGGTCGCTTGTGGTGGCTTCTCTTACGGCGATGTACTTGGCGCCGGCAGAGGTTGGGCAAGTTCAATTTTGTACAATGTGAGAGCTAAAGATAACTTCCAGGCCTTTTTCGAGCGAGATGATAGCTTTGCACTTGGTATTTGTAATGGTTGTCAAATGATGTCTAATTTAGGTGAAATCATCCCTGGATCTGAGCATTGGCCAAGTTTTAATCGCAATGTTTCAGAGCAATTTGAAGCGCGTTTTTCATCCGTTAAAATTGGTGAATCAAATTCAATTTTCTTAAAAGACATGGCAGGCTCTATTATGCCAATTGCCATTGCCCATGGTGAAGGCCGTGCAATATTCAAAGGCAGTCAATCTGAGCAACACATTGCATTACAGTATGTAGATCACGCCGGTGATTTAACACAAACCTACCCTCACAATCCAAACGGCTCAGATAATGCAGTTGCCGGTGTGACGAATGATTCTGGGCAAGTGACGATTATGATGCCGCATCCTGAACGTGTGTTCCGTGCGGTGCAAAATTCACACCATCCAAAAGACTGGGATGAGCGTAGCCCATGGATGAGAATGTTTGAAAATGCCAGAGCTTGGGTTGATTGATTACACACTGATTCGCTCTAAACGCAAAACACTGAGTTTGCAAATCAACGCCCACGCTGAACTTGTTATTCGTTGCCCACAAAAACTTTCCATTAAAGAAGTAGAATCTTTTATTGCTGATAAATCACGCTGGATAGAAAAGAAACAACGTACAATACAAGCGCAACAAATACAAACACCAAGTTACGAAAAAGGCGAGCAGTTTTTGTATTTGGGTAATCAATATCCATTAACTCACAATGCCGAACAAACCTCTAAACTCGACTTTGATGGCAAGGTATTTAGTTTAAAAAGTGATGGTTACTCAGCTTTTCACACTTGGTATAAAGCCGCTTTTAAAAAAATTGCCCTACCAAGATTGGATTATTACGCAGATCTTTATCAGTTAAGTTATCAGCAAGTTCGCCTAAAAACACAAAAAACACGATGGGGTTCTTGCAGTGGCGCAAACAATATTAACCTTAACTATTTACTCATTCAAGCGCCAATGAGCGTGATTGACTATGTGATTGTGCATGAGCTTGCCCATACAAAGATTAAAAATCATTCGAAAGATTTTTGGCAATTGGTTGAATCAATATTGCCAAAATATAAAGCCAGCAAACGCTGGCTTAAAGATAATGGCCACAAGCTACACAACTTATAGCTAAAAACAGATTACTTGTTATTGAACTTGTCTGTTGCTTCTTGCATGGCTGCCTCTAAAGTGCCCATTTCAGCCATCTCGATAATAATATCACCACCACCAACTAACTCAGCGTTAAAGTAAATTTGTGGAAACGTTGGCCAGTCTTGGAAAGCTGGTAAGTTTTGCATCACTTCTTGATCTTCAAAGATATTAACATAAGCAAATTCAACGCCAGTTGATGCTAATGTTTGCGCAGCACGCGCTGAAAAACCACACTGTGGAAATTGAGGTGTACCTTTCATATAAAGTACGATTGGTGCACTGTCTACTTGAGCTTGAATTCTATCCATTATGTCCATTGCATTACTCCTGTTTGATTCTGAATGTCCGAGTATTTTACTCTTATACAAACTATTGCGCAATTATTCTATTGCTTAATCGCCTGAGAGATTGTGTATTTTTGCCCTTGCTTAAGTTTTTTATAATTGCCAAATACTGATTTAAAATTATCCTTAATAAAATTGCGCAAACCGTTAATAGTAACAAAGGTAATTTTTCCACCAGGTTTGAGTGCGTCATAAGCATCGTAAAGAATAATACTAAGCTGTTCTCGCCCAACTTTAGCAGGCACATTAGAAATAATCTGATCAAAGTAATTGTCTTTATTAACACTTAAAAACGCATCAGACAAATAAGCCTCGGCATTATCAATATAATTAAGTCTGGCATTGTTATTTGATAATTCAACCGCAACAAAATCTTTATCCACCATATGCACTTCACCTTTCGGGCAAGACTTAGCAACAGACAAACCAATCGGGCCATAACCACAGCCAAGATCTAGACATTTGTCATGCTCATTAATATTTAAATACTTCATTAATAATAAAGTACCCTCATCAATTGCACGTGGGCTAAACACACCCCATCGTGTATTCAGTGTTAGATCATGGCCTAACAAAGTAGTTTGAATACTAAGATCTTGCTTTAACTTTGGAATGTCTTCTCTGGTAAACATATCACACTTATTATACATAAGGGTAATCAGCGATACTCTGATGATAAAATAGCACCTATGAATAGACCAGAACTCTTATCCCCTGCTGGAAGCCTAAAACATATGCGCTATGCTTATGCTTATGGTGCTGATGCTGTCTATGCAGGACAGCCTAGATACAGCTTGCGTGTACGTAATAATTCGTTTGATTTTGACACACTCAAGCAAGGAATTAAAGAGGCTCACGATCAAAATAAGAAGTTTTTTGTTGCCTCTAATATCATCCCGCACAACAGTAAGATTAAAACCTATATGGACGATATATCTCCAGTAGTAGATCTCAAACCAGATGCTTTAATTATGGCGGATCCTGGTTTGATTATGATGGTAAAGGAGAAATTCCCTGATCAAGTCATTCATCTTTCAGTCCAAGCCAATACCATTAACTATGCAACGGTCAAATTCTGGCAACAAGCTGGCGTTAGTCGCATCATTCTTTCTCGTGAATTATCGCTCGATGAAGTCAAAGAAATTCGTCAAGAGTGTCCTGATATTGAATTAGAAGTATTTGTACATGGCGCTTTATGTATTGCTTACTCGGGTCGATGTTTATTATCAGGTTACTTTAACCATCGTGACCCAAACCAAGGCTCATGTACTAACTCTTGTCGCTGGAAATACGATGTTAAAGAAGCTGAGGAAACCTTTGAAGGCGACATTAAAGCAGTTGAAATAAAAGCACCTGAAGAGCAAGTTGTCTTACTTGAAGAAGAAGGTCGCCCTGGTGAGCTAATGCCTGCTTATGAAGATGAACACGGCACCTACATCATGAATTCAAAAGACTTGCGTGCAATTGAACATGTGCATACGCTAACCACCATGGGGATTGATTCATTAAAAATTGAGGGCCGCACAAAGTCTCACTATTATGCAGCTCGCACTGCGCAAGTTTATGCACAAGCTATTGATGATGCGGTTGCCGGTAGAGAGTTTAATCCAGAAGCTTTTGGTGTGTTAGAAAATCTAGCCAATCGAGGCTATACCGATGGTTTTTATCGTCGTCATCAGCCTGAAGAATTGCAAACCTATTTTGATAATTATTCACGCTCCAATCAGCAACAAGTGGTTGGTGAAATCTTAGATTACAAAGATGGTAAGGCACTAATTGAAGCTAAAAATAAATTTAGTGTCGGTGACTCTATTGAAGTAATCTTACCTCAAGGTTGTTTCCATACGACGGTAGAGTCAATGATAACAGAATACAATGAAACACTAGAAGTTGCCAAAGGTAGTGGTTATAGAGTGTGGATTCCAATGCCTAAAATAAAACCAGAGCTTGGATTTATTGCTAGAAATTTTGATGAAAAAATTAAAATTAAGAATAAAAATATTCAAAAAGATCCAAATCAAAAAATTCGCAGACCCTCTTGGTAATTAACAAAGCCCATCAAGTATAATACTGTCTTTTGTAGCAAGGTTATTCAGTGCTAGATTCCATCAAATCTCCACAAGATATTAAACAACTGGATTTAGATCAACTACAATCCTTAGTGGACGAAATACGTGCATTTCTAATTGAAAACATTCAAAAAACCGGTGGCCATCTAGCCCCCAATCTTGGCACAGTTGAATTAACGGTTGCCATGCATTATGTTTTTGACACACCCGATGATAGCTTTGTATTTGATGTGGGACACCAAGCTTACACACATAAAATCTTAACAGGTCGCCTAGATAAAATGCATACTTTGCGTCAAAAAAATGGCCTTTCTGGATTTACCAAGCGTAGCGAAAGTGAGCACGATGTCTTTGGTGCTGGGCACTCGTCTACTTCAATTAGTGCCGCGCTAGGTATTGCCATTGGCAATAAAATCAACCGAGTTGAAAAAAAATCTATCGCTGTTATTGGTGATGGCGCGCTCACTGGCGGCATGTCTTTTGAAGCGCTAAATCATGCGGGTGATTCAGATGCCGATTTACTCATTGTTCTTAATGACAATGACATGAGCATCTCTAAAAATGTGGGTGCGATGAATAAGTACCTTACCAAACTTATTTCTGGCAAGGTGTACTCGACCATGAAATCAAAATCTTTGGGTTTTTTAGAAAAAATGCCAATGGTCCACGAATTTGCCAAACGTTCAGAAGAGCATATCAAAGGCATGGTGTTACCTAGCACCTTGTTTGAAGAGTTAAGCATTGATTATTTTGGTCCTATTGATGGGCATGATTTACCCATGCTGGTTAAGACCTTGCAAAATTTAAAACAACTTAAAATGCCACGCTTACTTCATATTATTACTAAAAAAGGTTACGGTTTAGAAACTGCAGAAAATGACCCTTGTAAATTTCATGGGGTAGCACCTGCCCAAACCAATAACTCCACTTTACCAAGCTATAGCGCAGTTTTTGGCCAATGGTTATTAGACATGGCTAAAAATGATCAACAACTGATGGCGATTACACCAGCCATGTGCACTGGATCTGGCATGAGTGAATTTGAAACTAAATTCCCTGAACAGTACTTTGATGTTGGCATTGCTGAACAACATGCTGTTACTTTTGCAGGTGGTTTAGCCACTCAGGGCTTAAAGCCTGTTGTAGCCATTTACTCAACTTTTTTACAAAGAGGCTACGATCAACTCATTCATGATATCGCTCTACAAAATTTAAATGTTGTCTTTGCTATAGATCGTGCAGGTTTGGTCGGTGCTGATGGTGCCACACATGCCGGTAGTTTTGATTTAAGTTTTTTAAGATGTATTCCTAATTTAGTCATTATGGCGCCGAGCAATGCAAGTGAGTTATATCAAATGCTTAATACAGCCTATCACACAAGTGGTCCAATATGCGTTCGCTACCCTCGTGGCGCCTCTTTAATTGAAGACTATACCAGTAATAGCACAATAGAAATAGGAAAGGGAAACGTTACTAGATTTGGTAGTAAGATTGCAATCTTTGCCTTCGGCACAACACTTGATCAAGCACTCATTGCAGGCGAAGAGTTAGATGCAACTGTGGTTGATATGCGTTTTGTTAAGCCGTTAGATGAAACACTAATTTTAAAACTTTCTCAAACACACCAGCAGCTTATAACGGTTGAAGACAATGCGACAACAGGAGGGGCTGGTAGTGGTGTTAGTGAGTTATTGCACACACATAAAATCAGCACGCCACTCACCCTGCTAGGTTTGCCGGACAGCTTTACCGAACAAGGACCACAAGAAGAGTTGTACGCATTATACGGCTTAGATTCAGAGAGTATCATTCAAGCTGCACAATCATGAAAAAGATCTTCAAACGCCTTAGTCCCGATCCACAAGAATTAAAGGATCACAAACATTTGGGCTGGCTAAGTGAGCATTTACATGATCCAAGTCTGTGGAATTTTAATCGACGCTCTATTTCTAAAGCGTTTGCAGTTGGTTTGTTTTGCGCCTTTATTCCAGTACCTTTTCAAATGCTACTAGCAGCGCCTGGTGCGGTTATTTTTTCAGCAAATTTGCCTTTATCAGTTGCATTAGTATGGATCACCAACCCAATCACCATGCCACCAGTCTACTATGGGTGTTACAAACTAGGCGCGTGGATATTAGGCATTGAAATCCAGCAAGACTTTGTTATGTCGCTCGATTATGTTTGGGAAGTGTTTGGTGTCATTTGGCAACCTTTCTTGCTTGGTTGCGCTATTGTGTCTGTTGCAAGTGCCTTTATTGGTTATTGGGCAATCCAGCTTATTTATCGACTTAAGGCATACAAAAGAATTAAGCGTTCTTGAGTTGCGAGCGTATTTGCGCTTCTAACTCGTCTACCAAATTGGTGTTTTCAACTTTAGAATGCGTTTGACCATTTATGTAGAGTAAATTAGGACTACCACCAGTCAAACCTACAGAGACTTCTTTTGCCTCACCTGGGCCGTTAACCACGCAACCAATCACTGCAACGTCAATCGGGTCAACTATATCTTCAAGACGAGATTCTAGCTCGTTAACCACTGAAATCACGTCAAACTTCTGACGAGAACATGATGGACAAGCAATCAAATTAACGCCTTTTTTTCGCAAATGTAGGGACTTTAAAATATCAAAACCCACTTTAACTTCGTTAACTGGGTCAGATGCCAATGACACACGAATAGTGTCGCCAATACCTTCGGAAAGCAACAAACCCAAACCAATCGATGATTTCACCGCACCCGCTCTAAATGAGCCAGCTTCTGTAATACCTAAATGCAGCGGATTATCAATTTGTGAAGCGAGTTGTTTGTAGGCAAACACAGTCATAAACACTTCAGAGGCCTTGAGTGATATTTTAAAATTATTAAAATTAAGCTTATCTAAAATATCAATATGCCTAAAAGCTGATTCCACCATAGCTTCTGGCGTTGGCTCAGTGTATTTTTTCTGCAAGTCTTTTTCTAATGAGCCTGCATTGACGCCAATTCGAATAGGAATATTATGGTCTTTGGCCGATGCCACCACTTCTCTAACTCGATCTTCTCGTCCAATATTGCCAGGATTAATACGCAAACAATCAGCACCATACTCTGCAACCTTAAGCGCGATTTTATAATCAAAATGAATATCGGTAATGAGTGGAATACTGGCTTGTTTTTTAATCTCTTTAAAGGCTTTGGCGGCTTCCATCGTTGGTACTGAAACACGCACCAGATCTGCACCTGCATCTGCAATTGACTGAATCTGAGCCAATGTCGCATCAACATCACAGGTGTCAGTATTGGTCATACTTTGCACAGATATCGGCGCATCGCCACCAATAGCAACATCGCCTACAAAGATTTTCCTAGATTTTCTTCGATTAATAGTGTGGACAGGCTTCATGGGGTTTCTCGATTATAAGTTTGTATCACTTCGTCTAAATTTTCCAACATTTGAGGCTGGGTCATTCTTTGTTGTTTTTGAATGGGTGTAACAACAATAGGAATTGTTTCTACAGTTTGTTCAATTTCAGGCTCACTAATCACAATCAGTGTTGACTTTGGTTTTTTTGGTTTTTTTTGATTATCAAGATACCAATAAATTAGCACACCAATAAACAGTAAAAATAAAATCCATAATTTAGATTTTCCATTGCTTTTCTTTTCTTTAGGGTAGTAATCAATCCCATCTATCATAATTTTGTGCGTTTGGTTTTATCTACTACTTGCCCTGCCAACTGCCCGCAAGCCGCATCTACATCTTCACCACGAGTGCGTCTGGTCATTGTACGCACTCCACTGTTAAATAAAACATCTTGAAAAGCTTCAATTGTAGCTGTTTTTGAAGTTTTATACTGGCTTTCTGGAAAAGGGTTAAAAGGGATTAAATTAACTTTAGCCGAAACGCCTTTTAGCAATTTTGCCAATTGCTTCGCTTGTCGAATACTATCGTTCACGCCTTCTAGCATCACATATTCGAATAGAATATGTCGTTCTTGAGTACCAGCAGTTAAATAGTTTTGACAAGCGGCCATTAATTCATTAATCGGATATTTTTGATTAATTGGCACCAATTCATCTCTCAATTCATCATCCGGTGCATGCAGGGAAATTGCCAAACTAACTGGTGTTGCATCTGCCATACGTAACAGTGCTGGAACAACGCCTGAAGTTGAAATAGTTACCTTGCGTCTTGATAAACCGAAAGCCAAGTCATCTAATAATAAATCGCAAGCATTGTAAACTGCTTTTTCGTTTAATAAAGGCTCGCCCATACCCATAAACACCACATTAGAAATACGCTTACCCTTGTCATTTAAATACTGTTTAGCAATAATAACTTGAGCAATAATCTCAGCAGTACTTAGATTACGGTTAAAACCTTGCATGCCTGTTGAACAAAAAGTGCAGGCCAAAGAACAACCAACTTGCGAGGAAATACAAAGTGTACCTCGATCATTTTCAGGAATATAAACCGTTTCAATGTGGTTGTTTTGACCCAGATCAATTGCCCATTTAACCACCCCATCTAATGAAAAATTTTGCTTAGCAATGACAGGCAATTCTAAAGTTGCTGTTTGTTTTAATTTTTCTCTAAGACTTTTACTCAAATTTAACATTTGATTAAAATCTAGCTGATCTTTATGATAAACCCATTGCATGAATTGCTTAGTCCGATAAGGTTTTTCACCCAACTCAGCAAAAAAACTATTTAAAGCTTCTTGAGTTAGATTAAATAAATTAATGGCGTCTTTCATAAGAAAAAAAGCACAGGCAAAGCTGTGCTATCAACATAAGATTGTTATAAAACAAAGCAGGTATTTTAACTTAATTCGGGTTTTATTTCAGATATAAAAAAAAGCACCCGAAGGTGCTTTTAGATATAAATGGATAATTAATTAACCATTATTTATCCATTTACGGCATCTTTGAGTGCCTTACCAGCTTTAAATGCTGCCACTTTAGAAGCTGCAATCTGAATAGATGCACCTGTTTGTGGGTTACGACCTGTACGTGCTGCACGATCTCTAACAACAAAAGAACCAAAGCCTGTTAGTTGTACGCCGTCACCGCTAGCCATAGCGCCAGAAATAGCGTCTGTTGTTGCATTTAATGCACGACCTGCGTCTGCTTTAGAAAGGTTTGCTGCTGATGCGATTGCATCAATTAATTCTGATTTATTCATTTCATCTCCTCGAAAGTTTATACAAAAATACTAAATGCTAAAGGTTTACTACACAAGGAGGTAAGAGAATGAAAAACGTATCTAATCATATGTTGCTAACCTCCAACATTTAGCCACCTCAATTATAAGGAAATATTCAAGCAATATCAACAAATTGCAAAAAAAAATCGAATTTAACGATTGCTCTCTTTTAGTGCTCTTTGTTTATCTCTTTCCCAGTCTTTAGTTTTAATATCCTGACGCTTATCATGGGCCTTTTTTCCTTTAGCTACGCCAATTTCAAGCTTAACCCTACCTCTAACCCAATACAATTTAAGCGGTACAACAGTCGCGCCTTTTTGATTAACTTTGTCTTTAATTCGATTAATTTCCAAACGATTTAACAATAATTTTCGCGTGCGTGTTGGATCAGGGTTTACATGGGTCGATGCATTTTTCATTGGTGAGATATGTGCACCAAATAAAAACAGCTCGTTATTCTTAAAAATAACGTAACTTTCTTTGATATGAACTTTATTATCGCGCAGGCTTTTAACTTCCCATCCTTCTAAAGAGAGTCCTGCTTCGAGGCTTTGTTCGATAAAATAGTCATGTCGTGCTTTTTTATTAACAACAATCGTATTCGAACTTGTTTTAGATTTTTTGGACTTCTTACCCATAATCGTTACTAACCAATATTATCATGCATCATATTTCTAAAAGTGCAATCGTACCTTACTCTTGTGAACAAATGTATCAACTGGTTAATCAAGTTGATGACTACCCTAAGTTTCTTAACTGGTGTTCGTCTGCTTGTATTTTAAATCAAACTGACGATGAAATTATCGCTTCAGTTAGTATTAACAAAAGTGCTTTTAATCAAACCTTTACCACGATTAATACTTTAACAAATAATCAGCGCATTGATATGCAGCTCAAAGACGGGCCTTTTAATCATCTAAGTGGTGCTTGGATATTCACCGCATTAAGCAATAATGCTTGTAAAGTCGAGCTCGAATTAGAATTTAGCTTTTCTTCTAAGATTATTGATGTGACAATTTCCCCTATTTTTACTTCGATCGCCAACTCTCAATTAGAGGCATTTATTACGAGAGCAAAGGCTGTTTACTAATGCTGTATGCTTTTAATAAACCTTTTGGTGTATTGTGCCAATTTAGTGGCGAAGGAGAGACACTATCAAATTACATCAATGTTAAAAATATTTACCCTGCTGGTCGATTAGACAAAGACTCTGAAGGATTGCTACTATTAACAGACGATGGAAGATTACAGCACAAAATCTCTCATCCAAAATTTGACAAAGAAAAAACCTATATCGTTCAAGTTGATGGACAAATAACCACAGACGCCATTAAACAACTTGAGCGTGGAGTGACGCTGAAAGACGGCCTAACCAAGCCTGCTAAAGCTAAAATCATAGACGAGCCTGGCTGGATTTGGGATAGAAACCCACCAATACGGATCAGAAAAAACATCCCCACCGCTTGGATAGAACTAAAAGTTACCGAAGGTAAAAATCGTCAAGTCAGACGTATGTGTGCACATGTCGGCTTCCCCACACTTAGACTAATCCGCACTCAAATTGGCGATTGGAAACTTAATGGTATCAATATTGGAAAATATGAACGCCTTTAAACTAGCCTTTAATGCATTAACACAAAATAATACTGCTGATAAAATCAAGCTAGTTGATCAATTGCATGCACTAAAAAATCAAGAAAAACTCAACTACAAGGTCAAACATCCTGTCATTTCTATTAAATCGCCGGGTAGGCCAGCAAAGCCCAATTTAGTAAGGTTTCAATCCATCCCTAAAAGAGACAAGTCTGATCTAGGTTTTATTAAAACCATTCATGCGATTTGTCATATTGAGTTTAATGCAATTAATTTAGCCTTAGATGCTGTTTATCGATTTCAAGCTATGCCTGATCAATTTTATCAAGACTGGATTCAAGTGGCTTTTGAAGAATCTCAACATTTTCGACTACTCAATAATTATCTTGTTGAATTAGGCTATCAATATGGTGATTTTGATGCGCATAATGGCTTATGGAAGATGACGCATGAAACTGATTATGACGTATTAGCTAGAATGGCACTGGTACCAAGAGTGCTAGAAGCCAAAGGTTTAGATGCTACACCAAAAATTCAAAAACGCTTTAAAAACTCTAATTTCAAACCCATGGTTGAGTTGTTAGACGTTATCTTTCATGATGAAATTACTCACGTAAAGATCGGTAATTTCTGGTTTCATCATCTGTGCCAATCTAGAAAACTAGACCCGATTAACACGTTTGAAACATTAATAGAGCAACACATTGGCGAGTCATTACGTGGCCCATTTAATATCGAGGCTAGAAAATTAGCAGATTTTTCCAAGCAAGAAATTGCTTACCTGAAAACTTTATAGCCTTACTTTAACTCACTTAACCAAGTATTGATCGCATCAGTTAAAGCTTGATCAGTACCATTTTCTTTGTAGTAATGGTCAGCACCTTTGATAATTTTTTGAGCATTTTGACTGTTGCCAGAAATATCCATTAGGCTTTTTCTAGATTCAGATGAACGAATCACACCAGGAAAATCTTTTTCGCCAAATACGTCTAATACTGGTTTGAGCATGGTATCAAGTGGCATACGCTTAACAACTTTTTGCTTATAATCAGTTGCACCCATACCAACACCAACATAAGCATTGATCTTACCATCACCATATTTATCAAAATAGCTCATTGACATATGAGCACCACAACCATGGCTTATCATCATGATATTGTCAACACCTCGTTGACGGTAAAACTCAATCGCCGCATCAATACGTTCGTGTGCATAAGGGAAAATAGGCACATAATCATAATAAGTAGCTTTTTTATCAAGCACTGGCATCTGTACCGAAAGCGTATGCCAACCTTTTTCTGCCAAACCTACTCTAATTGGCTTAATAACATCCGCCCAATTCGCATGAAAACCACGAGAATGCAAGATAATAACACCACCTTTAGGTGTATCTACATCTGGCTCCATATAAATACTAAACGCTTCTTTATCATTGGAAATCGGCAAATACTCAACATCACCGTCCATGACTGCATCCTCAATCTCGCTAATCATACGATTTTCACGTTCAAAATCTGGCTTTGCATCAGTAAACTGATTAAAAGTTCTTTGTAATGAAGCCGGATCAAAATCTCCGACAATAGGTAATTTTGGAAATTTGGGAAAATCGTCTAAACTAAACAAAGCAAAACTGGCTTGTGATAAGGTTAACGTCAAAGTTAATAGTATTCTATTCAACATATTTTTCTCTCAATTTGTCTAAAGCTGTTTTTGCTTCAGGATGATTATTATTGCTTGCTCTGTTAAACCAGTAGTAAGCTTGCTTGATGTCTTTTTGCTCTAAAAATAAAGAAGCTAAATTAAATTGTGCGTATTCATCTTCTTGTTTAGCAGCACTTAACCACCAATCATACGCTTTTTGTGTGTCTTGCTCAACACCTCTACCTTCATAATAAAGCATGGCTAATTCACTTTGTGCATAAGGCAGACCTTGTTTAGCAGCTTTATTAAACCAAGAAAAGGCCGTTTTTTCACTCTTTGGTGCACCTAGGGCATGTAAATAACTTAAACCAATGTTATTTTGCGCGGCAGCATGGCCCGCATCTGCAGCTTTTAACATCCACTTAAAAGCGTCAGTATTCCGCCCACGTTGGGAGTAATCATAACCAATCTGATACCAGGTATCAGCTCGATTATTGGCGGCAACGTCCAAATTTAGAACGAAAAAAAAGGACGCTATTAACGCCCCTTTTTTCAAATAATGACTAATCAATTATTTAGTAGTTAACCCTAACAATTTCCAATCATTCATACCACCACGGTAGTATTTGATCTTATCTTGTGGGTAACCCATTGTCAACAATGCGCGAATTGCCGCAGGTGACTGACCACACCATGAACCATTACAGAACAAGTACAAAGTCTTAGCGTTGTCGTAATTTAATACGCCATCCATATCTTTAACACCAAAGTTTTCTGTTAATAGATCTACTACAGCCATAGGATCTTTAGCTAACGCCTTAGAATTAAGCTTAGTAAATGGTACGTTTACCGCATGTGGAACTGTGCCTTTCTTAACCCAGCCTGGCGTACGTGCATCAACTACCAATACTGAAGAGTCGCCACCAGCAGTATCACGCGCAGCATGGATAACGTCTAATTCAGTCACTGTTGCAACCCTAGCAGGTGTAAATGGTGCCGTAGGTTGAATACAGAATGGCGGACAAGGACGTGATGTCTTTGCAAATGCAGGGTCAACTGCATTAGCGTTATCTCCATTACGAGAAATACCCGCAATTTCCATCACACCTTTTACAATACCTACCGGCTTGCCTGCCTTTTTCACTGCAGAAGAGCCGTTGTTCCAGTTGTGGCTAGCAGGTAAAAAATCTGCGGCGCTCACACTTAAAGCAAACGTTGAGGCAACTGCCAGTGCAAATATTTTAGTTTTCATCATAATCTCCTAAAATGATAAAAAGCACTTAACGAGTAAGTGCTTTTTAAAAATCAATTATTTAGCTGTTAAGCCTAAAGATTTCCAAGAGTTCATACCACCACGGTAGTATTTGATCTTGTCTTGTGGGTAACCCATCGTCAACAATGCTCTAATTGAAGCTGGAGATTGACCACACCATGAACCATTACAGAACAAGTATAAAGTCTTAGCGTTGTCATAATTTAATACGCCATCCATGTCTTTAACACCAAATGTATCAGTCATAATTTCTACTACAGCCATAGGGTCTTTAGCTAACGCCTTAGAATTAAGCTTAGTAAATGGAACGTTTACTGCGTGTGGGATAGTGCCTTTCTTAACCCAACCTGGTGTACGTGCATCAACTACCAATACTGAAGAGTCGCCACCAGCAGCATCACGCGCAGCATGGATAACGTCTAATTCAGTTACTGTGTCAACTTCTGCAGGTGAGAACGGTGCAGTTGGTTGAAAACAGAACGGCGGACAAGGACGTGAAGTCTTTGCAAATGCCGGATCAATTGTTGCTTTGTTATCTTGGTTACGTGAAATACCCGCAACTTCCATAACGCCCTTTGTGATACCAACCGCTTTGCCTGTTACTTTTTCTGCAAAAACTGGTGATACTGATAATGCTGCCGCAACAGCTGTACTTACTACTAATGTTTGAAGTTTCATACTTCTCTCCTCTTTTATATATAAAAAATAACTCATTATTGAGTTTTATTTATAGCCCCCCCCAAGAAGACGAAGGCTAAAAATTCTGTTGTTAATTAATCACAGCTTGGCTCTTCTTCCAAATTGTGATTAGCAAAGAAGTCCATGACACACTCTTCTTTTTCGTCTTCTTCAGCGCCATCACAAAAATCTTGTGCACCATCACGAACTAATTGCTTTTGCGCTTCTGTTGCGCCAGCACCTAATGCAGGTACAGTTTCACCATCCATATGTGCGAATAATGTTGTACTTAATAAAAATCCAAATAATATGACTAACTTTTTCACTACTTCTCTCCTTAATTTTATTGCCCGAAAGCTACTTTTATACCATCTATATCAAGGATTACAAGTTTTTTTTCAACTATTTAAATATAATAATATACTTATTTAGTAAAGATTATGCTGAACTATATATCAATATGACTAGCTTATTTCGTCCATCGCTATGTTGGCTAATTCATCTGCCATATCATTACCCTTGTTGCCACTATGCCCCTTTACCCAATGCCAATGCACATTGTGCTTAATATTAACCTCATCAAGCTTTTGCCATAGGTCAACATTCTTTACTGGTTTTTTATTAGCCGTCTTCCAGCCTCGTAACTTCCAACCTTTAATCCATTCATTAATACCACTCATCACGTATTTAGAATCCGTATATAAGTCAATATCAATGGTGCTTGACTTAATAGCCTCTAATGCTTTGATCGCTGCTGTGAGTTCCATGCGATTATTAGTGGTATTTTTTTCACCGCCTTTGAGTTTTTTATCATGATCGCCGTATCGAAGCCACACACCCCAACCACCCACACCCGGATTTCCTCGGCAACCACCATCGGTATAAATTACTATTTTTTCCATATCACTTACTTCCATCCACGTTTATCTGTATCCAGTACTCTAGTAACGCCAAATGCCATAAACGCGATCCATTCAGTGCAGTCATATATTGCTCTGGCTGGTTAATGACTTTTTGTACAAATGTTTGATTATAAACACCTCGATTAATGCACTGGGTGGAATTCAAAATATCAGCCATAAACTCTAAAAACTCACCGCGTACGTATTTAAGTGCTGGCATCGGAAAATAACCTTTCTTTCGATCAATAACACTATCGGGTAACAAACCACGAGAAATCTGTTTAAGTGGGTGTTTGCCTTCTTCACTCATCTTTAAACCAGGCGAGATACTCAGTGCGTGTTCTACCAATTGATAATCCATAAATGGCACGCGCGCCTCCAACCCCCAAGCCATGGTCATGTTGTCAACACGTTTAACTGGGTCATCTACCACTAAGCGGGTAATATCAGTACGAAAGACCTTGTCCATAAACTCATCCGCATTGGCCTTAGTAAATTCTCTATTCAGCCAAGCCTCGGTATGATTACCATTGTGATATTGCTGACTAACAGTCTGTAAGTACTCCTCATAAGGTCGATCAACATAATGTTTAGCAAAACGCTCTACCTCGGTGCCTGATTCAGCTTGCATGCGTGGATACCAAAAATATCCAGCAAAGGCCTCATCTGCTCCTTGACCTGATAACACCACTTTAATATGTTTTGACACTTGCTCTGAAAGCAAATAAAAAGCCACCGCATCTTGGCCAACCATTGGCTCTGCCATATTGGTGACTGCCTCACCCAAACGCGGTAAGACTTGTGAATTAGGCACGACGTATTTTTCGTGCTTGGTGTTAAACTGTTTAACAATCTGATCAGAATACTCAAACTCAGATCCAGCTTCGTCATCAATATCTTCAAAGCCAATTGAAAAAGTGCGAATATCTTGATGCCCTGCTTCATTTAGCAAACCCACCAATAATGAAGAATCCAAGCCACCTGAGAGCAACACACCAATAGGCACATCTGAGGCGTTCATTCTTTTCAGTACCGCCTTGGTGAGTAACTCATGCGTGCGCTCAATGTGCTCAGCATCACTCAGATTAGATCTTTGCGCTTTGGGTTGCCAATAGGTTTTTTCTGCCACCTTACCCTTAGCATCAATCGTCAAAGTGGTGGCTGGTTTGATTTTATTCACCCCATTTAAAATAGTATTAGGTGCTGGCACTACCCCATGTAGGGATAACTGTTGCTGTAATGCTACTGAATTAATACCAGTATCAGCGCCTATAGCAACTAAAGCCTGCGTATTAGAAGCAAAACTAAACGCCTGATCAGTTAAACTAAAATACAAAGGCTTGATGCCCATGCGATCACGCGCAACAAACAGTTGATTGGTTTTTTGATTCCAAATACAAAAAGCAAACATGCCATCTAAGTGAGTAACGCAATCTTCACCCCAAAAATGATAAGCTTTAATAATTACTTCTGTATCTGAATGCGAAAAGAAAGTGTAGCCCTGCTTGATTAGATCTTGACGTAGAGATTGATAATTGTAAATCGTACCATTAAAAACTAACACTAAATCTAGTGCCTTATCTACCATCGGTTGTGACGCATGGTTTGATAAATCAATAATACTGAGGCGTTGATGACCAAAGCCAATCCTGCCCTCTGCCCATTGCCCAGAAGCATCTGGGCCACGACGTGCAATCTTAGACATCATTACATCAAGTTCCTGCGGTTTAACCGCATGATGATCAAATCTTAACTGACCGCAAATACCGCACATAAAAAAACCACAAAGGTAAAATAGCTTATTTTATCAAGTATTACATATCGGTAATGGCACAAACACTGTATGACAAACTAATGAGTGCACACGTGGTGCGTGAAGAAGCAACCACAGCGCTTATCTATATTGACAGGCAACTGATCCACGAAGTAACATCGCCTCAGGCTTTTGAAGGTTTAGAGATGGCCGGCAGAAAACCTTGGCGCCTAGATGCTAATCTAGCCGTACCTGATCACAACGTGCCGACCACTGAGCGCTCAAGTGGTGTCAGTGGTATTGAAGATCCGATTTCAAAATTACAAATCGAAACATTGGACAAAAACTGCTCAGACTTTGGCATTAATGAGATTACCATGAACGATGTCCGTCAAGGTATTGTACATGTGGTTGGCCCAGAACAAGGCGCGACCCTGCCAGGTTGGGGTATTGTTTGTGGCGACTTACACACCTCAACGCATGGTGCGCTCGGTGCATTTGCTTTTGGCATTGGTACTAGTGAGGTAGAGCACGTGTTAGCCACGGGTTGTTTATGGCAAGCTAGGTCTAAAAATTTAAAGATTGAGGTGAGTGGCGAGCTAAACGAATTTGTTAGTGCTAAAGACCTGGCTCTGTATATTATTGGCCAAATTGGTACTGCTGGCGGTACTGGTTATGCCATTGAGTTTGCCGGCGATACAATTCAAGGTTTGAGTATTGAAGGTCGTATGACGTTGTGCAATATGGCGATTGAGGCCGGTGCCCGTGTGGGCATGGTGGCGGTTGATGATAAAACCATTGACTATGTTAAAGGCCGTCCTTTAGCGCCAACAGGTGATGAGTGGGATAAGGCGGTTGCCTATTGGCAAACACTACATTCTGATGTTAATGCAAAATTTGATAAAACCATTAGTTTTAATGCAAATGATATCAAGCCACAAGTGACTTGGGGTACTTCCCCAGAAATGGTGGTTAGTGTTGATGGTAATACACCGGATCCAGCCAAGGAGACTGATTCAGTCAAAGCAGAAAGTATTCGCAATGCACTAAACTACATCCACCTAGAAGCCAATACACCAATCAACACAGTGGCCATTGACAAGGTTTTTATCGGCTCTTGCACCAATTCTCGCATTGAAGATTTACGCGTAGCTGCCACTGTCGCAAAAGGAAAACACATTGCTGATAACATTAAATTGGCTTTAGTCGTGCCCGGCTCAGGCTTAATTAAAAAACAAGCAGAAGATGAAGGTCTAGACAAAATATTTACCGATGCAGGGTTTGAATGGCGTGAAGCAGGCTGCTCGATGTGTCTTGCTATGAACGCTGACAAACTTGAAGTTGGAGAACGCTGTGCCAGTACTTCAAATCGTAATTTTGAAGGTCGTCAAGGTCAAGGTTCATTTACCCATTTGGTCAGCCCTGCGATCGCAGCATCCAGTGCGATTGCTGGTCATTTTTCGGAGGTGAAATAAATATCATGGAAAAATTTACCACCTTAACCTCTATTGCCGCACCACTTGATCGCGCCAATGTTGATACCGATGCTATTATTCCAAAGCAGTTTTTAAAGTCAATCAAACGCTCTGGCTTTGGCCCTAACTTATTTGATGAATGGCGCTATCTTGATCACGGCGAAGTGGGCATGGATAATACCAAACGCCCACTGAACAAAGATTTTGTTTTAAATAAAGCCGAGTACCAAGATGCGAAAATACTACTAGCGCGTGAAAACTTTGGCTGTGGCTCATCGCGCGAGCACGCACCTTGGGCGCTAGAAGACTATGGTTTTAGAGTGATTATTGCCCCAAGTTTCGCTGATATTTTTTACAACAACTGCTTTAAAAACGGCATCTTGCCGATTGTGCAAGATAACAAGGTAATGGATGAACTGTTTGATTTTAGTGGTGAAATCATCATTGATCTTGAATCACAGAGCATTCATGCTAATGGTAAAAGTTATACTTTTGAAGTAGATGTTGAGCGCAAGCGTCGCTTAATGAATGGCTTAGATGATATTGGACTAACTTTGCAATATTCGAACGATATTAAGGATTTTGAGAAGAATTATTTTAAAACTTATTCTTGGCTATAATTAATCCATGATTGGTCGCCTTAGTGGAAAAATTCTAGAAAAAAACCCACCTGAAGTTCTACTGGAAGTCAGTGGCATAGGCTACGAAATTCTATGCCCAATGTCGACCTTTTACGAGATAAGCAACGAAAGTAACGTTTCCTTGCACACTCACTTAGCCGTTAAAGAAGATTCTCATACGTTATATGGCTTTATCTCTAAAGACGAAAAAACTTTATTTCGTGAGTTAATCCGCGTTAATGGTATCGGCCCTAAAGTCGCACTCGCTATTCTTTCCCATCTTAACGTTGTCTCGTTAATGAACGCAGTGGCAAATGAAGACGATGCGCTACTCGCCAAAACCCCAGGCATTGGCAAGAAGACCGCACAAAAACTCATTGTAGAGCTTAAAGATCGACTAGAAAAATTACAGCTGAGCAACACGCAACACCAAAAAATTACCGCCAGCAATTCTAATCCTAATACACAAAAAGCTACTCAAGCATTGCAAGCGCTTGGGTTTAAGACTAAAGAGGCTGATAAAATGCTTAGTGCTATTAATGATGAATCACTTTCAACCGAAGAATTAATCCGCCTAGCATTACAAAATAAATAATCTCAAATTGAGAAAAAAGACTCTAGTTTTGCTATAATCAAAATATGCTTAGAGTTTTATTGCTATTATTATTCATTCCTACACTAGCCCTATCGCATTCAAGCGACGAGCTAAACTCTTCTTATTTAAATAAAGGCTCTGATTACCAACCTAGAACACACCATTTAGATGAAAATGCTAAGGCAAAATTCGTCAACCACCTTATTCTATCTGATTCACCTTATTTGCTTCAACACGCACACAATCCAATTAATTGGTACAGCTGGTCAGATGAAGCATTTGATAAAGCTCGAGCTGAGAACAAGCTAATTTTTCTTTCTATTGGTTACTCAACTTGTCACTGGTGCCATGTGATGGAAGAAGAAAGTTTTGACGACATAGAAGTCGCTAAGTTAATGAACCAACACTTTGTCGCTATTAAAGTAGACCGAGAAATCCAGCCTGATGTTGACGCTACCTTCATGAACATTGCCCAGCTAACTAATGGATCTGCGGGTTGGCCACTAAATGTATTTCTAACGCCTGATGGTCGCTCATTTTTAACTGATACTTATATTACTAAATCGAGGCTAATGTCTACCATCCCTCAGTTACAAAACCTGTGGGAAAAAGAAAAAGAAAAAATAACTGCACTAGCAGATAGAACGACGCAAATGCTAAACAGCATTAAAGCAACACAAAACACCCTCAAAGCTACTACTTTAGATAAAACTATTTTTAATCAAACTACACAATCTATCCTAGATAACTTTGATGATCTTCAAGGTGGCTTTAGCGAAGCACCGAAGTTCCCACATGAAAGCCTATTATTGTTTTTATTGGATGAACAAAAACGCAATCCATCGGAAGATAAATTAACCGCTATTACTACGACACTTGATGCTATGGCAACTGGTGGATTATATGATGTCATTGGTGGTGGTTTCCATCGCTATGCAATTGATAACGCCTGGATAGTACCGCACTTTGAAAAAATGCTCTATAACCAAGCGCAACTCTCATTAGTTTACACACGCGCCTATCAACTCACAAAGAAACCACTTTACAGGCGTATTGCAAAACAAACACTGAACTACACCCTAAAAGAAATGCGAGGCAAAAGGGGTGGTTTTTTCTCAGCGACCGATGCTGACTCTGAAGGAGAAGAAGGTACTTTTTTTATTTTCTCAGACAATGACCTCCAGTCCATACTAAATACTGAGCAATATCAACAAGCATTAAAATGGTTTGACTTATCTAAACATACGGAGTTTGAAAACAAAAACGTCGTCCGCTTCCATGATATTAACAAGTTAAAACCAACTGACTATCCAACAGTAGACAGCTTGATTGATAAGATTTATCAAGCTAGGGCAAAACGCATTCCACCTTTAACTGATAAGAAGATTTTATTGTCATGGAATTCATTGCTGGTACAGAGTTTTATTGAGGCTGGCCAAGCTTTTGATAACCCCCTCTATCTCGAAACAGGCATAAATACAGCTCAATACTTATTTGATCAGTTTTATCAAAACAATCAACTATACCGTGTTTCTATTGATGGACGCTTTTCAACGTTGGCACTATTTGAAGACTATGCCTACTTCACTCAAGCTTTATTAAAAGTATTTGATCAAACAAATGACCAAATCTGGCTAAACAGAGTAAAAAAGCTAGTGCAACAAATGAATACGCATTTTTGGGATAAAAAAAATCATGGTTTTCACATGAGCTCTGGAAACAAACACTTGAATTTAAGTTTAAAACAGCTCTATGATGATGCACTACCTTCTGCTAATGGAATTGCCTATCAAGTTTTAACTGGCTTGTCTGTACGAACGACTAATCCAGATTATGCCACTCAAGCAAAAAAGTTATTAAGTTCAGTTTCAAGTTTAATTAAAAAAGACCCTTATAGCTACACCTCGTTTATCCAAGGTTTAAATAACGTTAAAAATGGTGAAACCTCTACTGTTCAATACGCCTACCAAGGGCGTATTCGTGTGCACACACAAATTTTAAATAGCAACGAACTACTGGTCGATCTAAGTCTAAATCCAGGTTGGCATATTAACTCTAATCAACCAATACAAAGCTCTTTGATTGCTACACGAGTGAACAATCTAGATACTAAAAACTGGTCTATCATAAAGGCAACATACCCTAAAGGTCAGCTAGCTAAGTTAGGTTTTTCAAAAGATGAAATTTCAATTTACAAAGATCAAGTTAAGATTAAACTTAAATTCGTTCAAAAATCAAAAAACTATGTAGCGCCAAAACTATCGTTGAGCTTGCAAGCTTGCAGCGATAAAGTTTGTTTAGCACCAACAACGCTAAACCTAAAGCCTTAAATGACCTTTGTTTTATTCTTGGTTAAATGCTTTACCCAATTAACAAAATCGTAATTAACTGAATACAGACAAGGCAATAACACCAAAGTCATCACCGTGCCAAAAAGTAGTCCATACCCCAGCGACAGCGCCATCGGTTGCAAAATAAAATCAGTACCGCCAATGCCGTACGCTAAAGGAATAACGCCCGCTAATGTTGTTAGCGTTGTTAATACCACGGCGCGCAGACGATCTTTGGC
>JAERTA010000052.1 GCA_016845205.1 Gammaproteobacteria bacterium
ATACGAACCTTTCCGCCAGAGATGGATTCTGCAAGAACGGTTGAAAGAGTGATACGGACTTAAGCTATGTCGTTGTTTAATATTTTTACCAATCGAGATAAAGTCTCTAGTGTGTCAAAAGACTTTGCTAACGCTGATTGCCGATGTGTACAACAAGAGCTGGATCTGTCTGAGCTTAATTGGATGGATACCAGTGCGTATGTGCGATCAAAAGCAATGCTAAAGCGCAGCTCAGCCATTGCCATTAAAACGCGCTTGGCGTTTAACAAGCAAAGAGATCTATTTGAAGGGGTGTAATTAATGGTTTCTTTGTCAGATATCAATGAATTAGAAAGGCTGTTTAAAGTATCAAATAAGCACGCATGTAACAAGATGTTTTGCACTACCTGTGGCGGTAGTTTTAGTAATATTGTTGATAATGTAGATCCAAATTCAATTAAGACAATAAAGGATGTGTTAAAGACGATCAATCTAAGTGAGCTAGATAAATATTTAGCTAAATGGATTCCTGTTTTGGATCATTTTGATTCAGATGGTTATATTAATATCTTTATCAGAGAGGCAAATCAGTTGGATCTATCAGATATAAATGCGGTTGATCGTTTTCTTATCAGGACAAAAGGTATAAACAAAAAATACAACACTGAGTTTTCTACGTTGTATAGAAAGATCCTTGAATATGCTATTTCAAAGTCAGTATCAGAATCACATGAGTCATTAGCGGAAACAGTGATATTAGTATTAGGTAAGAAAAAAGCTAAAGAATATCACGGATTATTGGAGTACGCATTATCTGTTTCAAGGCATAACAACAAAATGAAAAGAGTTTTATACAACTTTTTTAGAGAAGAGATTGAAGAGGTTAGAGATTTTAAAGGTGATGGAAACACTAATTTGGGATGGTATTAGTATGATTGCACCAGAAGTGTTAGACATTTTAAGACAAGAGTCAGCTTTTATTACCAGCCCTATTCACGGAATAAAGCATTGGCGTACAGTAGAGCGCAACGGCCATTACCTAGCTAACTTCAATGGCGCTGATAAGGCTGTATTGTCTTATTTTGCGTATTTTCATGATTGTATGCGTGAGAATGAACACCGAGACAAAGGACACGGCCCTAGAGGCGCTGTATTCGCCATGAAGCACCGAGATATCATTCCGCTTAACGATGTGCAGTTTAAACAGCTAACAGACGCTTGTAAGGGGCATACGTATGGCACACGCCCAGAATGTATCACCATTAACACGTGTTGGGATGCTGATCGACTCGATCTTGGCAGAGTGGGGATTGATCCTGATGCTAGTTATCTGCACGATGTTGAAGCCAAGCGCATTGCTGATGAGTTTGATTTTGAAAAGCTGATTAACTTTAAGGTTAAAGACGAATCTAGGCAAGGCATTCAAAAGGTTGTGTTTGATTTGGATAATACTTTAATTTGTGAAAAAGGTGAAAGCGTACGCCAAGGCATGTTTGCGCTGTTAGATTCATTAAAGTTAAATGGTATCGAGATGAGTATTTGGACAGCCAGTACTCGTGAACGAGCAGAGCCGATTATCGACAAGCTGTTTTTGAGTGGGTATTTTTCTGATGTGGTGTATCGAGATGATTATGATCCTGATGCAACTTGGGGTAGGACGCAGCCTAAAGACATTCGCTATAGTAATGGCGATTTACTGGTGGATGACAGTAAAAAGCACATCGAGTTTGTCGAGTCAATTGGGCTTAAAGGCTTTTGTATCACGCCGTATATCAGCTATATTGATACGAATTTAGATGAAATTGAGCAACTGCATCAGTTGATACTGCCAAAGGTTAAATTTAAGCTTAAGCGAGAAAACCAACTACTTAAAACGATTAAGCGATTGTTTAGCAAAAATAAACCGGTACCTAAATGGATTGAGTGTTAATGTTTGTATCAACAGCAAATATAATTTGAGTTAAATTTATTCTTTTGTTATAATACTGTTAATCGTACTATTTAAGGTGTTATTATGAATATTGTTGCAAATGAACTTAAGACTCGTGGTGTTGGCGTTATTGATGATGCACTTAAGCATGATGACGAGGCTATTATTAGTGTTAGAGGGAAATCTAAATACGTTGCAGTAAGTCTTGATAGATACAACTATCTACGTGAATGCGAACTTGAAGCCGCATTACAAGAGGTAAAAGCTGAAATTAAAGCTGGTAAGGGTAAGGTGATGAGCGCTGATGAGCATCTGTCTAGACTTTAATGTATCAGTTAGTTTTTACACCTTCGTATGAAAAGCGAGTCAAAAAGTTTTTAAAAAAACATCCTGAAATAAAAAAACAATATGCCAAAACTATTAAGTTAATGGAGGCAGATCCTTTTCATCCGTCTTTGAGAATTCACCCACTTGTTGGTAAATTAAAAGAATTGCATTCAATTTCAATTAATTTAAGCTATAGAATCAGCATTGAATTTATGATTGAAGATCAAAGAATTACACCTATTGATATTGGTACTCATGACAAGGTGTACAAGTAAATACGTTATAACAAAAAAAGCCTGATAAATCAGGCTTTATGGATAAAAATATACTTTTATTATTTTGTCCGTGGTCAGAATGGAATATCGTCATCAAAACCCGTATTATCTACCGGTGTGATTGGGTCAGCCGCAGGTGCTGCAGCTTGTGGTGCAGAAGCTGCTGGTCTTGGTGCGCCGCCGGCATCGTCACGACGATCTAGCATTTGTAGTGTGCCGTTAAAACCTGATACAACGATGTCAGTTGCGTATTTTTTAACACCGTCTTGTTCATAGCTTCTGGTTTGGAGTTTGCC
>JAERTA010000053.1 GCA_016845205.1 Gammaproteobacteria bacterium
AATCGATAAATTATGCATTGGTCGCATTAATTGATCAATCATCTTAAAGACGATAAGCAAAACACTAAGAATGGTTAATAAAACTGTTGAAGAGAAATCTAATAAAAAATTCTTTTGTGTAAGCGAGGTATTAACACTAAAAGAATACTCAACAGATTTAACAAATTTAGTAAAGTTTTTTACTTGACCTAAAAATCGCAACAAATGCGGATCAGTTGCGTAAACAGCGGTCATTTTCATAAATTTTTTAGTCGCCTTTCTACTTAGATAGCGCGCCGTCATATTTACTTGATATGTTTTGTTCTCTTCGTCTTCAAATGCCACAAAAGGTTGTTGTGCTGCCATTGGCTGTTGCTCGTCTTCTTCTAGGGAACAAGTTTCATTTTGACTGGCTTTCGCAATAAACTCTTCTTTCTCATTTGTCAGAACAATAGAACACGCATATTTTTTTTCAACCAAGCCCTGAATAAAAACTTGCATGTTATTTTTATAAGTTTCTGGATCTTTCTGAAATTCAGAATAACCTATGATTTGTTGTAACAACACTTTACTAAAATCATTGTACCGATCATTTCTAACACCTTGGACACCTTCATACAAGTTATCTACTTGACTAATAAATTTTTTGTTAAAGTTACTGTAGACGTGCTTAGATCGATCGACATTATCTTGAATTGTTTGGAATGAAAACAGGTAAAAAGACAACACCGGCACAATCACCAATAGCGGAATAATCTTAACAAAAGACCAAGTGAATTGGGTGCCAATCACACCCTCTTTATTGCTCTTTTT
The DNA here is from genome assembly GCA_016845205.1 of Gammaproteobacteria bacterium. Classification (GTDB taxonomy): domain Bacteria; phylum Pseudomonadota; class Gammaproteobacteria; order PS1; family Pseudothioglobaceae; genus Thioglobus_C. Next base: position 793 of record JAERTA010000053.1, read on the forward strand.
TAGTTTGGAAACAGCACAAAAAATATAATAACCAGCAACCAGACACATGGTCAAATTGTAAGAAGCCAGCACCCACCACCAATCTTCAATCAAATGCGGGTTTAAGCCCATATAAGATAAACCGCCGAGCGATATTAAGAAAACAGCTGACCAAAACCATTTATTAGGCGTTTTCTTTAACGAAAAATCCTGCTTAAAAATCATGTTTTATCTATTGTTATCCATATTTTCTGGGCTGATTATCTCATAAAAAAACCAGTGTTATACTTAATTGTTGCTAAAATACAACAATGATAAAAACACAAGGTCAACTCAACGATTTTTTGCAAGCCATTCAAGGTGAAACCGAGCTTGCAATCGACACAGAATTTAAGCGTGTTAATACTTATTATCCTGTACTGTGCTTAGTGCAGATCGCCACCAAAAGTGCCACCGATTGTATTGATGTTTTAGCGCTGAATGACCTCGAGCCTTTATTTGATAAACTTTACCAAGATGGCTCTATTTGGATTGTGCATTCTGCACGCCAAGATATTGAGGCCTTATATTGCCTTTCAAAGCGACTACCCAAACAATTATTCGATACACAAATTGCGGCCAGCTTGTTAAATCATCCAGTACAGGTTTCTTATCAAGCGCTAACCGAAGCTTTACAAAACGTCTATTTAGAAAAAGCCTACACGCGGCTTGACTGGACTACGCGTCCACTGCCCGAAGGGGCAATTGAGTACGCATTAGATGATGTGCGCTATTTACTGAAAAACTATCATCAACTACAAACGCAACTCAAAGATGAAAACAAACTAGACTGGATTGCAGAAGAAGCTCAATCTTTACTGGATGTCGATTTATATTTACCACCCATTGATCAAGCATGGCAGCGAGTTAAAGGCCTATCACGTATTAACAAAAAATCCCATGGTTTAGCAGCACAATTAGCTGCTTGGCGAGAGTATCGAGCGCAAGTGAGTAATAAACCACGCAAATGGATTCTGGCCGATGATCAATTAATTGCTTACGCATTAGGCAAAGAAAAACCATTAGGAAAAATACAAAAAAGCTTTGATGATTTTTTAAGTAAACATTCTAGTATTCAAAATATTGAGATTAACATCGGAAAAAATAACCCGCCAACAAAAACTGAAAAGGTGCAAAAAGTCGTTTTGCAAAAACTCATCCAAGAAAAAGCAAATCAGTATAATTTGGCTATAGAAGTGATGGCTAGTAGCAAATCACTACTCAAATATATTCGCGGCGATCGATCGGTGATGTTTTGCCAAGGTTGGCGTTATCATTTATTACAAAAGGAATTAGAAAATGCAAAATAGTTTAAAGCCAGTATCGGCAGGCAACATACCTGAAGAAGTTAACGTTATTATTGAGATTCCGGCTAATTCATCGCCAGTTAAATATGAAATTGATAAAGACACTGGTGCCATGTTTGTTGATCGCTTTATCTCAACGCCAATGTTTTATCCATGTAACTACGGCTTTGTACCAGAAACATTAGCCGATGACGGCGATCCGGCCGATGTTTTAGTGATTACACCCTACCCTTTAATTCATGACTCCGTCATTACTGCTCGCCCAATTGGTGTTTTGCGCATGACTGATGAAGCTGGCAAAGATGCAAAAATCCTTGCTGTACCAACGGATAAGCTATGCAAGTCATATCACGAAATTAAGGGTATTGACGATGTTGGTGCAACACTCAAAGATCAAATCGAGCACTTTTTTACTTATTACAAAGATCTTGATGAAGGTAAATGGGTAAAAATTGATGGCTGGGGTGATGCGCAAGAAGCCAAAAAAGAGTTGCAAGATTCTTTTGATGCCTATCAAAAATAGCCTTTGGCCAACAGCAACACCTTTCAAATTATTGGCGGTGAGTATCGGGGTAGGAAATTCAACTTTCCCGATGCTAACGGCCTAAGGCCCACACCAGGTAAGGTTCGTGAAACCTTGTTCAATTGGATTCAGTTTGAATCTGTTAATAAAACTTATCTAGATTTGTTTACTGGTAGCGGATCGCTTAGCTTTGAAGCGCTTTCTCGTGGCGCCAAACAGGTTGTTGGTATTGAAAACAATCCTAACACCTATCAACATTTAGAAAAAAATCGGAAATTATTAAAATCAGACAAAATCGAGTTTTTAAATCAAGATGCACTGGTTTTTTTGTCAACCAAAAGTAATCAATTTTATGATTTTGTCTTACTTGACCCGCCTTTTAATAAAAACATCATCCCAAAAGCCTTAAAATCACTCTCAAAAGGTGATTTTGTTGCTTCTGGAGGTAAAATCTATATAGAATCTGAATTTGAAATAACGGATATTTTTTTAAAAGAGAATTTTTCGGAAAAAATCAAAATCAACAAACAAAAGCTATCTGGCGCGGTCAACTACTGCTTATTAGAAGTCTTATGAAGAAAATTGCAATTTATCCGGGGTCGTTTGATCCTATCACCAATGGTCATATTGATTTAATTCATCGTGCTAGTAAATTATTCGATAAAGTCATCATCGGCATTACGCAAAATAGTAAAAAATCTTCCTTCCTAAGCATTGATGAGCGAATTGATGCGGCTACGACAGCGCTTAAAGATGTTGATAACATTGAAGTACTAAGCTTTAATACTTTATTGGTTGATTTTGCAAACGAACAAAATGTGCAAGTTATCTTGCGTGGTCTGCGTGCTGTTAGTGACTTTGAGTATGAATTTCAACTCTCAGGTATGAACAAACATCTTAATCCTAATATTGAAACTTTGTTTATGACGCCTGCTGAACAATACGCTAATATTTCATCCTCACTAGTGCGTGAAATTCTGTCACTTGGCGGTGATATCAGTGTGTTTGTACCCAAATCAGTTGAAACCTTATTAAAAACCAAATTATAAATATTTTTGCATTAATTCCTTGAAAAAGATTTGACCATCCCTATATAGGGGGTATATCAAACACAAGGAGTTAAAAAAATGTCAAAAATTATCGGTATTGACTTAGGTACAACAAATTCATGTGTCGCTATTATGGATGGTGGCAGTGTTAAAATTATCGAAAATTCAGAGGGTGATCGTACCACCCCATCTATTATTGCTTACCCTAAAGACAGCGAAGAGATCCTAGTTGGTCAGCCAGCAAAACGTCAAGCGGTAACCAATCCTGAAAATACTTTATTTGCTATTAAGCGTTTAATCGGTCGTCGTTTTGATGAAGAGGCAGTACAAAAGGATATTGATCTTGTGCCTTACAAAATTGTTAAAGCTGACAATGGTGATGCTTGGGTTGAAGTTAAAGGCAAAAAGATGGCTGCACCTGAGATCTCAGCAAAAGTCATTGAGAAGATGAAAAAAACCGCTGAGGAGTACCTTGGTGAAAAAGTAAGCGAAGCCGTTATTACCGTTCCAGCTTACTTTAACGACTCACAACGTCAAGCAACCAAAGACGCTGGTAAGATTGCAGGCTTAGATGTTAAGCGTATTATTAACGAGCCAACGGCAGCAGCACTAGCTTATGGCGTCGACAAGCTTTCAGGTGACAAAACAATCGCTGTATACGATTTAGGTGGCGGTACGTTCGACGTATCAATCATTGAAATGGAAGACATTGATGGTGAGAAGCACTTTGAGGTGTTATCAACGAATGGTGATACATTCCTAGGTGGTGAAGATTTTGACCAACGTATCATCGGTCATTTAGTTGAAGAATTTAAAAAGGATCAAGGTGTTGATTTAACCAATGACCCATTAGCCCTTCAACGTTTAAAAGAAGCAGCTGAAAAAGCTAAAATTGAGCTATCTTCTAGCGAACAGACAGAGGTTAATTTACCTTATGTAACCGCTGATGCTTCTGGTCCAAAACATCTTAACATTAAACTGACGCGTGCTAAATTAGAATCATTAGTTGATGATTTGCTAAAACGCACTATTGAACCTTGCAAGATTGCACTCAAAGATGCAAGCCTTTCAAGTGGTGACATCGATGAGGTAATTTTAGTTGGTGGTCAAACACGTATGCCTAAGGTTGGCCAAATGGTACAAGACTTCTTTGGCAAAGAGCCTAAACGTGATGTTAACCCTGATGAAGCTGTTGCCATGGGTGCAGCCATTCAAGCGGGTGTACTAGGTGGTGATGTTAAAGACGTATTACTACTAGATGTAACACCTTTGTCTCTAGGTATTGAGACGATGGGTGGTGTGATGACGAAACTGATTGAGAAAAATACAACCATTCCTACGAATGCTTCACAAATCTTCTCAACTGCTGCTGATAACCAATCTGCAGTAACGGTGCATGTATTACAAGGTGAGCGTGAAGTGGCAAGTGCTAATAAATCATTAGGCCAGTTCAACTTAGAAGGCATTGATGCGGCGCCTAAAGGTACACCGCAAATCGAGGTAACACTAGACATTGATTCAGATGGTATTTTGAATGTTTCTGCCAAAGATAAAAATACAGGCAAAGAACAATCAATCACCATTAAAGCGTCATCGGGCTTAAGCGACGAAGAAGTAGAAAAAATGATTAAAGATGCTGAAGCAAATGCTGAAGAAGATAAAAAATTCCAAGAGCTGGTGACTTCGCGCAACATGGCAGACTCACTAGTACACTCAACCAAGCAAACCATGGAAGAGCTAAAAGATGAAATCTCTGATGATGAAAAATCAGCGATTGAAGCGGCCATCACCGAGCTTGAAGAAGTAATGAAAGGTGAAGATAAAGAAGCGATTGATGCAAAAGTACAAGCATTAAGTGAAAAAGCTCAACCTTTGGCTGAAAAAGCACAAGCTAAAGCTGGTACAGCACAGGGTGATGCATCTGAAGCAACCGATGCAGGCGATGATGTTGTTGATGCAGACTTTGAAGAAGTGAAAGACGATAAATAATTTATCGATTGATTCATAACCATAAGACCTTCTTCGAACTATGTTTGGAGAAGGTTTTTTTAATATAAGGCAAACATGTCACAAAGAGATTATTACGAAGTATTAGGGGTTGATAAAGGCGCTGACGATAAGCAAATTAAAAAAGCTTATAAGCGCTTAGCAATGAAACATCATCCTGATCGCAACAAAGACAACAAAGAAGAATCTGAAGAAAAATTTAAAGAGATTCAAAAGGCTTATGCGATTTTGTCAGATGCACAAAAACGTCAAGCTTACGATCAATTTGGCCATGCTGGTGTTGATGGCAGTGCTGGCGCTGGTGGTTTTGGTGGTGGCAACCCATTCGGTGGTGGTGGTTTTGGTGACATTTTTGGTGACATTTTTGGTGGCGGTGGCGGTGCTGCACAGCCTGATAATCGTGGATCAGACCTACGCTACGATTTAGAAATTGACCTAAAAGAAGCGGCTGAAGGCACAACGGTTAAAATCCGTATTCCTAAAAATGAGACTTGTGATACGTGCTCGGGCACCGGTGCCAAACCCGGTACATCGGTCAACACTTGTGGCACTTGTGGCGGCCATGGTCAAGTACAAATGCAGCAAGGTTTCTTTGCGGTACAACGCCCTTGTCATGATTGTTCTGGTACCGGTCAAAAAATTGAATCTCCTTGTGGTACTTGCCGTGGACAAGGTGTGGTTCGTAAGCAAAAAACTTTATCCGTTAAAATCCCTGCAGGGGTTGATACCGGTAATCGTATTCGCTTAAGTGGCGAAGGTGAGGCGGGTTTACGTGGCGGGCCAAGTGGTGATTTGTATGTGCAGGTACATGTTAAAAAACACAATATCTTTCAACGAGAAGGCAACGATCTTTACTGCGAAGTGCCAATCGATTTTGCTACAGCAACACTTGGTGGTTCTATTGAAGTGCCAACACTTGACGGAAAACTCAAAATTAAAGTACCAGCAGGCACACAAACTGGGAAATTATTCCGTTTGCGTGGCAAAGGTATTGCTGCTATTAGAGGTGGCAGTGCTGGTGATTTACTATGCCAAGTAAAAATTGAAACACCAGTTAATCTAAGTAAAAAACAACAACAACTACTTAAAGATTTTTCTGAGTCCTGTGGTAAGAAACAACACCCCGAGTCCGACTCCTTCTTTGGTAAAATGAAATCATTTTTTGAATAATTAAATACAAGGATAATAGTGAAAATCCAACAAATTAAAGCAAGAGAGGTTCTTGATTCCCGAGGCAATCCAACTGTTGAAGCAGATGTTATTTTAGATAACGGCACAATTGGCAGCGCCATGGTGCCATCTGGCGCATCAACCGGACAACGTGAAGCACTTGAATTGCGTGATGGTGACAAATCTCGCTACTTAGGAAAAGGTGTGCTAAAAGCTGTTGAGTTCATTAATACCGAAATCAACCAAGCGTTAGTAGGCTCTGATGTTGGCAACCTATCTGCCATTGATCAGGTAATGATTGATCTCGATGGTACTAACACCAAGTCAAGATTGGGCGCTAATGCAATTTTAGCGGTATCTCTAGCTTGTGCACACGCACATGCCAATGCAAACAATCAGCCTTTGTACAACACGCTAGAAGTTGAAGGTGATTTTCAACTGCCGGTACCGATGATGAACATTATCAACGGTGGTGAACACGCTAATAATAGTGTTGATATTCAAGAGTTTATGATTATCCCTGCTGGCGCACCCAATTTCAAAGAAGCACTACGTTATGGCACTGAAGTTTTCCATCACTTAAAGTCTGTATTAGAATCACAAGGCATGAATACAGCTGTTGGTGACGAAGGTGGTTTTGCACCCGATTTAGCTTCTAACGAAGACGCACTTAAAGTTATTATTGAAGCAATTGAAAGTGCAGGCTACGTGGCAGGTAAAGATATCTTTATCGGTATTGATGCGGCTAGTTCTGAATTTTATGAGAATGACACCTACAACCTAGCAAGTGAAAATAAATCACTTAGCTCTGAAGAATTTGTCGACTACTTGGCTAATTGGGTAGAAAATTATCCAATTATCTCTATCGAAGATGGCATGGATGAGAATGACTGGGATGGTTGGGATTTACTTACTAAAAAAGTTGGCTCTAAAGTACAGCTAGTTGGTGATGATTTATTTGTTACTAATGCCAGTATTCTTGCTCAGGGCATTGAAAAAAATATTGCTAACTCGATCTTAATTAAGGTAAACCAAATTGGCACTTTAACTGAAACCTTTAGCGCCATGTCAATGGCGACTAAAGCAGGCTATACTTGTGTTATGTCACATCGCTCTGGTGAAACTGAGGACACAACCATTGCTGATTTGGCAGTAGCAACAGGCTGTGGTCAAATCAAAACAGGCTCTTTATCTCGTTCTGACCGTTTGGCAAAATACAATCGTTTGCTTCGCATTGAAGAAGAGTTAGGCGCAAAGGCAATTTATCCAGGACTTGATGCTTTCAATCATTTGAATTAAACTAATCAGTAATTAATTCAACTCCTACAACTTATTGGAAACACTTTCAACCTTTTGGCTAGGCATTATTCTTTTAGGATTAATCCTAGCTTCTGCCTTTTTCTCTAGCAGCGAAACCTCAATGATGGCGATTAATCGTTATCGTCTAAAAGCTTTGAGTAATCAAAACAATGCTCAAGCCAAGCGTACTGAAAAGTTACTAGGTGATCTTGATCATTTGATTGGTACCATTCTACTAGGCAACAACTTTGTTAATATTTTCGCCTCATCGATTGCTACCATATTGGCCATCAAACTTTGGGGTGAAGGTTCGGTTGTGTACGCATCAATACTACTGACTTTTGTGATTTTGATCTTTGCAGAAACCACACCAAAAACCTTTGCAGCTAAAAATCCAGAAAGAATCGCCCTACCTGCTTCAATTATTATTAGCGGTTTCATTACACTTTTTAAACCTTTTGTTTGGTTAATTGCAAAACTTTCAAACCTAATTTTAAAATTATTGGGTGTAAAAAATGAATCACAAGCCAACAGTGTTAGCTCAGAAGAACTTAGAATGGTGGTTAACGAAGCCAAGCCAGTCATTGCTTCTAATTATCAAAAAATGCTGCTTAATATCATCGACCTAGAAAAAGTTAAAGTAGAGGATATTATGATTCCTAGGCATGAGCTTATTAGTGTTGATATCAATAATCACAGTGAAATATTATCTCAGCTAGAGCGTATTCAACATACACGACTGTTAACTTTTGACGGCTCAGCAGATAATATTACTGGTGTACTACACATGCGCGATGTGGTTAATTTATACGCCAAAGGTGAATTTAGTATCGACAATGTTATTGAGTTAATTCGCAAACCTTACTTTGTGCCTGAAGGCACTTCATTGGCGCATCAATTAGCGCACTTTCAAGCACAAAAAAGACGCCTAGGGCTTGTGGTTGATGAGTATGGCGAAGTGAGAGGTATGGTGGTTTTAGAAGACATTCTAGAAGAAATTGTGGGGCAATTCACCTCTAATCAAAACGAAACCATTGAAGAAGTAATCCAGCAAAAAGACGGCAGTTATTTGATTGACCCTAGAATCAGTATTCGCGAACTCAATATTCTGCTCCAAACCAATTTATCGGTTGCCAAAGCAAAAACATTAAATGGTTTAATTTTAGAAACCTTGCAGAGTATTCCAAAACGTGACATTAGCTTAAAGGTAGACAATGTACTAATTGAGATTATGCAGATTTCGGACCAAACCATTAAACTGGTCAAACTAACAAAAATGAAAAATTAGTGAGACACTAATTTTTCATTTGTTTTTTTAAACCTGGGCTTTAACAAAGCCTTTTGGGTTCCTTTTAAATCATCCATCATTGTTTCGATCAAAATAAAGGTTTGATACCCTCCTTCAATGTCAAACACTTCTTGTTCAACTATATCGTAACCAAATGAACTATAACTCAGGTGATCTTTATAATTGCTAACTAACCTATCTTCAGGATACTTCTTAGTTAATCGCCCAACCAACTGATCAAGAACTTGTTTTTTTGCGTCAATCGTTGCTCTTTCTCTTGACAAACTAATTTCATTACCAGTACCACTACCGCAAGACAACAACTTTTCTCCAGTAATAATTTCAGGAGTTAAATTAGAAAAAATTCCAGTTTTTTCAATGTCATTACACCATGATGGTATGTCATCAGCCGAAACTCTAATCGGATTACTTCCACATGAAATTAATGTAGTGGATAACGCTAGTCCTAATAATAAATGAGAAAATTTCACAACATACTCCTTAAGAATAAAAAATATAAGTCATTATACTCTATTAAATTAAATAATGCTCTGCCCCATCCGCACTACTTCTGAGGCTTTAAGATTAAATTGTTGGTCTTGATTTGGCATCAACAGTATCACAGTAGAGCCCATATTAAATCGGCCCATTTCATCACCCTTTTTTAAAGCAATGTTTTGATCTTGGTAATCAAAATGTTGTAGTTGTTTTTTATATGGCGGATTAATTTGGCCGTGCCACACCGTTTGCATAGAGCCTACAAAAATAGCGCCAACCAATACAAAAGCACAAAGGCCAAACTCAGTTTCAAAATAACACACCACGCGTTCATTCCGAGCAAACAAGTTATCAACATTTTGCGCAGTTTGTTGATTAACTGAAAATAAATCACCAGGGATGTAATCCATAGACACCAGCTTGCCGTCATAAGGCATATGAATGCGATGGTAATCTTTGGGTGAAAGATAAATCGTGGTGAAAAGGCCATTAGCAAATTCAGATGATCGCGGATCATTGCCTAATAATTGACTGGCGCTATAATCACGACCTTTGGCTTGTAAGATTTTTGTATTATCAATATTTCCTACTTGAGAAACAGCACCGTCTACCGGACAAATAATTGCACTATCAGCAATCGGCCTAGCATCTGGCTTGAGTGAGCGCGTAAAGAAGTCATTAAAGTGTTTGTAATCCTCAACTTGCTCTCGATTTGCTTGTGATAAGTCAACTTGATAAGCTTTAACAAACCAATGGGTAAATGTGTTTTTTAGCCAAGTATTTTCAATCCTAGCAAAACGAAACATTAGCTTGGAAAGCCAGTGTTGTGGCAAAAGGTATTGTAACCAAACCATTAAGAGTTCCTCTAATTAAGCTTGCTTTGGATAAACGATAAAGCCTCTTCAAATTTAACTTCAAGCTTATCTGCGTTATTTCTGGCTTTGTATTCAACATTACCATTATCGGCATGAGTGTCACTTAATACCATTCGATGTGGAATACCCAAAAGCTCACTATCGGCAAACATAATGCCAGCACGCTCTTTACGATCGTCAAGTAGCACTTCAATGCCAGCTTCTAAACATTGTTGATACAAGGTATCAGCCAAGTCTTTCACGCGGGTGGATTTGTTATAATTAATCGGCACAATCACCATTTGAAACGGTGCGATACCTTGTGGAAAGACAATGCCTCGATCATCATAATTTTGCTCAATCGCGGCCGCAATCACACGCGTAACGCCAATACCGTAACAACCCATTGTGGTTGTAACTGCCTTGCCACTCTCGCCAATCACATTGGCATTCATGGCTTTAGAGTATTTGTCACCCAATTGAAAGATGTGTCCAACCTCAATACCGCGCTTAATGACTAATTTGCCTTTGCCATCTGGCGAGTCATCGCCCTGTATTGCATTACGAAGATCAGCCTCATTCAAGTCAACACCTTGCCAATTCGCCCCAGTTAAGTGGTAATCCCACTCATTCGCACCACAAACAAAATCACACAACACACTGGCAGAATAATCAACAATCAAATCAACACTCAAACCTTTAACCCCAATAAAACCTTTCTTTAGATCAAGTGACTTGATTTCATCGTCTGTTGCAAAATCAAACTCACCCAATAAATTATTAACTTTGATTTCATTGAGTTCATGATCACCACGAAGTGCTAGTGCTTTAAAACCATCAGCAGTTTTTATAATCAGTGTTTTGATGCATTGCGCCTTATCAACGCTTAAAAACTGAGCAACATCTTCAATGCTGGTTATTTTTTTGGTCAGCACTTTTTCTTCGTCTGCCAAGGCCGTGCAAACGCGATCTTGTTTAGAAAAAGACACTTTTTCAATATTGGCTGCGTAATCTGATTCATCTGAAAAACAAATAGCATCCTCGCCGCTGTCTGCCAATACATGAAACTCGTGTGAGCTATCACCGCCAATCGAGCCAGAATCTGCCAATACAGGGCGATAATCCAAGCCTAGACGATCAAAAATATTGCAATAAGTTTGATGCATAACATCGTAAGTTTCTTGCAATGAATCTTGGTCTAGATGAAACGAATAGGCGTCTTTCATAATGAATTCACGTGAGCGCATCACCCCAAAGCGCGGGCGTATTTCATCACGGAACTTGGTTTGAATTTGATAAAAATTCATCGGCAATTGCTTATAACTACGCAAATATTGCGCAGCTAAATTAGTAATCACTTCCTCATGAGTCGGCCCTAGACAAAACTCGCGATTGTGTCGATCATTAAAACGTAATAGTTCAGGGCCGTACTCATCCCATCGGCCAGACTCTTGCCAAAGCTCTGCAGGTTGTGCAACTGGCATCAGCAACTCTTGCGCACCAGCCTTGTTCATTTCTTCACGAACAATAGCCTCTACTTTTTGCAAGATTCTAAGTCCCATTGGTAAATAGGTATACAAACCAGAAGCCAGTTTAGAAATTAATCCTGCGCGGATCATTAGCTGATGAGAAATCACTTGGGCATCATTTGGTGCTTCTTTTTGAGTCGGAATTAACAGTTGTGTTGTTTTCATATAAAATGAAATATAAGTTTTAACAATTGTTTTGATTTTACCTACGAGAAAGGCTTATGAGCGATATTCTATCTATTCTAATTTGGGTGATCCCCGTATTGTTTGCCATTACCGTCCATGAGGCTGCACATGGTTGGGTTGCTGGCCTTTTAGGTGATCATACTGCTAGAATGATGGGGCGTTTAACTCTCAACCCAATCAAGCATGTTGACCCTGTTGGTACAATTTTAGTGCCGGCGTTGTTATATCTATCTTCTTCTGGATTTATTTTTGGTTGGGCCAAGCCCGTACCTGTTAACTTTAGCGCACTTAGATCACCTAAAAAAGATATGCTTTGGGTGGCAATAGCAGGGCCTGGTGTCAACCTGTTAATGGCTATCGGTTGGTTGATTGTTGTTGTTATTGCAAACGCTGTTAATATCCCATTTTTAGTGCTGATGGGTGGTGCTGGAATCTTTGTTAATCTACTACTGGCAATTTTTAATTTATTACCTGTCCCACCTTTAGACGGCGGCAGAGTTGTTAGCTCTTTACTACCAAGAAAATTAGCTTATCAATATGACCAACTAGAACCCTATGGATTATTTATTTTAATTGGTTTGCTTTATTTTGGCGTGTTTAAGATTGTAGTGTGGCCAATTGTATCAAGCTTACTTATTTGGCTGTCAAATCTATCAGGACTTAATCTGGTTGATTTAATTATCGTTAATTTATTAAGTTAGCTTTGATCTCAACATTTCATTGAGTAATTTAGGGTTAGCCTTACCTTGTGTCGCCTTCATTGCCTGACCCACAAAGAAGCCTAAGATTTTTTCATTACCTGATTTAAACTGCTCTACTTGCGGCGCGTTATTAGCAATAATTTCATCAACAATTGCTTCAATCGCACCTGTGTCCGTCATCTGCTTCAAGCCTTTAGCATCAATAATCTGATCGGCACTACCCTCACCATCCCACATGGCTTTAAAGACATCTTTGGCAATCTTGCCAGAAATGGTATCGTCGCCTATGCGCTGAATAAGTAGGGACAACTCTTGTGCCGAAACTGGCGAATCTTGAATCTCTATTTGATTTTTATTAAGTAAAGCCGAAAGCTCGCCCATAACCCAGTTTGCACATAACTTGGCATTTGACTCGTTACCAATTAACATGGTTTCAAAATAATCTGCCAAAGATTTTTGTGAAGTCAATACATCTGCATCATATTCGTTTAATCCAAGCTCAGCAATAAATCTTGCTTTCTTCTCCACAGGTAATTCTGGTAAATCTGCTTTAATGCTTGCCAGCAATTCATTAGAAATTTCAACAGGCAATAAATCAGGATCTGGGAAGTAGCGATAATCATTGGCTTCTTCTTTAGATCTCATTGAACGGGTTTCGTGCTTAACTGCATCATAAAGTCGGGTTTCTTGCACAACTTCACCGCCGTCTTCAAGGATATCTTGTTGGCGCTCTACTTCTAGATTAATGGCTTTTTCTAGAAACTTGAATGAATTAATGTTTTTAAGCTCAGCACGTGTACCTAACTTTTCTTGCCCCATTGGGCGAATAGAAACATTGGCATCACAACGAAACGAACCTTCTTGCATATTGCCATCACAAATACCAATATATTGCACCAAAGCATGAATTTTCTTTGCGTAGGCTACTGCTTCCTTGGCGCTACGCATATCTGGCTCAGAAACAATCTCTAACAATGGCGTACCGGCACGATTCAAATCAACCGCAGTATAGTCATCATATAAATCATGGATTGATTTACCTGCATCTTCTTCTAGATGGGCACGTGTCACACCAATGGTTTTGGTGTTTTCACCCACAACAATATCAATTTCCCCTTCGCCAACAATTGGCCAATCCAGTTGTGAAATTTGATAACCTTTTGGCAGGTCGGGATAAAAATAATTTTTTCGATCAAACACATTGCGTTGATTAATGTGTGCATTCACCGCTAAACCAAACTTAATTGCCTTATTAACTGCTTCTTTGTTTAAAACAGGCAAAACCCCTGGTAAGCCTAAATCGACCGCACAAGCCTGTGAATTTGGCTTGGCACCGAACTGAGTAGAGGCCGATGAAAATATCTTAGATTTCGTGCTCAGTTGCGCATGAATCTCAAGGCCAATGACTGTTTCCCACTGCATTACTCTGACCCCTGTGGCACTTTGGTATGCCAATTGGTTTGCATTTGGAATTGGTGAGCGATATTTAACAATTTTGATTCAGACCAGTAATTACCAATCAGTTGCAGCCCTACTGGTAAATTCTGCGCAAAACCTGCGGGAATACTCATACCCGGCAAACCAGCTAAGTTTGCAGAAAGCGTGTAAATATCAGCCAAATACATTGACACAGGATCTTTAACTGAACCAAGATCAAACGCGGTTGTTGGTGATACTGGGCCCATGATCACATCAACGTCTTTAAAAGCTTTTTTAAAGTCTTCACTAATCAGATGTCGGGTTTTCTGTGCCTTTAAATAATAAGCGTCATAGTAACCTGCTGATAAGGCGTAAGCACCAATCATAATACGGCGTTTAACTTCCTCACCAAACCCTTCTGAACGAGAGCGTAAGTATAAGTCTTCTAAATCTTTTGGATCATCACAACGATAACCATAGCGCACACCATCTAGGCGTGATAGGTTTGATGAGCATTCACAAGGTGCAACAATGTAATAAGTTGGGATCGCATAAGCTGAATTTGGTAATGACACTTCTTTAACACTTGCACCCATGGATTCAAATTCTTTGACAGCAGCCATGACTTGACTTGCCACTTCGTCATCTAAGCCCTCTGAGAAAAACTCTTTCGGTAAGCCGATGGTCAGCCCTTTAATTGAATCATTTAATGAAGCAGTGTAGTCTTCTACATCACGCTCAGCACTGGTGGAATCTTTTTCATCAAAACCAGCCATCACATTTAAAACCAACGCTGCATCCTCAGCCGTTTGTGTCATTGGTCCTGCTTGATCAAGACTTGAGGCATAAGCAATCATTCCATAGCGTGAGATGCGACCGTAAGTTGGTTTAAGGCCAGTAATACCACACAGACTTGAAGGTTGACGAATCGAGCCGCCGGTATCTGTGCCAGTAGCAAATGGCGCTAGACGTCCAGCAACTGCTGCAGCTGAACCACCTGAAGAACCACCTGGTATTTTATTAATGTTCCAAGGGTTTTTAACATCGCCATAATAAGAGTTTTCATTTGACGAGCCCATGGCAAATTCATCCATATTTGCCTTGCCCAACATCACCAATTCAGCTTGATTAAGCTTATGGCTCACGGTTGCATCGTATGGAGAAATAAAGTTATCCAACATCTTAGAGCCAGCAGAGGTCTTTATTCCATTGGTACAAAAGATGTCTTTATGTGCGTAAGGAATACCGGTCAAAATATTAGCATTACCTTTGGCAATTTTATCGTCAGCCGAGCGCGCTTGCTCCATGGCTAGCTCATCAGTGACGGTAATAAAAGCATTAAGCTGAGATGAATTAATACGATCAAGATAATGTTGAGTTAACTCAACTGAAGAAAACTCACCTGAATTCAAGCCTTTCGACAATTGCGCAATGGTTTTGTTGTGAATACTCATGCTACTCAATCACCGTTGGCACCAAGTAATGTCTTTTTCCTGTCTTTGGTGCAATCGCTTGAAAAGACTCTGATTGGTCTTTTTCAGTAACTTTGTCTTCACGTAGACGCTGAGTCATGTGTAGTGGGTGCGCCATAGGCGTAATATCATCCGTCTTAATTTCGGCCAATTGTTCAGCCAAACTAAGAATAGAATTTAAATCTTTGGTATTACTTTGAAGTTCTTCGTCGCTTAAAGATAAGCGCGCCAGATAAGCAATTTGACCAACTTGCTCCTCACTTAAAGACATATTAGAACGGGAATGGCATTTTGTTAATAACACTCATCGGCTTAGAGAAAGAAGCACGCAAAATAGATAAATCACGTTGCATCCATGTCATAGAGTCTTGCATGGTTGTCATGTTTTTGTTCATTTCTTCCATGTTAATTAACATCGGCTCTAGAGCGTCCATCTTGGCGCTAACGCGAGTTAAATCAGTAGAAATTGTATCTAAATTATCAAGTTTAGTGGCAATGGTTGTCATGTTTTTATTGACTTGATCAAAATTCTTTTGCATGTAAGCAACTGAATTTGTCATTTTAGAAACACTGCTAGACATCTTCTCAACACTGCCGACCATTGAAGTCATGTTGGTACCCATGTTAGGGTCCATTGAGTTTGCCAAACGACTCATATCAGTCGTAATTGAATAAATAATAGTAAACATGCCAATAATAATGGCACTAAATACTGCTAAAGACGGTAGGAAAAAACGCTCAAACTTGGTATTAGTATGTTTTTCAACCTCTTCTAGCATTTTTTCTAAATCACTAATGCTTGAAGTAATCATTACCTCATCGTCGTCAACTTTTTTTGAATCTTTGTTAGTATCTGTCATATTATCCTATTGGCAAAAGTCATTGATTACTTGATCTAAAAGCTGATGTTGATAGTCATCACAAATAAATGCATCGCCCAATTCTTTTAGCAAAATCAAACGAATATTACCATCAATTACTTTCTTATCAACCGACATCGCTGCCATGAAATCAGAAGCAGTAATTTTACCGCTAATAGAGATTGGTAAATTAGCTTTTTCTAATAAATCTTGCACTTGATTAACCGCATCAATTGATAAATATTCTTCGAGCTGCGAGAGTTTTGCCGCCATCAGCATGCCAACAGAAATCGCCTCACCATGCAGATAATTACCATAACCTAGTGTGTTTTCAATTGCATGCCCAAAAGTATGGCCTAAATTCAACAATGCACGCTTACCTGCTTCTAATTCATCTTGTGCGACGATATTAGCCTTATCTTCACAAGATTGGTGTACTGCCTCAATGATTAAAGCTTTATCTCTAGTCATCAAACCACTAATATTATTTTGTAAATAATTCAAAAAATCAGCATTGCCTAATAAACCATACTTAATCACTTCGGCCATACCAGCTGAATATTCACGGTCCTCCAAGGTATCTAGCGTATCAACATCAATCACCACACATTTAGGTTGATAAAAAGCACCAATCATATTCTTGCCAAGCACGTGGTTAACGCCTGTCTTTCCGCCAACACTTGAATCTACTTGAGAAAGTAAAGTGGTCGGGATTTGAATAAAATCCACCCCACGCTGATAGCTTGCTGCAGCAAAGCCGGTCATATCGCCAACCACACCACCGCCCAAAGCAACCAATGTAGAAGAACGATCAAAGCGCGCTTCTAACAAGGCGCTAAAAATTGTATTAACCGTCTCTAGGGTTTTATATTGTTCGCCATCAGGCAAAACCACTGTCGAAACCTGATAGTCACCCAATAAAGATTTAACTTTATCTAGATAAAGCGGTGCAACGGTAGTATTGGTGACAATCATCACCTGTTTGCCGCTAATATGTTTGCTCAGAAACTCAGATTGAGATAATAAACCCTGCCCAATATAAATAGGATAAGACTTTTCACCTAAGTCAAGATTAAGTTGTTTCATTAAGCAAACGCTCTACTTTCGCCATCACCGGCAACATTCTCAACACAACGACCACACAATTCAGGGTGTTCATCATGGCTAGCCACATCTGCTCGATGATGCCAACAACGCACACATTTTTCATGTTCACTTTTTGAAACTTTAATCATCACCCCTTCACCTGCCTCAATACAGTCATCTGTTTGCTCATTGATAGGGTGAATTCTAGCATAAGAAGTGATAAAGACAAAACGCAACTCGTCACCTAGTTTAGATAACGATTGGTAAATTTCATCGGAACAATAAATATCAATTTCAGCATCTAACGAAGAACCGATGATTTTATCGCTACGCATACCTTCCATTTGTTTACGAATGGCTGGGTTAATCTGACGTGCAGTTTCAATTGAATCATTTGTATAGCCTAAGGTCAGACCTTGATACCAATCTTGTAAAAACACACTATCATCCTCTTCAAGTGTTTGCCAAATCTCTTCTGCAGTAAAGGATAGTACTGGTGCCAACCAACGCACCATCGCCTGAGCAATATGATAAAGTGAGCTTTGTGCGCTACGTCTTGCTAATGAATCTTCACCTGTGGTGTATTGGCGATCTTTGATAATATCTAGGTAGAATCCACCCAAATCATTGGTGCAGAAATTCAAAATCAATTGCATTACATGGTGAAAATTGTACTCATCATAGCCTTGTAAAATTTGTACTTGTAAATCAGCTGTTTTAGATACAATCCACTTATCTAAATCTAACATGTCGTTATGATCAACTAAATGCTGATTGGCATCAAAACCTTGCATATTGGCCAACATAAAACGAATGGTGTTACGAATACGACGATAAGAATCGGCGCTACGTTTTAAAATTTCATCCGATACGGTCATCTCACCGGTGTAATCAGTGCTCGCAATCCAAAGACGCAAGATATCTGCACCTAAGTTGTTAACCACTTTTTGAGGCGGGATTACATTGCCCAATGATTTACTCATTTTGTGTCCGTTTTGATCAACGGTAAAACCATGGGTTAATACTTGTTTGTAAGGCGCCTTAGCGGTAATCGCACAAGAAGATATCAATGACGACTGGAACCAACCACGATGCTGATCAGAGCCTTCTAAATACAAATCTGCCACATCAGACAAACCTTCTCTGGCTTTTAATACCGCATAATGAGAAACCCCCGAATCAAACCACACATCAAGTGTGTCAGTGGTTTTATCGTAATCACCGGCATCATCGCCTAAGAAATCCGTAATATCAGACTCAAACCAAGCCTCAATACCGCCTTTTTCAATTTTATCTGAGATAGTGGCGAAAAGCGCTTTGGTGTTTGGATGTAATTCACCCGTTTGTTTATGTACAAATAGTGTGATTGGTACACCCCAAAAACGTTGACGAGAAATACACCAGTCTGGGCGGTTGCTCACCATTAGCTCAATACGTTTTTGTCCCCAATCTGGAATCCACTGCACTTGTGGAATTTCACCATTCACTTTGTCTCTTAAACCGTTTTGCTGCATCGACACGAACCACTGCGGTGTCGCTCTAAAAATGACCGGTGTTTTGTGTCGCCAACAGTGTGGATATGAATGTTCTAATGGTTCATGTTTAACGAGTGTATTGGCACTCTCAAGAATCTCAATCACACTAGCATTTGCCTTAAAGATAAACTGCCCACCCAAAAGCTCAGTGTCTTCAAAAAACACGCCACGCCCATCAACTGGACACTCTACTGGCAAATCATATTTCAAGCCAACCGCATAGTCTTCCTGACCGTGTGCAGGTGCTGTATGCACGGCACCTGTACCAGCTTCAGTCGTTACATGATCGCCCAAAATAACAGGGACTTGCTTATCATAAAATGGGTGTTGAGCTTTTAAGCCTTCAATCTCACTGCCTGAAAAAGTTTGCTCACCAACGGTGGCGTTTTCAATACCATAGCGAGCAATTGCATTTTCAGCCAATGCTTGCGCTAATAAATAATACTCATCACCAACATCAACTAAGACATAATCTAAATCAGGGTGTAGGGCTACCGCCTCATTGGCAGGTAGTGTCCAAGGCGTGGTTGTCCAAATAACCAGTGATACCGGCTTATCTTTTGCAAAGATAGAGTCATCAATCAATTTGAATTTAACATCAATCGCGTCAGATTTTTTGTCTTTGTACTCAACTTCAGCTTCAGCCAATGCTGAGCCACACTCTGTACACCAATGGACTGGCTTATAGCCCTTAGAAACATGGCCATTTTCAACGATTTCACCGAGAGCTCGTACAATGTCCGCTTCATACTTAAAATCTTTGGTTAGGTAAGGATTGTTCCAATCGCCTAAAATACCCAAACGTTGGAAATCTTGCTTTTGCTTGGCCACTTGCGTATCAGCATATTTTCGACATTCGGCTCTAAAATCATTAGCGCTGATCTTGTGCCCAACTTTGCCTTTTTTCTTTTCAACATTGAGCTCAATCGGTAAACCGTGACAATCCCAACCTGGCACGTACGGCGCATCAAAACCCGATAAAGATTTTGATTTAATAATAATGTCTTTTAATACCTTGTTAACCGCATGACCAATATGAATATCACCATTCGCATACGGCGGGCCGTCATGCAAAATAAACTTTGGCTTGCCTTGATTGTGCTCGCGAATACGTGCATACAGGTTGTCGTCTTGCCATTTTTGTAAAAAACCACCTTCTCGATTGGCCAGATTTGCCTTCATTGCAAATTTGGTTGCAGGTAGATTTAAGCTGGATT
Organism: Gammaproteobacteria bacterium; assembly: GCA_016845205.1. Taxonomy (GTDB): domain Bacteria; phylum Pseudomonadota; class Gammaproteobacteria; order PS1; family Pseudothioglobaceae; genus Thioglobus_C. The sequence continues at coordinate 20,811 of JAERTA010000053.1, forward strand.
TGTAATCAGACATTAACGCTTATTAAAAATGATATTAAAAAGCGCAATTATACTTTATGGCAAAGGTTTTTTGATAACGATAAAATGCTTTATCGCTGCTTAGAAAAATACAATTTTATTAAAATACCAACAACAATTGAAGCTACCATAAAGGCGATACCGCTCCAAAATACAGTGTCATTATTAAGCTCGTTCATTGGCATAAGCACTCCTTCTTATTTTTTTTAATAAGAAGATTAACATGCCCAGCCATAGGTTGGTTTGTTATTTTCTAAAAACTTTAAATCTTCTACCGATAACAAAAATCACAAATGAAGCAATGGCTAACACCACCATTAAGATGCTCATGTAAAAAACTGGGTCTGCGTTTAGTTCACTCATTAACATTTTGTCTCTCCTTGTTGTTATTAAAAACAAGGTCATTGTATCAATGGTGTTATTATAAGTAATTGATCTATATCAACTTTTTAATAATTTTTTAATCTGATAAGCCAACTGATTTGAGTAGCAAACTAACTTGACCAGGTTTTAGATATTGAGTTTGATTGGCTTTTAGATTTTCTGGCAGGCGAATTTCACCAAAGCGCACCCGTATCAACCTAGAAACTTTAAAACCTAACGCTTCCCACAAACGTCTAACCTCACGTTTTCTGCCTTCTTTAAGCACCACCTTATACCAGCGATTAGCACCCTCTCCACCGCCAGTAGTCACTCGGTTAAACTGGGCAAAACCGTCTTCTAGTTCAATGCCATCAGTTAGCTTTTGCAAATCTTCTTGCTCTACTTGGCCGAGCACTCTTACCGCATACTCTCGATCAATCTCAGAAGATGGGTGCATCAGTTTATTGGCCAAATTGCCATTATTGGTAAATAATAATAATCCAGAAGTATTAAGGTCTAGTCGGCCAACCATTACCCAACGAGATTCTTTAGGCAGCAAATCATAAACGCTCTTGCGCCCCTCTTCGTCTTTATTTGAGCAAACAACGCCAGCTTGTTTGTTTAGAATTAAAACCTTGGTTTCTTCTTCGCTATAACGCTCAAGATCAATTTTTCGCCCATCAATTTTTACTTTATCAGTAATTTCGCATTGATCACCGATACTAGCGGTTTTGTTATTAACCTCAATACGGCCTTGCTCAATGAGTCTTTCTGCCCAACGACGCGAGCCGTAGCCCGCATTGGCAATCAGTTTTTGCAGTCTTTCCATTAATAAATAATACCCATGGCCTCACGCACTTCCGCCATGGTTTCTTTGGCAACACTTCGTGCTTTTTCAGAACCCTCGTGAATAATTTGTTTAATCAGCTCAGGATCTGCTTGGTATTTAGCAATGCGCTCTTGCATTGGCAACAGCTCAGCTTTCATCGCGTCAATCACCGGTTGTTTGCATTCAACACAGCCCATCTTAGCCCCAGTACAACCATCTACTACCCAATCACATGTTGACTCATTAGAATACACTTCATGCAACTGCCAAACAGGGCACTTTTTTGGATCACCTGGATCAGTGAGTTTGATCCTTGCAGGATCTGTTGGCATGCGTTTAATCTTGATTTCTATCTCATCTGCAGTATCACGCAGAGAAATGGTGTTGCCATAAGATTTGCTCATTTTCTGCCCGTCTAAACCTGGCATTTTTGAGGCTTTGGTTAATAATGATTCTGGTTCAGGCAATATAATTTTACCCACCCCTTCAATATAGCCCGAGAGCCTTTCTCGATCACCCAAGGTAATATTTTGCTGTTGTTGTAACATGGCTTGTGCTTTTACCAAGGCCTCACCATCGCCTGTCTCTTGGTAAGCCTTGCGTAGTGATCGGTAGGATTTGGCTTGTTTTTTACCCATCTTCACAATCGCAGCTTCGGCCTTTTCTTCAAAGCCAGCTTCACGGCCATAAATATGATTAAAGCGCCTAGCCACTTCACGCGTCAACTCAACATGAGCCACTTGATCTTCACCAACAGGCACAAGCCCTGCTTTGTAAATCAAAATATCGGCACT
>JAERTA010000054.1 GCA_016845205.1 Gammaproteobacteria bacterium
CTACACCGACATTGGATTTGGTTTGTCTATATTTATACCGTATTTTTCAACTGCTTGTGCAACAACCGAAGCTTCCATTTCACCTTCATCAACCAACGCTTTAAGCGCAGCAAGTGTGACATAATTAGCATCTACTTCAAAAAACTCCCGTAGGGCTGTACGCGAATCAGATCGACCAAAGCCATCTGTACCAAGCACTTCGTAACGTGATGGAATGTATTTTCGCACTTGTTCAGCATAGTTTCGCATGTAATCTGTTGATGCAATTACTGGCCCTTTAGTATCTTGCAAGCATTGAGTAATATACGGAATTTGACCAGAATCAGTGCTAAAACGATTTTTTCGGTCAATGGCTTGCGCCTCTCTTGCCAGCTCATTAAAACTGGTTACCGACCAAACAGTCGAGCTAACACCCCAGTCATCGGCTAGTAATGTTGCTGCTTTTTCAACCTCCCTTAAAATTGTACCTGAACCCATTAACTGTACTTGCTTATCACTCTTGCCAACTTGTTTGAGTTGATAGATTCCTTTGATTATCCCTTCTTCTGAATCTTGAGGCATCTCAGGGTGAACATACAGCTCATTCATGGTGGTAATGTAGTAGAAAATATTCTCATTATTTTCATACATGCGTTTTAAGCCTGAGCGAATAATAACGGCTAATTCATAAGCATAAGTTGGGTCATAAGAAATACAGTTTGGAATGGTGTTGGCCACTAAATGTGAATCGCCATCTTGATGTTGTAAGCCTTCACCATTCAGTGTAGTACGCCCTGCTGTGCCACCGATTAAGAAGCCTTTGGCTTGCATATCACCTGCTGCCCAAGCCAAATCACCAACGCGTTGGAAACCAAACTTAGAGTAATAAATATAGAACGGAATCATGGTGGTATTATGCGTTGCGTAAGATGTTGCTGCCGCGATCCAATCAGAAATTGCACCTGCTTCATTAATACCTTCTTGTAGTACTTGGCCTTTTTTGTCTTCCTTGTACCACATGACTTTATCTGAATCTTCTGGCTGATAAAGTTGACCAGATGCCGAATAAATACCCAGCTGTCTAAACAAGCCTTCCATGCCAAAGGTACGTGCCTCATCTGGAATAATTGGCACAATCTTAGGCCCAAGTAGCTTGTCACGTACTAATAGTGTCATGATACGATTTAGCGCCATTGTGGTCGACATTTCACGCTCACCACTCGACTCTAATAAAGCTTTAAATACATCAAGTTCTGGTGCTTTTAAGTCTTCCAGCTCAAATGAACGCATTGGCAACGAACCGCCTAGTTTTTCACGTTGCGCTTTTAGATATTGCATTTCTTCACTATCAGGGGCTGGCTTGTAGAAATTTAACTCCTCTACATCTTTTTGTGAAACTGGTGCTTCAAAACGCTCAGCGAACCTTTCAACTTGTTGCATAGCAAGCTTTTTCTGAGAATGCGTTGTATTTTGACCTTCGCCAGCTTCACCCATGCCATAACCCTTGACGGTTTTAGCTAGAATAACGCTCGGCTTGTCGCTACACGCTTTGGCAGCATGATAAGCCTGGAATACCTTATAAGGATCGTGGCCGCCACGATTTAGGTAGAAGATATCATCATCTGTCATATCTTTAACCATCTCTAATAATTCAGGATATTTGCCAAAAAAATGTTTACGCACATAAGCACCATCTCTAGCTTTATAAGCTTGATATTCGCCATCAACAACTTCTTCCATACGCTTTCTTAAAAGCCCTTTGGTATCTTTAGCCAAAAGCTTGTCCCACTTTCTACCCCAAATAACTTTAATCACATTCCATCCAGCGCCACGGAACATACCTTCTAATTCTTGAATGATCTTACCATTGCCTCGTACTGGGCCATCAAGGCGCTGTAAATTACAATTGATCACAAACACAAGGTTGTCTAGTTTTTCACGACCTGCCATTGAAATCGCACCAAGCGACTCTGGCTCATCCGTTTCGCCATCACCTAAATAGGCCCAAACCGTGCGTTTATCAGTTTTTTTGATTTCGCGATGATGAAGGTATTTCATAAAGCGAGCTTGGTAAATTGCCATAATCGGGCCCAAGCCCATTGACACCGTTGGGAACTGCCAAAAATCTGGCATCAGCCATGGGTGCGGATATGAACTTAAACCATCCTTGTCTGATTCTTGACGGAATAGCAACATTTGATCTTCGCTAATACGTCCTTCAAGATAGGCTCTTGCATAAATACCTGGTGAAATATGCCCCTGAAAAAATACCAAATCAGCTCCCTGATCAGCATCAGGACCACGATAAAAATGATTAAATGCAACTTCATATAGAGTCGCAGAAGAAGCGAATGAAGCAATATGCCCGCCTAAGTCATAAGGAAGTTTATTAGCCTTAACCACCATTACCATCGCATTCCATCGAATAATGGTTTTAAGTTTTCTTTCAATTTCTGTGTTAAGTGGCACCAAGACCTCTTTGTCTTCTGCAATTGAGTTTAAATAAGCAGTATTTACACCGCTAGGCAATTCCATGCCTGCTTTTTGCGCCCTATCCGATAGCTGGTTAAGTATAAATTTAGCACGATCTTCTCCTTCGACTCGAGCTACAGATTCAAAGGCTTCTAGCCATTCCTGGGTTTCTAACGGATCGATATCTTGGCTTGACATAATGAGTTTAAAAAATTTAAAAGATTGACTAATTATCCATAATTTATTGACATTAATTTATTTTTCTTGAAAGGTAAATTTAACCAGCAAAATCTAATAAAAATAAAGTTATTTTGACTGGTAAAGCCACCGAGATAACAATAAGGCTAAAATTAACCCCAACATAGAAAAAAATATTTGAAGTGGTTCATTATCAGGCACAAAGTAAGCAAAAACCGCGCCAACTAAAAACAAAGCTAACAAAGGAAAGATATACAATATAAAAGCACGTGAGAATAATTCAGATGATGAAATCTCCAAAGTAACAAAATCACCCACGCTCACCCCGTTTTGAATGGGTTTATTAAAGGTAGAATAATGATCAAAATAATTAGCCAAAATACCTGTACCACAGCCACTACTCGCTGAACAACTATGACATCCGCCTGAACGATTGACTTTAAGCGTCATCGTTTTATTCTCAAGTGCAATTACTTCAAATTGTTCTTTCATTAAGACCGCTCTTTGTGATTAAAATAAACCATTTATTTGAATTCATTTTATCACCATGCCAATTTCACAATCCATTTTTAAAGCTTACGATATTCGCGGTATTGTTGAGCAAGATCTTACCCCTGAAGCAGTCAAACTTATCGGCCTTGCGATTGGCAGTGAATCCATCGCCAAAGGTGAGCGCGGTGTTGTGGTTGGGCGTGATGGGCGCCTTAGTGGCCTCGCGCTAATGGACGCTTTAAAAGATGGCTTAAAGGCAAGTGGCTGTCATATTGTTGATATCGGCATGGTACCCACTCCACTGGTGTATTACGGCACGTATACCAAAGCAGCTACAAGTGGTGTAATGATCACCGGCTCGCACAATCCACCGGAATACAACGGCTTTAAAATTATGATTGCTGGCGAAACGCTCTCGGGTGATCGTATCCAAGAGCTGTATCAACGCATTAAAAACAATGACTTTAACACCGGCCACGGTACGTCAACCAAAGTTGATATCGAGCAAGATTATATTGATCGTATCAAATCAGATATTAAACTCGACAAACCACTTAACATTGTAGTTGATGCAGGCAATGGCGTGGCCGGCAATATTGCGCCAAAATTATTTGAGCAACTCGGTGCTAAAGTCACTAAGCTATTTTGCTTAGTAGACGGCACTTTCCCTAACCATCATCCTGACCCATCAAAACCTAAAAACTTGATTAATATTATTCAAGAAGTAAAAGATACCGGCGCTGACATGGGTTTTGCCTTTGATGGCGATGGCGACCGACTTGGCTTGATTGACAATAAAGGTAATGTTATTTGGGCTGATCGCCAGATGATCCTATATTCAAGAGATATTCTTGAGCGTAATTCAGGCGCTAAAATTGTATTTGATGTCAAATGCTCTTCCCTACTACCAAAAGACATTGCTGAGCATGGCGGCGAGGCGATTATGTCACGCACAGGTCACAGCTTCATCAAG
>JAERTA010000055.1 GCA_016845205.1 Gammaproteobacteria bacterium
TACATCCAAGTTGCAACATTGCCTATCTTTTAGATGGTGAAGTACTTAAAGTGTTTATCAATGGTGAGCAGTTTGATGTGCAAGCATTTGACAAGCAAGCGGTGATTGAATTTTGCAATCAACGCAGTATCGATGCAGCCCAATACCCAGAACTTACAATTGCGCTATTTAAGCAAAATTTAATATACATAATTGATTGATTTTAGGGATAATAACTCTCGTTTTATGGCTTAAAGTTCTGTTGTAAGTTTTATCTAAAACGTATTTTTCAATAGTCAAAACCTACCATACAAGGAATTGCCTATCTAGTTATCAATATGTTTCAAATAAAGCTTATCCAATTCAAATCATAAAACATCTTTTAATTATTTTATGGAGGTTTTCATGGAAATGAATATCGTTAAAAAAAGTTTTGCCATGGGCAAACACACAATCACATTAGAAACTGGCCGCGTAGCACGTCAAGCACATGGTGCAGTACTAGCAAGCATGGACGACACACAAGTATTGGTTACGGTTGTTGGTTCTAAAGAAATGCGTCCTGGTCAAGATTTCTTTCCACTATCAGTAGATTATGTTGAAAAAACTTACGCTGCCGGCAAGATCCCTGGTGGATTCTTAAAGCGTGAAGCAAGACCAAGCGAAAAAGAAACATTAACTTCTCGCTTAATTGACCGCCCTATTCGTCCACTATTCCCTGCTGGTTTCATGAACGAAGTTCAGGTAATCATTACGGTTATTTCTGCAAACTCTGAAGTAGATCCAGATATGATTGCAATGCTAGGTGTATCAGCAGCACTTTCAATTTCAGGTATTCCATTTAACGGCCCAATTGGCGGTGCTCGTGTTGGTTATAAAGATGGTGACTACATCCTTAACCCAACATACTCTGAGCTAGCTGAGTCAGATTTAGACATGGTTGTAGCTGGTACAGATGAAGCGGTACTGATGGTTGAATCTGAAGCAGCAGAATTATCTGAAGAAGTTATGTTGGGTGCTGTTATGCACGCACATGAGCAATTCCAAGTTGCCATTACCAATATTGCTGAATTTGCTGCTGAAGTTGGTACTGAACAATGGGACTGGAAAGCACCAGAAACAAACGAAGCATTATTAGGTGACATCCAGTCACAATTTGGTGATCAAATAAACGAAGCATACCAAATCAAAGAAAAAATGGATCGCTATGCTAAAGTAGGCGAAATTAAAACCGCTGCAGTTGAGGCGCTTGCTTCTGATGAAGAAGATGGCAACTCAGCTGAGGAAGTATCAAAATACTTCAAAAAAGTTGAAAAATCAACTGTTCGTGAGCGTATCTTATCTAACGAGCCACGTATTGATGGTCGTGATAATACAACCGTTCGTGGATTAAAGGTTGAAACAGGTGTGCTAGAAAACACACATGGTTCTGCTTTATTTACTCGTGGTGAAACACAAGCATTAGTGGTAACAACACTAGGCTCTAAGCGCGAAGCACAGCTAATTGAAAAACTAGAAGCTTCTGAGCGTCAAAACGACTACTTCTTGCTACACTATAACTTCCCGCCATACTCTGTTGGTGAAACAGGTCGCATGGGTGGTACAGGTCGTCGTGAAATTGGTCATGGCCGTCTAGCACGTCGTGGTATTTCAGCTTGTCTTCCAAGTATTGAAGAATTTCCATACACAGTACGTGTGGTTTCTGAAATTACAGAATCTAACGGCTCTTCATCAATGGCAAGTGTGTGTGGTTCATCACTATCATTAATGGATGCGGGTGTGCCAATGAAAGCACCAGTAGCTGGTATTGCTATGGGTCTTGTTAAAGAAGATGATAGATTTACTGTACTAACTGATATCTTAGGTGATGAAGATCACTTAGGCGACATGGACTTTAAAGTAGCCGGTACATCACGTGGTGTTAACGCATTGCAAATGGATATTAAGATCCAGGGTATCACTCAAGAGATTATGGATATTGCATTAAAGCAAGCAAAAGATGCAAGATTGCACATCTTAGGTGAAATGAATAAAGTTATTTGTGAGCCTAATACCTCAAGCAAAAACGCACCTAAAACAGCTGTTGTTAAAATCAAGCAAGACAAAATTCGTGATCTTATTGGCAAAGGTGGAGAAACCATTAAAGGTATTATTTCAACGTCTGGCGCAAACGTTGATGTTGATGATGAAGGCAATGTAAATATTTTTGCAAACGATCAAAAAGCTTTTGACGTGGCAGTACAAATGGTAAAAGATGTAACTGCCGTACCTGAGGTAGATAAAGTTTACGCAGGTAAAGTGGTTAAGATTGTTGAGTTTGGCGCCTTTGTAAACATCATGCCTAACCAAGATGGTTTGCTACATATTTCTGAAATCGCGCATGAGCGTGTTGAGAAAGTAGAAGACTACTTAAAAGAAGGCGATGAGATTGATGTTAAAGTACTTGGTTTAGACAGAGGTCGTATTAAACTATCTCGTAAAGTGCTTTTGGATAAATAACAATCTAATTAATCTTTTCAATTAAAGCCACCTTAACGGTGGCTTTTTTATGATTATCTAATATGCCAATCTATTTAGCCTTTCTATCAGTTGTTGCCATTTGGTCAACCACGCCGCTTGCCATCCAATGGTCAACACTAGGCTCAAGTTTTAACTTTGGCGTTGCCTCTAGAATGCTACTAGGGTTAATTATTTGTTTTGCTGTTCTAGCTATTAAAAAACAAACGCTAAGTAAAACCAATGCTGCTATTAGTAATTACATCTACGCAGGGTTAGGTGTGTTTGTCACCATGAGTTTGGTATATTACGCTTCACAAACCATACCTTCGGGCATTATCTCAGTCGTATTTGGATTAACGCCAATCATTACCGGTATTTTTGCTTTGTTGCTATTACAAGAATCTTTCTTTAAGTTTCATAAAATAGCGGGATTATTATTGGGCTTAACAGGGCTTGTTGTTATCTTTAAACAAGCATTAAGTATTTCAGTTGAAATGATAACAGGCTTATTAGCACTCACTTTTGCCATGGCCTTTCAGTCTTTTATCTCGGTTAAACTAAAACAAGTCAATGCCCATATTTCCGCATTAGAAACCACCACTGGTGCATTGATTGTGAGTGTGCCTTTATTTATTGTTAGTTGGGCCTTAACCGAAGGAAGCATTCCAACGATTACACTTAAAGCCGCCTTATCTATTAGTTACCTAGCGCTATTTGGATCAGTGATTGGCTTTATGTCGTACTACTACTTAATTCGCCACACTAGTGTTAGAGTGGTAGGCATTGTGCCACTAATTACACCAATATTTGCCCTATTGCTGGGCACAAGTCTTAATAATGAAACCCTAACAAATACCCAACTAAGCGGTATCATTCTTGTACTAATCGGACTGGGTTACTATGAATATGGCTCAAAACTTACCAAGGATAAAACATGAGTGAAAAACTAATTGAATTGGAAGAAAAAATTGCTTATCTTGATCATACCGTTGAGGAATTAAATAACGTTGTTTTTCGCCAAATGCAAAAGACGGATGAACTAGAAGAAATGATCAAACACCTATCGACTCAGATAGAACAACTCAAAGATAAATCAGAAGGTGGCACGCAAGCAGTTGATGACAAACCACCACCGCATTATTAAAATTCTAGTTTTTATTATTTTCTATCTAGAACAGGCGAATCAAACTTTAAACCTTCCCAACCATACGTCATAAAATTACGAATATTAGCGTGAGAATCGCTGTCTGGCGTATTGAGTACATCTTGGTAATACTGGCCAAAACAATGTAGAGTTTCTAATTGAGAAAGCTGGTGAATGGCCGCAAAACAAAATAATTTGGCACTACCTTGATTTTCGTCAGCAGCATTTTCAGCCTCGCCATTAGTAAAAGCCGCTGGCGTATAGTTGTAATCATCATCAATCAGTTCGATCAAGTCTTCAAACTTCATTCTTGCACCCGATCTTAGCGCCTCTAAATACTCTTCTTGTGTCATTCTCTCCCCCTATTTAAGAACTACCCCTACACCGACATTGGATTTGGTTTGTCTATATTTATACCGTATTTTTCAACTGCTTGTGCAACAACCGAAGCTTCCATTTCACCTTCATCAACCAACGCTTTAAGCGCAGCAAGTGTGACATAATTAGCATCTACTTCAAA
>JAERTA010000056.1 GCA_016845205.1 Gammaproteobacteria bacterium
ATTTAACATAATATAAATTATGCGAAGTTATTATAATTGTTTTGAAATAAGGTCCGAGAGTGCTTGTATATGATCATCACGGTCATTTAGCGCAGGAATATAACTAAACTCTTTACCGCCAGCTTCCATAAAATACCCTCTATTTTCTTCGTCAATCTCTTCTAGTGTTTCTAAGCAATCAACGGAAAAGCCAGGGCAAATCACTTGCACGTGCTGCACACCATCTTTTGCTAAAGATTCTAAACTGCTTTTGGTTTGTGGCTTAAGCCACTCTTCACGGCCAAATATGGATTGAAAACACAGTTGATATTCATCTTCTTGTAAATTAAGCGCCTTAGCGAGCAATTGCGTCGTATTAACACAATGATCGTAATAAACATCGCCATTATCAACAAAACGCTGCGGTATGCCATGAAACGAGATCATTAGCTTGTCTGGCTTGCCGTGTTGCTGCTGATGCTCAAGCACTGAATTAACCAAAGATTGAATATAGCCTTCGTCTTGGTGGTAATCATCAATAAAAGCTAATTCTGGCTTATCTTCCCAAGTGTTGAGCTCTTTATTGATTTCATCAAGGGTTGAAAGGGTTGTTGTCTTAGAATACTGGGGATACATTGGCAGTACAACAATCTTATCGCAACCCTTAGATTTTAAATTTTGCAATGCTAAAGGGATTGATGGATTACCATAGCGCATACCTACTTCAAAAGCTAAATCATCATACTGAGTGAGTAGTGTTTTTTTAATGCCTTTTAGTTGTAAATTGCTAATATTTAACAGTGGCGAACCATCGCCAAAAGTGTTCCAAATTTTGGCATAATTTTGGGCAGATTTTGCTGGTCTAATGTTAAGAATTACCACATTTAGTGCCAAGTACCAAATAAGCTTATTTTTCGGCTGAATCACTCGATCATCTGAAAGAAATTGCTTTAAATATCTTTTTAAAGCAGGCTTTGTAGGTGCATCAGGTGTGCCAAGATTAGTGAGTAAAATACCAGTTTTCATTAAAATTTTTCTAAGTTTTGATCAATAAAATCACGTACAAAATCGTGCGTCTGGGCAGAGTGAAAACGACCAACTTCTACGCCTCGAACAAAAGCAATAACAGTAGGAAAACCACGTACTGAAAATTGCCCGGCAATCTTCATATTTTCATCTTCAGCCTCAAGCTTGGTTAAAGCAAATTCGCCCTCATTATACTCTGATGCAACACTATTTAAGACAGGCTCCAAGATCTTACAAGGACCACACCAGTCAGCAGAAATATCCAAAATAACCAGCTGCTTGTGTGATTGATCAACCACAAGCGTTTGAAAGGTTTCAATTGAAACCTCAATAGAAATAACACGACTCATGGTAATTAATATGGGCGACTAATGGTATTAAAGCTATCGCGCTTTCTTCGTGCGAATCGAGCAATAATAGCACTAACAATGAGGCCAACAACTAAGCCTAACATGAGTATAAACAACGTGTTTAAATTATTATCTGTATCTATAGAATCAAGCTGAGATTGCAAGTCATTATTATGAGTAGAAAGCTTAATATTTTGCTGTTCAAGTACACTTAAATCAGCGGTATTTTTAGTGACGGATTCTGCATTTAATGCTTTTATATCAGCGATTCTAGAAGATAACGCTTTGTTCTCTAATTGTAATGTTTTCAATGATTTTTTAAGGTTTTCAACCTGTGTAAGATACTTGTTATTATCACTTTTAACATCAGAATTTAAAACTAATTTAAGGGTGTTTTTTGGCGTCGTATGTGTAAGATTTTGTGACAAAACCCAGCCATTTAAGCCATTATAATCTACCTGCGACCAGCCAGAATAATGCATGGTTATTCTATGCAATTTTGCATCTTTAGGAAGTGATTTAAGCAACTTCGACTCAGGTGTTTTATCTAGACGTAAGGCTGTATTGTCTTGAGTTGTGTAAACACTAGTGTAAGAAAAAACACCAAACGACAAAAACAAGAGTGTGATAAAAAAGGTGGCTTTCTTCATGGTGGATAAATTTGTAAAATTCTTACTATAGTATAAGCAAAAACAGCCTTAAAAAGCCAAAAACAATAGAAAAAATAGTAAAAATCATTAAAAATCAATAACTTGTGATAATTATTTTGACTCTTTATTCTTTAAACGATTACAAGTCCTGGTTAGTCAAGGTATTATTTTGATAAAAAAGCGGCTTAAATCGAAAATTTGAGGTTAATTAATAAAAATAGGGTGAAATCTTACTTTTTATAACCTTAAATATTGGCTATCGACTTTTTACCAACAAATTGACCTGTTAGACGGTATTTTAATTTTGGACTGGTTGACCATTTTTCTTTTCCGTCTTTAATAGTTGGTGGGATAGTTAGTTCAAAAAAACCAAAACTAACCAATGGTTTTAAAATTGTTGATTTGAATTTCGACTTATTGGTTCTATTTAAAATTTTTATCAGTTCGGCAGCCGTGTTTTCATGAGCGCAATTCTTTAAAATTTTGATTTGATCTTGGGTAATTTCTTCAACATTAAAGCTTAGGCCCTTCTTAGTCCTTGATGTACCTTTTGAGCTTATATTTACTGTGTTTTCTTGAAATTCAAAACCCTGTTGAGTAGCACCAGTTTTGTTAATGATATTACGCTTAAGCTCTTTGTTCCAATTTGAGTTTTTGCTGTTTTTTTCAGTACTTTTACTTTTTTTGTTTCGACTAAATAAACCCATAATAATTAAAATAAAGAAAAATCAATAGGCAAAGTTTAACAAAAATCTTGGTTTTGCACTTAAATATTCAAGAAAATAAGCTAAAAATCAATATTATTGACTCAATATTTGATCTAAAAACAGCTTTAATCGATCTGATTCAGGGTTGTTAAAGAAGGAATCGGGCTTGTTTTCTTCAATAACCTGCCCTTCGTCCATAAAGATAATGCGATCAGCCACCTTCTTGGCAAAGCCCATCTCATGGGTCACACAGATCATGGTAATACCTTCTTTAGCCAATTCCACCATAACGTCTAACACTTCTGAGATCATCTCAGGATCAAGCGCAGAAGTTGGTTCATCAAATAGCATAATCTTTGGTGAGGTGCATAACGCCCTAGCAATAGCCACACGCTGTTGTTGGCCACCACTGAGTTGATTTGGGTACTTATCAGCTTGGTCCTTGATACCGACTCTGTCCAATAACTGCAAGGCTTTTTCTTTTGCTTCTTGCTTGGTTTCATGATGCACCCAGATAGGTGCTAAGGTTAGGTTATCAATAATACTTAAATGTGGAAATAGGTTAAAGTGTTGAAACACCATGGAAACTTCAGAGCGAACCTGTCTAATCTTTTTAACATCATCACTTAGCTCAGTACCATCGACAACAATAGAGCCTTCTTGAAACTTTTCTAAATAGTTAACACAACGTATTAGAGTAGATTTTCCACTACCAGAAGGGCCACAAACCACGATAATTTCACCCTCTTTAACTTTAAGATCAATACTTTTGAGGGCGTGAAAGTCACCATACCACTTGTTAAGACCGCTGATTTCGATAATATCGCAGCAGCCTTTTTTACCAATCTCTTTGTTTATTACTTCGCTCATTTTCCCTACCTATTTATGTTCAGTACTAAAACGTACTTCTAATCTCTTTGAATAACGACTCATTGAATATAAAATCACCCAAATAACCATAGCAACAAACACGTAGCCTTCAGCTTCTCTTCCTAGCCAATTAGAATTACTTGTTGCCGCACCTACAATCGCTAGCATGTCGAATAATCCGATAATTAATACTAGGGTTGTATCTTTAAATAAGGCGATAAACGAGCCAACGATATTTGGAATAGATATCTTTAACGCTTGTGGCAAGATAACCAATACTGTTTTTTGCACAAAACTCAGTCCTGAGGCATCTGCAGCTTCATACTGCCCCCTAGGAATAGCTTGCAAGCCACCACGAATTACCTCTGCAATATAGGCGGTTTGGAACAAAGTGATACCGATTAAAGCCCTGAGTAGTTTGTCAAAATCCATGCCTGCTGAGAAAAACAATGGCAAGACAACAGAGGCCATAAATAAAATAGTAATCAACGGAACGCCACGCACAAACTCAATATAAACAACTGAAATAAATTTCACAATGCGCATCTTCGATTGTCGCCCTAATGCAAATAAGATGCCTAACGGAAAAGAAGCAACAATACCAACCGCCGCTACCACCACAGTCAATGTAAGTCCGCCCCATTTGTCAGTTTCGACGACCTCTAAGCCTAGCCCCCCATATAGCAAAATAAAGGCAACAATAGGGTAAATCAAGAAAGAGCCAATAATGTAATGCGCTCTATATTGTGATGTTTTAAGCAACGACCCAAAGGCAACGAGTACCACAATGATGCCAAACATGGTGTTAACGCGCCACAGCTCTTCTTGCGGGTAAAACCCGTAAATAAACATTTTAAAGTTGGCATTAATAAAAGCCCAACACGCACCCTCTCGACCGCAAGATTGGTTATCTGCCGTTAAATCAAAATTAGCATTAAAAATTGTCCAATTTAAGATTGGTGGCAAAAGCAAATAAATTAGATACAACGCTATAAAAGTCAGTGCAACATTAGACACAGATGAGAACAAGTTCTCTTTTAACCACGCAACGGCCTTGGTTTGCGATTGTGGCGGTTGTTTTGTTTCTTTTAACGAATAGATTGCCATAATACTTATCCGCCCTTAATTTGCATTTTCTTGTTAAAAATATTCAAGATTAATGATATGACTAATGATATTGTTAAATACACCAACATCGTCAAGATGATAATCTCAATTGCTTGCCCGATTACATTTAGGACAGTACCCGAAAATATAGTTACTAACTCTGAATAACCAACTGCTGTTGCTAAAGAAGAGTTTTTTGTAAGATTAAGGTACTGATTAATAATCGGTGGTATCGCTACTCTAAGCGCCTGAGGTAGTATGATTAGACGCATGATCCGAGTATTCTTCAACCCTAACGCTGCTGCTGCTTCTTTTTGTCCCTTGTCTACCGATTCAACACCTGATCGAATCGCCTCAGCAATATAAGTGGCAGTGTAAATACTTAAAGAAAAAGCCAAAGCAAAAAACTCAATAGATAAATCTGTACCACCTTTGAAATTAAAACCTTTTAATGCCGGATAGTCTAATTGTGCGCCAGAGGCAAAATAAACCACCATTGGCAAGAATACGACAAGCCCTAAAAAATAGGGAATGGTGTTAGTCACTATCCCTGTTTCATCGTGTTTTTTATCGCTGCGTTTTTTAATAAAAATATAACCAATAACGCCAATAACAAAGCTTGCAATCACAAAATAAAAATCACCATCCATAATAGGCTTTGGTAGGTACAACCCTCTTGAATTAAGAAAAACACTATCAAAGAAATTAATACTATTTCTAGGCGAAGGAAAGGCGTTAAGCGCTATCGAATACCAGAATAAAATTTGCAACAAGATTGGTATGTTTCTAAAGATTTCAATATATGCGGTTGCCATCTTTTTAATGAGATAGTTGTTTGATAAACGAGCAATACCAACAACAAGCCCTATAATCGATGCGAAAAATATACCGGTGATTGATACAATCAGGGTATTAACAATACCAACATAAAACGCTTGTAGGTTAGTTGATGCCGGAGAATATTCTAAAAAGAAGCTGTCATTAACAGCAAAACCAGATTCATTATTTAAAAAACCAAAACCACTTCGAATGCCTCTTTGCTCAATATTAAGCATCATATTGTCAAACGCTTGATAAGCAAAATAAGCAATAACAACAACAGCTAATATCTGAAATAGAACCGCCCTAACTTCGTTGTTATAAAGTAGTGATTTTAGTTTTGTAAACATAAAAAACTTGATAAAAAAATGGCTAACCCAAGAGTTAGCCATTTTATATTTTATTTAGATATTATCTAAATGCTGGGGCATACAAGATACCGCCTTTAATCCACAACTGATTTACACCACGTGGAAGCTGAATTGGTGTTGACATACCAATGTTTCTCTCAAAACTTTCGCCGTAGTTACCTACTTGCGCAATGATGTTACGCGACCAATCTTTGTCAAGACCTAGGCTTTCATTAAGCTTGCCAGATTTACCTTGCAATCTTTGTACGCCAGGGCTGGTAGAAGCGTTATCAATCGTAGCTGAAGTAATACCTAACTCTTCCGCTTCAATCATCGCATTCAGTGACCATCTAACAATATTAAGCCATTTGTTATCGTCTTTACGTACCACTGGACCTAAAGGCTCTTTAGAGATAACATTACCCAAAACTACCGCAGATGAAGGATCTTTCAACGTTGATCTAAGACCAGCAAGCTGAGATACGTCTGAAGTTAGTGCATCACAACGACCTGCTTCAAAACCGCCTTTGGTTTGTGCAGAAGTATCATAAGTAACCGCCTTGAAGTTCATCTTGTTTGCACGGAAGTAATCAGCCAAGTTAAGCTCAGTAGTTGTACCGGCTTGGATACAGAAAGTTGCGCCATCTAATTCACTTACATCATTAACACCCAACGATTTCTTAACTAAAAAACCTTGGCCGTCGTAGTAGTTAACACCAGCAAAAGTAAGGCCTAATGAGGTATCACGAGTGTGTGTCCAAGTCGTGTTACGTGACAACATGTCAATTTCACCCGATGATAATGCAACAAAACGCTCTTTAGCAGTTAATGGTACAAACTTAACTTTGTTGGCATCACCTAAAGTAGCCGCAGCAACTGCACGACATACGTCAACATCAACACCAGACCAGTTACCACTTGCATCAGGGCTAGAAAAACCCGGTGTACCTGTTGATACGCCACAGGTTAAGCTGCCTTTTGCTTGTACATCTTTTAAAGTGTCAGCGTGGAATATGCCCGCTTGGACACTAAAACTACCAATCGTTAATAACGATACAGCAGACATTTTTAATAATCGATTCATAAACTTCTCCTCTTAATATAAACAAATAAAAGCAATTCCCCCGAGGAATTACAAGAGTTTAGTTTAGCAATTATTAACGTTGTGTGTGGTTATTTTTTTGAAAAAAAGATAAAAAGCCTAGAATCAATGTCACAGAAACAATGATTGACAAAGGCTTAATGTGTGTCAGAGGCGAGTAAGAGCTGTATATAGAAGCTAAAGCTGAGCTGCCAGCTAACAGTATAAATAATGCCAATAACGGCTTAATAAGACGCAAAATCTGCATTGATACCCCCCAAGGTATATTAATTGTTTTTAGTGTAGTGTAGTGCCGTTTAACAACTTAGCCACGATTGACTCTGCAGAGCACGAGCTCTTTAAAGAAGCTTTAGCAAACCATTTGTTAGCCTGTTTTGCATCAGCCTTAATGCCATCACCATACAAATACGAGAAAAATACATTGTACTGCGCTAGTAAATTACCTTGTTGAGCCGCACGTTGATACCAATAAAAAGCGTGGCTTGTATTCTTCTGAACATGGATGCCTTTTTGAAAGATATTGGCTAATGCATACTGTGCATCGGCATCACCCGTATAAGCTTTTTGTTGAAGGTCGATCGTCTCAAGATTTAGCTCAGATTCTGCTAATAAATGTTGGTGTATTTGATTCATAACAATTTCCCCTGTTTTGTTGTTGATTTATGCGAAATATACCATCACTTTTTTTGCTTGTAAAGTGCTTTTTTATAAATAAATTAAATATTATTTTTTTATTGTTAAATCAATAACTTATATGTAAATTATGGTACTTTTACCACTACTTGTATTTTTTAACTAAAATGAATGCGCTACACTAGTGGTAAAAAATAACTATAATAGGTAAAAAATACAAGGAATTTTAGGTAAAAAATCATGGCAAATAAAACCAAAGACTATCTGGCTAAAGTGCGCAAAAAGACAGGCTTTTCAGACTATAAGATCGCCCAAGAATATGATATAAATCAATCAAATTTGAGTAAATACAAATCAGGAAAAGCAGCACTATCTGAGATGCATGCTTGGCTATTTGCTGATATTTTGGGTATGAATCCTGCTGAAGTGGTGGCCAACACCAAACTTGAGCATGCAAAACTCACCAACAATAAATCGAAGGCCAAATTTTGGCAGGAACAGATAGAAAAGCTTTTAAATGATTCAGAGTCTATCAAAATCAATATTGCACAAATTAATCCTATTGTTGGTGATTTGAACAATAACGCTCAGACAATCATCGATCTCTCACGTGAAGCATACGAATCCGGTACTCATTTAATCGTTTTTCCAGAGTTAGCACTAATTGGCTATCCACCAGAAGACTTATTATTACGAGAAGGTTTTATTGATCAGGTTGAGTCAAAAATTAAACACATACTTAACCAACTACCTGAAGACATCAGCGTGTTGTTTGGCGCACCTTCACGTGCCCAGGGGTTTTTATACAATAGCGCTTACCTTATTCAACAAGGGCGTATGCACACTTACCACAAGCAACGCCTGCCAAATTATGGCGTATTTGATGAAAAACGCTATTTTGAGCCCGGATCAGATGCCTTTGTATTTGAATGTCAGCAAACCAAAATTGGCGTGGTGATTTGTGAAGACGCCTGGGAATCGACGCCAGTTACCGCTGCAGTTAAACAAGGTGCACAAACCATTGTCAGCCTTAATGCTTCGCCATTTCAGATAGGAAAACACCAGCAAAGAATCAAAACCATTCAGCAAAGAGCGTTGGAAAACAAGATTGGCTTTATTTATGTCAACGCAGTGGGTGGACAAGATGAATTGGTATTTGATGGTGGTTCTTTTGTAATGGACGCTAGCGGCAGCATTACACACCAACTACCCTTCTTTCAAACCCTAACCCATTCGCTAGATCAGCCACTTTTGCAAAATGCTAACGAACCCGTTGAAAAAACCATTTATGATGCTTTGGTATTATCAACCAAGGATTATATTCAAAAAAATGGTGTGTTTAATGGTGCAGTGATTGGTCTGTCTGGCGGTATCGATTCTGCACTAACATTGGCCATTGCCGTTGATGCCTTAGGCGCTGATCATGTACAAGCGATTATGATGCCTTACGAATACACTTCTAGCATGAGTCTTGAAGATGCTAAAGCTCAAGCCAGCAGCATGAAGGTTGAATATCATGAAATCAATATTCACGCGATGGTGGATAGCTTTAATGCACAGCTTTCACCTTTGTTTGCTGGTACTGACGCCGACACCACTGAAGAAAACCTACAAGCCCGTATTCGTGGCACCCTACTAATGGCAGTGTCAAATAAATCAGGCAAAATTGTACTAACCACAGGCAACAAATCTGAAATGGCAGTCGGTTATGCAACACTCTATGGTGATATGTCTGGCGGCTTTGCCCCACTTAAAGACATTGCCAAAACCTTGGTTTATCGTTTGGCCAATTATCGAAACTCTATTGATTACGTAATCCCTGGGCGTGTGATTGATCGTGAACCTTCTGCAGAGCTAGCACCTGATCAAGTGGATCAAGACTCACTACCACCTTATGCGGAGCTAGATGCAATCTTAGAATTGTTTGTTGAACAAAAACAATCGATTGACCACATAACAAGGCAAGGCCATAATCTTGACACGGTAAAGCGCATTAGCAACATGGTGCTTAACAACGAATACAAACGCAGGCAAAGCGCTCCAGGGCCTAAAGTTAGTCAAAATGCCTTTGGCAAAGAGCGTCGCTATCCTATGACTTCTAAGTTTCAGCCTTAAAGATTTTTAGCATGCCTTCGGCTTTATGTTTGGTTTCTTCAAGTTCGCGCTCGGCTACTGAATCAAACACAATGCCAGCGCCAGCACGTAGTGTAAGAGTCTTATCCTGCTGAGCAATGGTGCGAATCAAGATGTTAAAGTCCATCTTGCCATTGCTACTAATATAACCCAACGAGCCCGTATAAGCTTGGCGTGGCATTTGCTCTAATTCAGCAATAATCTGCATACAGCGAATCTTAGGGCAACCCGTAATCGTACCACCTGGAAACAGCGCCCGTACCAAGGCCTTAATGCCGATACTTGGTTTTAACTTGCCTTTGATATTAGAAACAATGTGATGCACATAAGGATAACTTTCTAACGTCATAATTTCATTTACATGTACTGAACCATACTCACACACCCTGCCTAAATCATTACGCTCTAAATCTAGTAGCATAATGTGCTCAGCTTGCTCCTTAGGATGGTTAATCAATTGAGCCTTTAGGCGTTCATCTTCTTCACCACTACCACGTGGATGCGTGCCAGCAATTGGACGAGTTTCTACTTGATCGCCATCCACACTAAACAGACGCTCTGGCGAAGAAGAGATAATACTAAAATTATTAAATTGCGCCAAGGCGGCAAAAGGGGCTGGATTTGATTGTTTTAAAGCTTGGTAAATTTGCGTCGGTTGAATATCACCTCTTAATTGACATTGCCATTGGCGTGATAAATTTACCTGAAATACATCGCCAGCCACAATATAGTCACGACTACGCTCTACCCCTGACAAAAACTTAGCTTCTTCTTCCCAAGACAACTCACCTTTAATGTTGGTTTCTTCAACCTTGCTTAAATGCTTGATGTCCGCCAACACTTGGTCAATACGTGCTTGGTTGTCAAACTGGTCTAATAAATAAGTTTGATCATCAGTGTGATCAATAATAATCGCTGTTGGAATTTTAACGGCAATCGCCACTGCTTGATTGCCCAAATGCAAATCATCCTTTAAAACAGGCTCAATTTGCCCAATCAATTCATATGATAGATAAACGAACCAACCACCGGTGAAAGGCAAATCGCTCTCAACAGTTGGCGTGTCAACACTTGCTTCCAAGGTTGATAAAAAATCAAATTCATCTAAATCATTTAAAACAATTTGCTCGGCTGGATGTGCAAACAAAATCGAATAACGATTGGCTTGATTATGACTAACACTTTCTAATAAAAACGGGTAGCGCTTAGCGTCAAACTGACACAGTGCATCTAGTGCAACACTAGGAATTGATAAAGCCTTCACTTTTTACTTGGCTTTGGTTGTTTTAGACTTAACCTCAGGCTTGGCAACAGGGTTTGCTGTTTGTTGCTTTTGAATTGTTTTTAGCAATTCTTTCGCCTGATTAATAGAGCGATGATCGGGAAATTTCTTAATCATTGATTTAAGTAACTGGGTCGCTTTTTTATCTTCCTTGAGTTCATGTTCAATGATTGCAAGTTCGTAGAGTGAGTTAGAAAACTTGTGATGTAGGGCATAGTCATGTTGAAAGCTAACAAAAATCTTTTTTGCATTATGACGATCACCTTTGGCTGCATAAGCCCTGCCCAACCAATAAGTCGCATCAGGTACATAATTATTATCAGGGTATACATCCAGATAGTTTAAAAACAAATCAATGGCTTGATTGTATTGATCAGTTACCAATAAACTGCGAGCATTGGTATAGAGTTTTTTAGCTTTTCTGTTTTCTTCTCTAACCTGCAACATGGTTTCTTTAACCACATTAGAAGATTTTTTATACTCCATTAAATGAAACAATTCGGTAATTTTTTGATGAGAGGTTTTTTGCTGCTCTTGTAATTGTTCAATATGGCCAAGCAACTCCCGATTGGCTTTTTTTATTTTTTTAAGATTTCTATGGTTATCTTTAACCACTTTTTCAACATTTAGGGCGAGCGCATTAAAGGGTGTTTGCATAGCAAACAACCCAATTAACACCATCCAACCTAAACGCTTCATCTATTTTTAGCCTTTATTCGTAAATAAATTCAACACGTCGATTCTTTTCCCAGCTGCTTTCATCGTGGTTTTTAGCGATTGGCTTTTCCTCGCCAAAGCTAATAACCTCAATCCTACCATTCATGCCATCGTATAGGCTTAGCACTTCTTTTACAGCCAAAGCTCTATTCTCACCAAGAGCTAGATTGTATTCACGCGTACCACGCTCATCTGCATGTCCTTCTAAACGTAATTTAACACTTGGATTGTCTCTCATGAAGTTTGCGTGCTTAATGATATCTTGGGTGGCTTTATCGCCAATATCAGTACCATCGTATGAAAAATATAAAACAAAATTAGTATCGCTGGCTTTTAGCTCAGAAACCGCTTGTGCTTTAGCGCTTGCCTGTGTTGTGTTGTTGTCTTTACTAAATGGCTTAGTTAGATCACTCCAATTAAAGTTAGACTCATCGCGCACAATTGCATCAACAGCCTTACCCTTGGCGCCCTTTTCTTCAATCACCACAGTGTTTGATTCCAAAATACCGCCTGCGCCTGTACAAGCACTCAAAATGGCAATCAATGGTAGTAATGCAAGTTTTTTCATTTTATTCCCCTGTTTTATTTTTCTAAATAAGTTGACCAATTTGGTTCTCTAACTTCACCTGTTTGTGAAGAAAGTTCGTAAGATCGATTACCCTCAACCGACACCACAGATAATAAGTTTTTGTTGTCACGATTCGTAGCAAAAATAATCATATCACCATTCGGCGAAAAATAAGGTGATTCGTCTAGCTCATTGTTGGTCATCATACTCAGGTCTTTGGTTTCAATATCTAGCATGGCAATACGGTAATCATTGTCAATTCGGTGCACCATCGCTAGGCTTTTTCCATCGGGTGAAAACACAGCTTTGGCATTGTAGCGACCTTCAAAAGTGGCACGGTTAATCTTACCGGTGATTAAGTTTTTAATATAAATTTGTACTTGGCCTGATCGATTAGAGGTAAAGGCAAGTCGCGTACCATCAGGTGAATAACTGGCTTCTGTATCGATACTAGGATTGCGTGTTAATCGAGTTAGTTTCTTGTCATCTAAGTCATAAGAATAAATATCTTTATTGCCATTTTTAGATAAAGTTAACACCAAGCTTTTGCCATTTGGGTGCCAACTTGGCGCTGAGGCAATGCCATCAAAACGGGGTAATTTTTCAATTTTACGACGTGTATACGGATGCCAAATAAACACCTCTGATCGACCATTTTCAAAAGAAACATAGGCGATTTTCTTGTGTTCGTATTTTCGATCAGGCGACCAAACAGGTGATAGTATCGGGGTTTTAAGCTTGATACGGCTCTTAACATTCATCGCATCAGAATCAGAAATATTCAGCCGATATTGTTTGTCGCCATTGGCGTCAGTAGTCACTGTAACGTAGGTTAGCAAGGTGTTAAACGAGCCGCTTTCACCTAGTAGCGCTTCATAAATATGGTCGCTCAATTGGTGTGCTACTTTTCTAAAACCACTCACATGAACACGTGTGGTTTTGGTAAACAACTGTTTGTTACTATAAACATCAAACAAACTTACGTTTAGTTTATAAATTTTGTCACTTTGTTGCTCGATAGCGCCACTAACCACGGCTTCAATATTTTGACGCTTCCAGTGCTTTGCATCAACGTTTTGATCAATAATAGCGTCTGGAATTACCACATTAAAACGCCCTGATCGCTCTAAATTAGCTTGAATGATTTTAGAAATATCTTTGTCTTGTGCGTCCTTACCAGTTAGCTCAAAGTGACTAACGATAATAGGAAAGGCGTTTTCATCCTTTTTAACAACGGTTACTTCTAATAT
>JAERTA010000057.1 GCA_016845205.1 Gammaproteobacteria bacterium
CACGCCTCAACACCTTTAGTCTGCTTAAGTTGTGTCAATGCGTTGTTTAGCTCGCCAGATGCAAACGCAACTTTCTCACGCACTTCGACCGGCGCAAGCTGATGGTTAACACTTAAAATGGCGATATGTTGCATAAAAGAATTAATAAACAAACTCAAACAAACGCTTGATTATACAATGAGAGCCCTTGTCGGTGTTAGAATGAGCATCCTATGAAATGGATGATAATATTACTATTTGGGTGGTTTTTACAAGGCTGTAGCACACTTGAAAACAAACCTGTAAAACCAAGTTCATCACTCACAATTCCCGCGCAGTGGTATACGCAGGGTAGGGCCAGTGTGTCAACAAGCGAGCGCAATCAAAACATTGACTTTACAATTGATTTTAATAATCAAGATTATACGCTCACACTAAGCGCCTCACTTGGATTAGGTCAAATTATTGTTAAGTCAAATGCCCAAGGTTTAAGTGTCAATGATCAACAGATTGACACCAATTTAAAACAGTGGATGATTGATGAATTTGGCTGGTATTTCCCAATTCAAAAACTGGCACTTATCTTGTTTAAACATCAAGAATCTATTGACCAAGAATGGCATGTAAACATTGACAGTTATCAGAAAATTGACGGGGTTAGTTATCCTAAAATTATGCGACTTAATCATTTAACGAAAGCAATTAAAATCAAGCTATTGATTAGCGGAGTTAATGAGTTAAAATGATAGAAAAATTCAGCAATTTAACATGATAGAGCAAGATTCTTTAGTAGAGGGAAAAGACCAAGGCAACGAAGACATTATCATGACGTCGGTACGCCCAGATTCCCTAAGTGAATACATTGGCCAGAAAGATGTTAAATCACAAATGTCACTATTTATTGAAGCCGCCAAAAAGCGCGGCGATGCGTTGGACCATTCACTTATTTACGGCCCACCTGGCCTAGGAAAAACCACGCTGGCTAATGTCATTTCTAATCAAATGGGCGCGGGGCTTAAGCAAACTTCTGGTCCAGTGTTAGAGCGTTCTGGTGATTTGGCAGCCATACTCACTAAACTTGAGCCGTATGATATTTTATTCATTGACGAAATTCACCGTCTTAATCCTGTTGTTGAGGAAATTCTTTACCCGGCTTTAGAAGATTTTAAGCTGGATATTATGGTGGGCGAAGGTGTGGCAGCGCATTCTGTGCAATTAGAATTGCCACCCTTTACACTGATTGGTGCTACCACTCGTGCTGGTATGCTAACCTCTCCATTAAGAGATCGATTTGGCATTGTGCAGCGTTTACAATTTTATGAAGTTAACGATCTACAAAAAATCGTTCAGCGTTCGGCCAATATTTTAGATATTCATATAGAAGCAGATGGAGCATTGGAAATTGCCAAGCGTTCACGCGGCACACCTAGAATTGCCAACCGCTTGTTGCGTCGAGTACGTGATTTTGCTGATGTAAAAACCAACAGCGTCATTCACCAACAAATTGCACACGAAGCACTCATTACACTTAAAGTAGATGAGCAAGGGTTGGAGCAACTAGATCGAGACTATCTATCCATTATGACTCAAAAATTCTCAGGTGGGCCGGTGGGGTTGGACACACTTTCAACTGCCATTGGTGAAGAGCGAGGCACGTTAGAAGACATGGTAGAGCCTTATTTGATTCAACAAGGGTTTATTATGCGTACACCACGAGGCAGAAGTGCAACCAATCTTGCTTATTCACACCTAGGGCTGACAAACCCCAAACAAGAAAAAGACTTATTTAATGAGTAATTTAGAAGTTCGAGTTTATTACGAAGATACAGATAGCGGTGGCGTCGTTTATTATGCTAATTATCTAAAATTCATCGAAAGAGGGCGTAGCGAATACCTTCGAGGGTTAGGATTTGAGCAAGATGATTTGATTGAAACACACAATATTATTTTTGCAGTCAGATCAATCAATGCTAATTACCATTCACCAGCCAAATTCAATGATTTATTGAATGTGCAAACTTCAATCAAAAAAGTTGGCAGAGCAAGCTTGATTTTTTCACAGAAAATAATGCCTTCAAAGCAAAATAAGGTATTATTTGAAGCACAAATAACCGTGGCATGTTTACATGCTGATAGTTTTAAACCTTGCGGTATTCCGCCAATCATTTTGGAGAAAATAAATGGATAATAGTTTGAGTATTCTTAGCCTAATTCTTAGTGCTGGTTTTGTAGTACAAGTGGTTATGTTTATCTTGGTATTAATGAGTGTCTATTCTTGGACGATTATCTTATCGAAAAAGAAAACTTTAATGGATGCGAAAAGTGACATTAAAACTTTCCATCATAATTTTTTAGCTGATACAGATTTAGACAAGCTTCATACTCAAATTCCTGAAATCGTATCTCAACGCACACCGATGGAGCATATTTTTGGCTCAGGCTATGGTGAGTTTACTCATTCAAAATCTACTTCGAATCAAGCATTGGTGATGAATTCTGAACGCGCCTATCGTTCAATGAACACCACAGCCAACGACGAGATTGATCGCCTAGATGGCGGCTTGAGTGTGCTGGCAATGATTGCTTCGTCAAGCCCATATATTGGTTTATTTGGTACTGTATGGGGGATTATGCATTCATTTATTGGCTTAGCCTCTGTTAAGCAAGCGACCATTGCGATTGTAGCACCTGGTATTGCAGAGGCGCTTATTGCAACAGCCTTTGGTTTGTTTGCAGCGATTCCAGCTACCATTGCTTATAATCGTTTAGTTTCTCAAGTTGAGGCCATTGGTAACAAATATACTGCCTTTATTGAAGAGTTGTTTGTTATCTTCCAAAGACAGCAGTAATTAGCATGATTGAATTACCAAAGCGTGCCAGACCAAATATTGATGCGCAAATCAATATTGTGCCTTATATTGATGTCATGTTAGTACTCTTGGTGATCTTCATGATGACCACGCCGATTATTGAACAAGGCATTGATGTTGATTTGCCTGCTGCAGAAGCACAAATGATCGACTTTACCGAGCAACAACCCACCATTATTACCATTAATCGAGCAGGCGAATATTTCATTAACTCAATGGCTGACGAAGATGCTGAGGTAGGCTCAGGAGAGCGACTTCCTTTAGGTAGAATTGCTGCACGCGTACAAGCCAGATTGCAAGCCTTCCCGCAAATGAAAGTTTTTGTTCGAGGCGATCGAGAAGTGGCCTATGGTTCAGTGATTGCGCTAATGTCTTTCTTGCAAAAAAATGGCGTTGATAAAGTTGGCATTGTGACTGAATCGCCAGATGCTACGTAAGTATGAATATAGATTTCATTAAAAAAATTAAACTGCCTGCAATCGCTAAAAGTCATCCAATTGCTTTTTGGGTGGCGGTTGTACTGCACCTTATTTTATTAATTGGGCTAATTTTTTCTAATGTACAGCGCTGGGAGATCCCAAAAGAGCAGCCTAAAAAAGCCGCTTCAAAAGCAATCCCTAAAGCAGTTACTATCGATTTAACTGAAATCAAAAAAGAAAAGCAACGCTTGATTGATATTCAAAAAAAGAAAACGTTAAAAATTCAACGTGAAGAAAAGCGTCTAAGAGTATTAGAAGATCAGCGTTATCAAAAGCAAAGAAAAATTAACCAGCTTAAAGCCAAAACTAAAAAAGAGAAAAAAGCCAAAGAATTGGCAGAGAAGAAGCGCTTAGAAGCTGAGAAAAAAGCCAAACTGGCTGAAAAGAAAAAACAAGAGATTGAGAAACAACGTAAAGCTGAAAAAAAGAAGTTTAAAAAAGAACAGTCAAAACGCGCCTTAACCAAAGAGATACAAGCCGAAGAAGATCAAGATAGAGAAATCGCCCAAGAGGATATTCTAAATGAACTTAAGGTGAATTACATTAATCAAATCGCCTCTAGAGTCCATAATCAATGGCGTTACCAAGGCGCAAAAGACCATTGGAGTTGTGATGTCCATATCTTACAAGATGTTGATGGCAACGTGCAAAGTGTAAACATGCAATCTTGTATTGTTGATAATAGCACTAAGTCGAAATCTTTTAAAGATGCGATTGAACGTGCAGTATACAAAGCTTCACCATTACCGCCTGCACCAGATAAAAATGTATTTGATCGTGAGATCTTATTCCACTTCAGGGTGAACTAATGATAGACC
Organism: Gammaproteobacteria bacterium; assembly: GCA_016845205.1. Lineage (GTDB taxonomy): Bacteria > Pseudomonadota > Gammaproteobacteria > PS1 > Pseudothioglobaceae > Thioglobus_C. The sequence continues at coordinate 4,147 of JAERTA010000057.1, forward strand.
TTGATAGCATTACGGATGATCAAAAAAACCAGCTAACGCTTAAGCTGACCCAAGTAATGGAGCAGTGGAAATTAGCCGATCAAGATCAAATTACATTGCTTGGTTTGTCCGCATCAATCAAAGCTAGACATTTATATTTGTATAGAAGGGGTGACAAATCTTTTGATTTTGACCAAACCTCTATTAATCGTAGCGAGATGATTTTGGGTATTCATGAGTCTTTAGGTACAACTTATCCAACCAATCGTGAGTATGCTGCTATTTGGCTTAAACGACCAGTTAAGAAATTTAAACACAAAGCGCCATTAGAGTTAATGTTGAGTGGTGATACTGGTATGAAACGTGTTTGGCATTTTCTAGATTGCACACAAAGCTGGAAGAATTAAACCGATGAAAAAAGCAAATTTAATCGAAGTGAAAACCCAAACTGAAGCGCTTTATACGCTAAGAGTGTTGACCAATAACATCGATGATTTGTTGACTGAGATTGCTGATTTAGCCAATAATAATAAAAAACAATTCCAGCATGCACCAGTAATTCTTGAGATTGAAAACAAACATTTTCAGGCTAATGAGCTAGCCGTATTAATAGAAATCCTAACTCAAAATGATATGGTAGCGGTAGGTATTCGTTCGCGCAAACAAGAGTTGATTGATTTTGCCAAATTTTCAGGCTTGGCAGTGTTTGGTAAATCACTCACACCGAGCAAGCCGAAAACCCCTAAAAAAATCACCAACGACGAGCCACCTAATCCGCACCAAGACAAAGTTTATCAAGCGCCTAAGATTGTGGCTAGCAAGGTATATTCATCTGCGCAAGTAGTAGCAATGGACAGCGATTTAGTGCTGCTAGGTGTGGTCAAATCAGATGCAGAAGTGATGTCGTATGGTAGTGTTTCTGCTTATAAAGAAGTGCAAGGTAAAATCTTTGCTGGTATTTCTGGCGATGAAAAAGCCACGATTTTTATTCATTCTTTTAATGCGCAATTGGTGTCTATTGCCGGTGTATACAAAAAGTTTGATGTCGTACCGACTAAGCTCTACGCACGCTCAGTGATGGTTGATTTAAACAAAGGTAAATTAAGGTTTCAAATAGTATGAGTACACAAGATTTTTTATTAGAGCTAGGCACAGAAGAGCTACCACCTAAGTTATTAAAACAACTGTCTAGCGCACTGACAAACAATGTAACCACGCAATTGTCTGAGCTTAATTTAGCATTTACTAAGGTTGAGTCTTTTGCCACACCAAGGCGTTTAGCTGTATTGGTGAGTGAGCTTCAATTACAACAAGAAGATCAAATTATTGAGCGTAAAGGCCCATCAGTGAGTGCGCCTGATCAAGCGGTGGAAGGTTTTGCAAAATCATGCGGCGTTAGTAAAGACGATCTAGAACAAAAAGCTTTTGGCAAGGCCGATTATTACTTTTTTACCAAAGAGCAAAAAGGTCTAAAAACACAAGATTTATTGCAAGATATTGTTGATACAGCAATCAAAAAAATACCAATTACTCGCGCCATGCGTTGGGGTGATTTAGACTTTAACTTTGTGCGCCCAACACATTGGTTAATCATGATGCTGGGTAGTGATGTGGTGGAAGCAACAGTAATGGGTTTAAGTAGTGGTAATACCACACGAGGTTTGCGTTTTACTGGTGAACAAACATTTAGCATTGATAGTGCGGGCGATTATCGTCAAACCTTATTAAACAAAGCGCAAATTGAAGTTGATTTTGACGCGCGCAGGGAGATGATTCGTGAGCAAGTGATGCAAGTCGCACTTGATTGCCAGTCAAATGCAGTCATTGACGAGTCCTTATTGGATGAGGTTTGTGCTTTGGTTGAATATCCAAGAGCATTCTCAGGTGGCTTTGATGCACGATTTTTAGATGTGCCAGAAGAAGCGCTTATTTCAGCCATGAAGTCACACCAAAAGTATTTCCACATGGTGGATAACAACGGCAAATTATTACCTGCTTTTATCTCAGTTGCTAATATTGAGTCTAGCGACTTATCAGTCATCATCGATGGCAATGAGCGTGTGATTAGACCGCGCCTAACAGATTCAGAATTTTTCTGGGAGCAAGACAAAGCCAATTCTTTAGCCTCACGCCTACCTAAATTAGACAGCGTTTTATTTATGAAATCTCTAGGCTCTATGGGTGATAAGGCTAAGCGTATTGAGGCTTTATCAACCTATATTGCTAACACTATTGGCGCTAATACTGATCACAGTGCCCGTGCGGGCCTACTTGCTAAAACTGATTTGGTGACCGACATGGTTGGTGAATTTGCCGATCTTCAAGGGGTGATGGGCGGTTATTATGCGCACAATGATGGCGAAGACGCTGCTGTAGCAACTGCTATTAGTGAGCATTACCACCCAAGGTTTGCTGGTGATACTTTGCCGTCAACAGCTGAAGGCTTGGTTGTCGCAATTGCCGACAAGCTTGACACTATTACTGGTATTTACGGCATTGGCCAAGGGCCAACAGGCTCAAAGGATCCATACGCGCTTAGAAGGATGGCACTAGGTTTACTAAGAATCATGGTGGAAGGTAAGCTTGTTCTTAACCTTAAAGCACTAATAAAACAATCACTTGAATTACATGCCCCAGAAGTAGATAGATCGAGCGCAGATGCTATTTATCAATTTATGATGGATCGTTTGCGTGCCTACTACAAAGAGCAAAAAGTTAGCTCTAAAGCATTTGAAGCAGTATTAGCAGTACGTCCAGAGTCGCCTTATGATTTTCACTTGAGAGTTGGCGCACTTAACGAATTCACCAATAACAGTGCATCAGAAAGCTTAATTGAAGCCAACAAGCGTATTGCTAATATGCTTAAAGATCATCAAGATTTAGGTGTTGAAGTTGACACCAGTGTATTGGTAGAATCAGCAGAAAAAGCATTGTTTGAAGCAACACAAACAGTTGCCAACAAACTTGATGGTAGTAGTGATTACACTCAGTCAATGAGTGAGCTGCTTAGTCTCAAAGACACTATTGATGCATTCTTTGATCAAGTCATGCTTAATGCGGATGATGCCTCATTAAAACAAGCACGTCTAACGTTGCTTAATTGGATTAGATCTTTATTCCTTTCTGTGGCAGATGTGTCACATCTAAGCTCGTAACAGCCTCTAGTAATGAAAGCCTTAATTCAACGTGTTAGCAAGGCTCAGGTTGAGGTAGATGACCAAGTAACTGGCCAGATTGAACAAGGATTGTTAGTATTTATTGGCATTGAAAAATACGATGAACTTGCCGAGGCTGACAAAATGATTAAACGCTTGTTGTCTTATCGTATATTTTATGATGATGACGGGAAAATGAACAAATCCGTTACTGATAAAAATGGCGGTGTGTTACTTGTTTCTCAATTTACGTTAGCAGCTGATACTACCTCAGGCACCCGACCAGGGTTTTCTACTGCTAAATCACCAGTTGAAGCCGAAGCGCTGTATGACTATTTTGTGCATCAAATGCAAAAAGCACATGACACAGTAGCCACCGGTATTTTTGGCGCCGATATGCAGGTTTCACTTACCAATGACGGCCCAGTCACCTTTTTGCTAGAATGCTAGATTTTATTACTCAAGCCACAGCAGATTACCAGCATTATTTTATTTGGGTAGGCGTTGTTTCTTTTATTGTTTTTGTTGTTAGTCTTTTGTTGACCCCATTTTTATTAGGAAAAATTCCTCAAGACTATTTTATTCATACCAACCAACACAAGGTTGAAATCAAACATCCTGGTCATTTAGTGGTTGTTATTATCAGAACACTGATTGGCTTTGTGCTTTTAGTTGCCGGTATTATTATGCTGGTGACCCCTGGTCAAGGCGTTATTTCTATTTTGATAGGTTTGTTTTTAATGGAATTTCCAGGCAAGCGTAAGCTAGAGCTCAAACTCATTAACCACGAGCCCACCTTTAAAGCGCTCAATTGGCTAAGGTCCAAAGCCAACAAACCCCCATTTGACCGATGAAAGAAAGCAGAATAGTTCTTGTTATTTTACTGCTTGCTTTTGTGATCTATGGCGTGTTTTTCCTAAGTACACGTGATGTCGAAATCCCTGATAACCAAGCCATGCCTTGGCAAAGCTATGTTAATGAGCAAGGCAAAACCGTTGTTTTTGGCCTAACCATGGGCGAGAGTACATTGGCTGAATCTATGCGTTTATTTGGTAGCGAGGTTGAAGCTTCTTTGTTTGAAGATAAAGACCAAAAACAAACATTAGAAGTATTTTTCTCAAGTACTAAAGTTGGCGGTATTTCTGCCAAGGTTATTCTTAATTTAGCGCTTAATGACCAGCAATTTGATTATCTAAGCAGCCACATTAAAGAAACGGAAGTCATGCCAACGGGGAATAAAAAAACCATCTTCAATCAAACTGGCGAGTCTTCAATGTTTGGCTTAACTATTAGCGCACTAACCTTTATTCCGAGTGCCGATTTATCCTCTGACACATTACTGGGTTTGTTTAAAAAACCAGCACGTGTTGAACTGGCTGGGCCAGGTGTTGAATACTGGCATTACCCTAACAAGGGCTTGCGTATTATCCTAGATGACGAAGGCCGTGAAATATTGGAGTATTTCAACCAATGAAGATGTATGGTATTAAAAACTGCGACAGCGTTAAAAAAGCGCAAAAATTCTTACAAGCACAAGATATAGATTTTGAATTTATTGATTTTCGTCAAAATCCAATTGATGAGCAAACGCTGCAAGGCTTTGTGGATGTTATAGGCTGGGATAAGTTAATTAACAAACGCTCAACCACGTATCGCAACTTTAGCGATGCTGAAAAACAAAACATTACTTTAGCGCTGACGTTAAAAAACCCAACGCTTATCAAACGTCCCGTTTTAGTAACGGGGGATGATATAACCGTTGGGTTTAGTGAAAAACTTTATTCAGATTTGATTTAAGCTTTATCTGCCTGTTCTGCAATTTCCTTGCGTACCATCTCCATGTCTAGCTCTTTTGCTTTACCAAGTATTGCTGTAAGGTCTGCTTCAGCCATAGCGCCCGCTTGATTAAAAATAGCAATCTGCTCTCTAAAAATCATCAAAGTTGGAATAGAGCGAATTTGAAAATGACCAGCTAATTCTTGCTCATCTTCAGTATTAACTTTTGCAAACGTCACGCCATCAATTTTTTCACTCATGGCTTCATAAGTGGGTGCAAACTGTTTACAAGGACCACACCATGGCGCCCAAAAATCTAGAATAACAATGTCATTGTTCTGAATTGTCTCATCAAAATTATCTTTGTTTAGTTCTAATACTGCCATTTTCTTACCCTTTTAAATTTGAAAAGTAAAAGTATATCATATAATCCTGATATATATTAAACAAAGCCAAGCAACTGATAAAATATTTTTATGAAAATCCTAGGGGTTGATTCCGGTTCAAGAGTCACCAGTTTTGTACGAGGCAATTCCTTACGCCAGTTATTTGCAAGTATTAATATAAATCTAATAACAGTTTTCTAGGCTTTAAGTTCGGGAGGTTTTGCCTCTGTTGTAAATGTTTTATAGTAAACTCTTTGTAATTATTTTTTGTTAAGTGCATTATGAAAATCCTAGGGGTTGATCCTGGCTCAAGAGTCACCGGTTTTGGCTTAATAAAAGCACAAAAACTCAAATTTACTTATTTGTCCAGTGGTTGTATTCGCACCAAGGGTGAACTCACTGAGCGCATTACCACCATCTTTATTGAAATCGACCAGCTGATTAAAGAGTATCAGCCTGATGTTGTGGTGATTGAACGCGCTTTTATGCGTCCAGATCGGCCCAATCCTGATGCGGCAATTAAGCTCGGCCATGCGCGAGGCGCGATTATTTCAGCAGCTGGTATGAACGGCATTGCCATGGTGGAATACAGCCCTAATCAAATTAAAAAGGCGGTAGTGGGTAAGGGTCATGCCGCTAAAGACCAAGTGTCTTATATGGTACAAGAGTCTTTAAAGCTTAATAAAGCCCCACAAGAAGACGCAGCAGATGCACTCGCAGGTGCGATGTGTCATGCATATCACAGTTTATAGTTTAAGCTTTAACCAAAGTAAACTTTAATATCACCAAACTCAGGTAGCCCTCTAACCACTTCAGTGAGTTTTTCTAAAATTTCATCTTGGCTTTTGTCAGATGACAAACAAGAAAGTGGCAAAAAGAAATCTACATGGATTTTGCCATCAAGATAATGCAGTTGGATGCGCTTTATTTCACCATCACACTGGTTGTTAAATAAGGCTTTATTAAGAATACCAAGCGCCTCTGCACGCTCAGGTAAGTCTTCACAAGGTGCGGCAGTTTCATCATCCTCAGGGTCGATATGTACCGTTACATCATGTAAATCTTCTAAGCACTCTTTAGCCACACGTTCTACACTCACACTAATAATATGCCCCTCACTTACACTTAAAAATGGGTCTACTTGTACATGTACATCGGCCGATATGGTGTGGCCAATTTTACGAGTGCGTAATGAATGCACACTATTGACACCGCTAATCATGCCAATCGCATTACGTAGTTGTTCAACTTGCTGTGCATCAATAGAAGTATCTACCAGCTCTTTAGTGGCACTAGTACCTAGCTCCCAAGCAATATAAATCACCATCAAGCCAACCACAACAGCAGCTGCGCCATCAAGGTATAAATAACCATTCAAACTACCTAAAATACCAATAAACACCACAATGGATGACAAAGCATCAGATCGGTGATGCCAAGCATTGGCTTTCAGCATTTCTGATTTGTAAGTTTTAGCGACTTTGAGTGTATACCAATACAAAGCTTCTTTAGAGAATATGGATAGGGCGGCCACACTTAAAAGCAAAGTGTTGTGAGACAATTCACTTGGATTGCTTAAGCGATCAAACGCATCAAAGATAATGCCAGTGCCAATAATCGCCAAGATAATCGCCAAACCCAATGTGGCAACAGTCTCAAATCGCTCATGGCCATAAGGGTGCTCTTCGTCCGCTTCTTCGGCAGAATGCTTAGCCGCATACCAAACCACACCATCAGACAAAAGATCTGAGAACGAGTGAATACCATCGGCAATCAAAGCGCCAGAGTTACCAATTACACCAACTACGACTTTAAAAATAGCCAATAGAAAATCAACAATAGCACCAACTATCGTAACCTTTTGACTAATCTTTGCTCTATTTTCTGTACTCAAAGTTCTTAAATAAATGTATTGATATTGAGCGTTATTTTATGACATATCACTATCTAATAAGTATTTTTAATAAAAATTACAAAAAAAACACTTGCAATTGTAAATGATAATCAGTATCATTTACATAAAATTTAATAATTAGTTAAAATTTAAAAAAAATGCAAAAAAGTTATTGTGTAATAACCAAAGAACAATTGAGACAATTTTTAAAACTTTATTCTAAAAATAAATAATTTATGAATTCCTTATCAAAACAATCAGTTGGTTGTCAGTGTGTGATTAATAGCATTGATCTACCGTATTCTAAAAAAATTAGACTATTGGGTCTAGGTGTAAACAACGGATCTAAAGTCTCTGTATTAAGAAATAGAGGAGGCGATATGGTTTTGGCTATGGGTAATGCACGAGTGAGTGTTGGCAGAACTATTGCTGAATTTGTTGAGGTAAATTTATTATGAGTTTTAATAAAGTAGCTTTAATTGGTAATCCAAATTCTGGAAAAACAACTCTTTTTAATTTACTTACTGGCGCCAAACAGCGTACTGGAAACTGGCCAGGTGTAACGGTTGATAGAAAAGAGGGTGAGTTTAGTATAGATGGCAAATCATACGAGGTTGTAGATCTGCCTGGTGTTTATTCTATTGATGATAAAGATTCTTCTATTGATGAGCAAATTGCTAGAGATTTTGCACTTAATAATCCTGATTATTTGTATTTTAATATTGTTGACGCATCAACGCTTGAGCGTGGCCTATATTTAACAACTCAGCTTAGAGAGTTAGGGGTTAATGTAGTTGTATTACTTAATATGATGGATGTGGTGCGTAAGCGTGGCATGCAAATTGATATTACTAAGCTGAAACAAACATTAGGTTGTGAGGTGATTCCAGTATCACTTAAAGAGTCAATAGATCTGTCTATTTTTTCAAATGCGATTGATCAATTTAAACCTAGCCAAAACCTACTGGTTGATTATCCAACCGATAAGATTCAAATCGCTAAAGATTTAAACAATGATAAGCAGGTTGAATTGCTAGAGGCTGAGGCTAGATTTGATCAAGCTAATCAATTCGCTAATGCAGTCATTAAGCATGATACTAATCTTAAAAAGACTGTATCAGATCGAGTAGATAAAATAGTACTAGGGTCTTGGACAGGCGTGCCATTTTTCTTAGTGGTAATGTATTTGCTATTTTTAGTGAGTATTAACTTTGGTGGTGCTTTAATTGATTTCTTTGATATGGCTGCTGGTGTAATCTTTATTGATGGTGTGGCTCATGTTCTTAACAGCATTAACACGCCAGAATTTATAACCGTTATTGTGGCTGATGGTATTGGTGGCGGTATTCAGGTTGTAGCTACCTTTATTCCAATTATTGCAGCACTTTATTTATTCTTAACCCTGTTAGAAGAGATAGGCTACATGGCTAGAGCTGCTTTTGTGATGGATCAATTTATGAGAAAAATTGGTTTATCTGGTAAGGCATTCATTCCTTTAATTGTTGGTTTTGGTTGTAATGTGCCGGGCATTATGGCGGCGCGTACGCTTGACACCCATCGTGAGCGTATTACCACGGTGTTAATGTCGCCGTTTATGTCTTGTGGTGCAAGACTGGCAGTATATGCATTATTTGCAGCGGCATTTTTTCCAGTAGGCGGGCAGAATATTGTATTTTCTCTGTATTTGATTGGCATTCTTTTTGCAGTATTGACAGGACTTATTCTTAAACGCGCATTTAAAGGGGGTGCGGATACTAGTGATTTCTTAATGGAGATGCCAAATTATCAATTGCCAGCCTTTAGAAACTTAATGATTAACACTTGGAATAAGCTTAAAGGTTTTGTTTTAGGCGCTGGTAAGATTATTGTGTTAGTAGTAATGGTTATTAACGTAGTTAATAGTTTTGGTACTGACGGTAGCTTTGGCAATCAAGATTCAAAAGATTCAATGCTAAGTAAAGTAGCTCAAGCGGTAACCCCAGTATTTAAACCAATGGGTATTGAAGAAGACAACTGGCCAGCTACAGTTGGTATTGTTACCGGTATTTTGGCTAAAGAGGTTGTGGTAGGTACACTTGATTCATTATATTCATCTATTGATGAGCAAGAGTCTGGAGCTGAAGAAGAGCAAGTTGAATATAGTTTAGTAGGTGGGTTAGAAGAGGCATTTGCAACAATTCCTGATAATGTTGCTGATGCACTGCAAAATTTTTCAGACCCATTAGGTCTTGGAGTTTTAGAAGATACACATTCACAAGATCTTGCAGCAGAGTCTCAAGAAGTTTCAACTGCTACATTTGGAGCAATGGTTTCAAGGTTTGACGGTAAAGTTGGCGCTTTTGCATATCTGCTGTTTATCTTGTTGTACTTCCCATGTGTTGCAGCATTTGGCGCTATGGTTCGAGAGGTTGGTAAGAGTTGGGCTTTAGTTGGCGCTCTTTGGGCAACTGGTTTGGCATACTTTTCCGCCACAATGTTCTATCAAGTTGGAACATTTGCACAACATCCAGGGTCTTCATTATTATGGATTGGTGTTTCTCTTGGTATTTTAGTAGCATCAGTTACTATGCTTATGCGCACAGGCAAGAAAGCCAGAAGTATGGTGATACCTATCACAACAGAAAGTCGATGCCGACATTGTGAATAAATAACTTTGCAATAATCACGACTGTCTTATATAATACTGATAATCATTCTTATTAGTATTTACATTATTCAATGTTAGCAGTTAACGATTTATCCCTTACTTATCAAAACAACGAAGTTCTAGATGGGTTTAATCTAGAGTTGGATCAAGGTGATATATTTGCCTTGTTAGGCGATAGTGGTAGTGGTAAGAGTTCGGCGCTTCGTTTTATTGCAGGGTTGGATAATGCCAATCAAGGCAGAGTTGAGTTAGATGGTCATCAATTATCTACTGATGGCAAGCACCAAGTGACACCAGAATCAAGAGAAGTGGGTATGGTCTTCCAAGACTATGCGTTATTCCCTCATATGACTGTTGAAAAAAATATTACTTTTGGCATTAGTGATCAATCTAAAAGTGAGCAACAGGCGCGAGTTAAAGAGTTGTTGTCTTTGATTGGCTTAAAGGGTATTGAAAAAAAATACCCGCATCAGCTTTCAGGCGGTGAACAACAACGTGTAGCTTTAGCACGCGCTTTAGCGCCATCGCCAAAGCTGTTATTGTTGGATGAGCCGTTTTCAAGTTTAGATAAAAAACACCGAGATCAATTGGTAGATCAAGTCCGTTCAATCCTTAAGAAAGCGCAAGTTACCTCTATCTTAGTCACCCATGATGAAGATGAGGCAAATGTCCTTGCCGATAAAGTGGGTACCATTCAAGATAAAAGGTTGACAATTAAATAATAACGAGTATCATTCGCAATTGATAATCATTATCAATAAAGTTATTAAGTAAATCATTAAAGGAGAAATAAAAGAATGAATGTTAAGACATTAATTTCATCAGCCGTTATATTTTCAGTATTAACAGTTTCAAGTGTCACAGCAGTGCAAGCGGCAAGTGATGATTCAGTTACCGTATATAGCTCACGCAAAGAGCATTTAATTAAGCCGTTGTTTGAAGCGTTTACAAAAGACACTGGCATTAAAGTTGATTATTTAACGGGTAAAGGTGGTGCATTAATCGAGCGTTTAAAACTTGAAGGTGATAACACACAAGCTGATATGTTTATGACAGTCGATGCAGGTAATCTTTGGTATACAGGCTCACAAGGTTTATTTCAAAGTGTTCAAACAGAAACTTTAAAAAGCAATATTCCAGCACATTTAAGAGATCCTAATGGTTTATGGACAGGATTATCAGTGCGCGCACGTACAATTGTTTACTCAACTGAGCGTGTTGACCCAGCTGATTTATCAACTTACGCTGATTTATCAACAGATAAGTGGAAGGGTAAGTTATGCTTAAGAACCAGTAAAAAAATCTACACTAAGTCATTAGCAGCTTCTGTCATTTACAATCATGGTGAGGACAAAGCAGGCGATATTATTAGTGGTTGGGTAGATAACTTGGCAGCTACACCAAATGCTAAAGATTCACATGTGATGAACGCCATTCTTGCAGGTCAATGTGATGTAGGCTTGGTTAATACGTATTACTACGGTCGATTAATTGCCAAAAACCCTAATGCGCCACTTAAGCTATTTTGGGCAAACCAAGATACAACTGGTGTTCACGTTAACGTATCAGGTGCTGGTGTAACTAAGCATGCGTCTAACGCAGCAGGTGCAACAAAATTACTGGAGTACTTGTCGTCAGCAAAGGCACAAGCTATTTATGGATCACTTAATAAAGAATATCCAGCCAATCAAAATGTCGCATCAGATGATGTGGTATCTGCATGGGGTTCGTTTAAACAAGATAAAATGAATTTGTCGCAAGCAGGTATTCTACAAGCGGATGCAGTTAAGTTGATGCAGCTTAAGGGTTATCGATAAAAAAAGAAACACAATTATTACGAAACCCAAGCTTTGCCTTGGGTTTTGTTGTTTTAAAATACTAGAAAATTTTTAGAGAAATCACTTGGAAAAAAATTGCTTTAAATCCAAAATTTGGATCAGCCTTCTTGCCTTATTAGTGGCAATGCCAATTTTTGTGGTGGCACTATCTTGGTTATTGCCTGAACATGAGCTCTGGGCGCATTTTTCCGAAAACCTATTGCCAAGTTTGGTCAGCTCTACTGCTGTTTTATTAGTGGGCGTGGGCATTGGTGTAACGCTACTGGGTACAATATTGGCTTACTTGGTCGTCATGGTAGAATTCCCTGGTAGAAAGTGGCTTGAGTGGGCGCTGTTTTTACCATTTGCCATTCCGGCTTATGTGTTGGCTTTTGTGTATTTGGGTGTATTTGATTATTCGGGCTATGCACAGGTGTGGATGCGCGAAGTATTAGGTTTGCCGGGCTTTGATATTCGCTCTGGATCGTGGGCAATTATTCTGACTTTTGTGTTGGTGTTTTATCCTTATGTTTATATGATGACAAGGGCTTCATTTAAGCGTCAAAAGATTAATATGATTGAAGCGGGTAAGTTGCTTGGCGCGAGCCCAATTAAAGTATTTTTTAAGATTTCATTACCATTAGCGCGCCCAGCGGCTGCGGCTGGACTACTGGTAACACTAATGGAAACCTTGGCTGATTTTGGTGTGGTAGGTTTGTTTAATTACGATACTTTTACCACGGCTATTTATTCTGCTTGGGGTGATTATCGTTCAGTAGAGGTGGCTGCACAGTTGGCATCGCTATTGGTGCTCGTGGCATTTTTCTTAATCTATTTTGAGAAAAAAGCCCGCGGACAAGCCAAGTATTATTCAGCTGATGTCTCTAACAAAAAACCTTACCAAGCTAGCGGTGTGGTTGGTTGGCTAATCAGTTTGTTTGTATTGGGCGTGTTTATGCTCTCATTTGCGATGCCAATGTTACAACTCGTTGCATGGGGTTGGGAGTCAGTTGGAGAAGAGTGGAGTGCTAAGTATTTTGATCTGATTAGCTCAACTTCTGTTTTAACCGTTTCTGCAGCATTGATTACTGTAGCCATTGCCACTGTATTAGCCCTGCCAGGACGGTGTAAGCAAAATAGTATTTGGCTAAGTAGTGTTATTCGCATGGCGACGTTGGGTTATGCATTGCCAGGTTCAGTGATGGCGGTAGGTCTGTTGTATGGTATTAATCAAATCTCTGAGATTAATATTCATTTGGTGGTGAGAGTATTAACCATATTATTTTTGGATCGATTGCTTTGTTATTATTTGCTTATGTGTCTCGTTTTATGGCAATTGCTTATAGCTCAATTGATGCATCGGCTCAGCAAATTAAGCCGGTGTATACCCAAAGTGCGCGTTTATTGGGCGCATCACGACTACGTTTGATTTGGCAAGTGTATTTACCAATGATGACGCCTGGTATCTTAGCGGGCGGTTTATTGGTGGCAGTTGATGTAATGAAAGAGCTGCCAGCAACCTATCTATTGCGACCATTCGGCTGGGATACATTGGCGATTCAAGTCTATGAACTCAGTGCTGAAGGGCTGTATGAGCGCGCCGCTGTGCCAGCAC
>JAERTA010000058.1 GCA_016845205.1 Gammaproteobacteria bacterium
TTTTGGTCGGAGTGGAGGGATTTGAACCCCCGACCACCTGGTCCCAAACCAGATACGCTACCAAACTGCGCTACACTCCGAAAAAACGATAATTATACTTTGTTAAGCATCTTAGTCAATGCTTAATTCATCCCAAATACTATCAATCTTATCGATGACTGATTGCTCCATAGTGATAGATTCGCCCCATTCTCGATCAGTCTCCCCTGGGAGCTTGTTGGTGGCATCAATACCCATTTTTGAGCCTAAACCAGATACTGGCGATGCAAAGTCAAGATAGTCAATCGGCGTGTTATCAATGAGTGTGGTATCACGTGTTGGGTCAACTCGGGTAGAGATTGCCCAAATTACCTCTTTCCAATTTCCTACATCAATGTCGTCATCCACTACAATCACAAATTTGGTGTACATAAATTGACGTAAAAATGACCAAACACCCATCATTACTCGTTTAGCATGACCAGGATATTGTTTTTTCATGCTGACAATCGCCATACGATAAGAGCAAGCCTCTGGTGGAAGATAAAAATCAGTTATTTCTGGAAACTGTTGCTGTAATAGTGGCACAAACACCTCGTTAAGTGCTACGCCCAATACCGCGGGCTCATCAATTGGTTTGCCCGTGTAAGTGGAATGGTAAATTGGATTCTTTCTATGGGTAATTTTTTCAACGGTAAAAACAGGAAAGCGTTCCACTTCATTGTAATAACCTGTGTGATCACCAAACGGACCTTCATCAGCCATCTCATCTGGATGAAGCACGCCCTCTAAAATGATTTCTGCATTTTCTGGCACTTGCAAGTCGTTGCTTGTGCACGAACAAACTTTGGTTTTTTTGCCACGTAACAAACCTGCAAAAGCGTATTCACTCAAACTGTCAGGGATTGGAGTGACAGCGGCTAATGTAGTGGCAGGGTCAGCACCTAGAGCCACCGCAATTGGAAAAGGTTTTCCAGGATTATTCTCACACCAATCTTTAAAATCAAGCGCACCACCACGATGTGATAGCCAGCGCATAATCAGCTTATTTTTACCAATGACTTGTTGGCGATAGATACCTAGATTTTGGCGTTTTTTTAGCGGCCCTTTGGTAATGGTTAACCCCCAAGTAATCAATGGAGCGGCATCTTTTGGCCAGCAAGTTTGAATTGGTAATTTAGATAAATCAACGGCATCGCCCTCAATAACCACTTCTTGGCATTGGCCTTTTTTAACCGATTTAACTGGCATATTAAGCACTTGTTTGAGCACTGGTAGCTTCTCAATAGCGTCTTTTAAACCTTTGGGTGGCTCAGGTTGTTTGAGCTCGGCTAATAATTTACCTAGCTCTCGTAAGGCGGCCAAATCCTCTTGCCCCATGGCCATTGCCACACGTCGTGTAGTACCAAATAAATTAGCCAATACGGGCATGTCAGAGCCATTAACATTTTCAAATAATAAAGCAGGGCCTTGTTTATCAAGTATGCGACGGCATATTTCTGTAATTTCAAGATGAGCATCAACCGGTGTTGATATGCGCTTGAGTTCGCCTTGTTTTTCTAGTTCTAAGATAAATTCTCGTAAATCTTGATATTGCATATTATTCGAAGTAGCTATTGTGTGCTTCAAGCTCGGTTTCATTAGCAAGCACTATTTTAATTTTAGCGCGTGCTTCATCGACCCTAATAATTGAACTTGTTTCAGATTTTTTATCATCGTCATTACTATTGTCACTAAATAAAGCAGATTGACCGCCTGTCATGGCTAAGTAGACTTGAGCTAGGATTTGTGCATCGAGTAACGCGCCATGTACAGTACGTGCACTGGCATCAATATCAAAGCGTCGACAAAGTGCATCTAGATTGTGCATGGTACCTGGTCGTTGCTGCTTAGACACTTCTAATGAGTCAATAATGGTGCAGTTGTCTTCAATACGCTGATCAACACCCATGAGTTTGAGCTCGTGGTTTAAAAAGCCCAAGTCGAATGGTGCATTATGAATAACGAGAGTTGCCCCTTCAACATATTCTAAAAATTCTTCAGCAATCTCTTCAAATTTTGGCTTGCCTTTTAAAAAACTGTCTTTAATACCATGAATTCGCTCAGAGTCACCCACCAGACGATCAGGCTGAATGTATTGATGGTATTCATTATTTTCAGTAATTTCTCTGTCAATAATTTCAGTGCAACCAATTTCAATAATACGATGACCTTCTGAGGGCTCAATGCCTGTGGTTTCAGTATCTAGAACAATCAATCTTTCCATCGACTCGAGTTTTGTTTTCGTGTAAAATAATCCATTTTATCGCATTTAAAGTTGGAAAATTAAAAGAGATGGCAAGAGTTACTGTAGAAGAATGTTTGGATTTTGTAGATAATCGTTTTGAGTTAGTTTTGGTTGCTGCTAAGCGTGCACATCAATTAAACTCAGGTGGTTATAAATCAACCTTAGACGTTGGTAAAGACAAGGCAACCGTGGTTGCCCTTAGAGAGATTGAAGCGGGTTTAATTAACGCTGACATCCTAACAGAAGAATACGCAATGGAAACAGAACTATCTGCACAAGAAAAAGTAGCAGATAGCGC